>JAHDXY010000388.1:336-3292 GCA_023384005.1 Burkholderiaceae bacterium | reverse complement strand
GTACGACCGCGAGATCGCCGCCTTCGGTCCCGCGCGAGCGCTCACACGCGCCGACGCGGCGCGCGAGTCGATCGGACGCGACGTGGTGCTCGTTCGCCGTCGCGTCGCCGCGAGGGGAAACTCGGCCGCGGACCCGACCGGAGCGGCCGCCGAGGCTGGCGCCGCGCAGGGCGCTTCGATCGAATACCTGAAGGGAGCGCCGTCGCCATGAGCGGCCCGCGCCGATATTCGCTTCGTCGTTCGCGGCGTCGTTCACGCCAGGAGAACGCGCGCCCTGCGCAACGCAGCGCGATGCGCGGAGTGGCGGCGCTCGAAACCCTGCTGGCCGCTCCGCTCGTGATGTTGCTCGGGCTCTCGGCACTGCAGTGGGTGCTCGTGTTCCACGGCTATCAGGCGGTCTCGCACGCGGCGATCGAGGGCGCGCGCGCGGGCAGCGTCGCACATGCGTCTGCAGCCGCTGTCGATCGCGGCCTCGCGCGCGGTCTTGCGCCCTGGCTGTTCGGGGCGAGCGACCGCGTCGAGTTTGACCAGTCGATCGAGCGCGCCGGTGCGGAATTGACACGCGGCCGGGCGGCGGGGTGGGCCGCGTGGCGACGCCTTTCGCCCACCCGCGAGAGCTTCTCCGACTGGGCCGTCGCCGCGCGCGACGACGACGACGCGCCGATTGCGGGCGTGCTCGAAATCCCGAACGACAACCTCGGCTTGCTGCCCGGCGCCTTCCAGCCGGCAGGGGCGACCGCCGGAGTTCGACGCGGCGATCCGATCGGGGCCGCTTCGGCGCAAACACTGGCCGACGCGAACATGCTCAAGATCGAGTTCACCTACGGTATTCCGCTGGTCGTCCCCTTCGTCGGGCGCTTCGCCGCGCGCGTGATGCAGGCCTACGACGGATGCGCCGACGCGCCCGCGTCGCTGCGGCTCGGCCCGCTGGAGCTGTTGCGCACCGGCGGCCCGCGATCGCCCGACGGCGGTGTTTCAGGCGGCTCGGGCGGCGCGGGCCCCGGGCGTTCCTGGACCTGCGCTCACTATCGGGCGCTGGACGAAGCCGGAAGGTCGCGCCCGCGCTGGCCGGTGCGCGTGTCGGCGGCCATCCGGATGCAGAGCGCCGCGCGCGACGTCGATGCCTCGCCCGACCGCGTCGACGAGCCGAACGATGTGCCCGCACTGGACGCCGGCCGCGTCGGACCGTCGAGCGAGTTCGAGCCGACGCCGCTCGCCCGGGTGAATCCGGCTGGCGCGGGTCCGGGCGCGGACACGAGCATCGACCGTGCGCCAGGCTTCCTTAGAATGGGTGCCGATCGATTGATCGAAGCGCCGGCCATGTGCACGGCACCGTGAATCGCAGGCGGGAACGCCGTTGACATCGCAACGCGCAACGATGCGGCCAGGAACGAAGACGAACTCGGCGAAGCGGCACGATGCCGCCGTGAACGATTTGCCGCGCCGCGAACTGCTTCTCGCTGCGCTCGGATCTCAAGTGCCCGGCGCGCACCGCTTCGCGCATGCAAGCGGTGGAGATGGGGCTGCGCGCCTTCTTCGCGTCGGCCCGACGCGCGAGCACGCCGTTCCTTCGCAGGCCGCGCGCGCGGCTCGCAGCGGGGACACGATCGAGATCGATTCGGGCGACTACATCGGCGACACCGCTGTCTGGGGGCAGGCTCGGCTGACGATACGCGGCGTCGGTGGGGCGGTGCGCCTGTTCGCAGATGGCCAAGCCGCCGAAGGCAAGGCGATCTGGGTCGTGCGCCAGGGACGCTTCGACATCGAAGGACTGGAGTTTCACGGTGCACGCGTACCGAACCGAAACGGCGCCGGAATTCGTTTCGAAGGAGGCCACCTACGCGTGCGACGCTGCCGCTTCATCGACAACGAGAACGGCATCCTCACGGGCAACGACGGGGTTTCCGAGCTCGAACTCGAGCGCTGCGAATTCGCGGGGCAGACGCCGACCGGCGAAGGCTTCACGCACAACCTCTACGTCGGGCGGATCGCCCGCTTCGAGATGCGGGCCTGTTGGTCGCACCACGCCAACGCCGGGCACCTGGTGAAGACCCGCGCGCGCCAGAGCTACCTCTACTGCAATCGCCTCGCCGACGAAACCGCGGGGCGGGCGAGCTACGAACTCGATTGCCCGAACGGCGGGCTGGTGGTGGCGCTCGGAAACCTCTTCGCGCAGGAGCCTGGCAACCGGAATCACACGCTGCTGTCGTTCGGCGCCGAAGGCTACCACTGGTCGCTGAACCAGCTCGTCCTTGGGCACAACACCTTCGCCAATCGCGGCCCGATCGCGGTCTTCGTCCACGACTACCCCGGATCGGCCGCCGCGATCGTCGAGAACAACCTGTTCGCGGGCGAGGGTCTGGTCGAGGGCATCAGGCTCGAAGCGGCGCGGGGAAACCTGTTTGCCGCGCGCGCCGATTTTGCCGACACGGAGAACTTCGACTATCGCTTGCGCGAGCGTTCGGTCTTGCGCGGACGGGCTGTCAAGGCCTCGCACTGGGGGGCTTTCTCACTCGAACCGCGCGACGAGTACCTGCATCCGCTCGAATTACGCGCGCTCGCGGCGACGACGCGGCGCTCTCCCGGGGCGTTTCAGTCCTGAGCGCTCGCCAGCGCCGCGACGCGCGCGATCAGCTCGCCCCACTGCGCCGGGTCCGAGAAGCTGTGGTCCGCGCCGGCCACGCGAAGCACTTCGCCTTCGCGTTCGATTCGCTTGCGCCAGCGGGGGTCGCGCCGCAGCAGCGACTCGGTCTCGCCGGCCGTGAGGTCGTTCCCCGAGAGCACCGTAACCACCCGACCGCGGTAGCCGCCCAACGCGGCGAGAAGCAGTTCGGGCAGGTCCACCGCGGCGGGGGGCGCCCGGGGCGCGCCCCCCCCGGGGCGGGCCACCCCCCCCCCGCGCGCGCCCCCCCCCCCGCCCCCCCGCCCGCCCCCGCCGCCCCCCCACCCCCCCCCC
>JAHDXY010000388.1:0-326 GCA_023384005.1 Burkholderiaceae bacterium | reverse complement strand
AGCCTCCGCCGCCGTGCTCGCTCCCACGGCGTCGCTAGCCCCCGCCGCCTCGCTCGCTCCCACGGCGTCGTTCGCCGCCGCGGCGCCTTTCGCGCCAACTCCTGAACCGCGTCGCGCCAGATGCCGGAGCGGTTCGAGCAGGTTGCGCAACGGAATCTTCCCGCCCAGCAATCGGCCCCAGAACTCGCCCGTCAATAGCCGCCTTGCGTAGTAGGTGCGTACCATCGCGTCGGACAGGCTCGCGTCGCTGCGCACCCATGGGTTGACCAGGCATAGCGCCCGGGGTTCGGCGCCGGCCGCGCGCAGCGCGGGCAGCGCCAGCACCG
>JAHDXY010000022.1:4391-30341 GCA_023384005.1 Burkholderiaceae bacterium | reverse complement strand
CCCTTGCGATACGACGCTGAAATCGGCACGGTCCGGCCCGCATACGGCACATCGATCGGTCACGCGCTGTTGGCCGGCCAGGACGATCCGGCCGTCCTCGCCTATCTTCACCGTGCGCCGCTCAAGAAGCTCACGCCGCGCACGATCGTCGATGCTGCCACGATCCTGAAAATGGTCAGGAAAGCGCGCGAGCGCGGTTTCGCACCGATCGCTGACAGCTTCACACTGGGAGCGTCGGGAGTGGCGGCGCCGGTCGTGACGCCCGTCGGGGCCACCGTTGCCGCGTTGTCCGTGATTGCCCCGACCGCGCGCTTCGAGCCGCGACGCGAGTCGATCACCGAGGAGGTCGTTGCGGCGGCACGCTCGATCGCACACCAGCTAAGAGGGAACGCCGGTCCGAAACCGGGGGCCGGGAGGGAATCGCATGAGCGTTGACGGAGTTGATCGCAAGAACGTGTCGGTCATCGGTGCCGGAATCATCGGCGCGAGCATCGCCTTGGTGCTGCAGCGCGAGGGCCACCGGGTCACGCTGATCGACTCGGACGCGCCCGGCACGGGATGTTCGTTCGGCAACGGCGGGGCAATCAGCCCGGACTTCTGTGTGCCTTTTTCATTGCCGGGGATGTTGCGCAAGGTGCCTGGGTGGCTGTTCGACCCGCAGGGCCCGCTCGTGTTGCGCTGGCGGCATCTCCCCAGCGCGCTGCCCTGGCTGATGCGTTCGATTCGTGCCGGGCAGCTCGAGCGCGTGCAGGCCGTGTCGGTCGCTCTGCATCAGCTTCATTCGCCGAGTCTGCGGTGCTACGACCAACTGCTGGGCGGGCGCGCGACGGGCATCATCGAGAAGACCGGCCAGATCTATGCCTGGACCAGCAGCGTGCCGGGCCCGACCGAGGCGCTCGCGCACGAGTTGCGTGCCGCCCGGGGCGTCCAGACCGAGGTCTTGTCGCGGACCCGATTGCATGAACTCGATCCGCAGCTCTCGCCGAGCTTCAGCCGCGGGCTCTACTTCCCCGACAACGGGCACACGGTCAACCCGCTGCGGCTGGTGCAGACGATCGTCGGACTCTTCGAGGCAGCTGGAGGTTGCGTTGAACGCTGCAGGGCCCTGGAGATCGAACGGACCGTCACGGCGGCCGGCGAGCAGGCGCGCAGCGTGCGCTGCGAGGGCAAGACGGTTTCCAGTGATGCAGTCGTCGTAGCTGCCGGGATTCAGTCGACCGGCTTCGCACGCGCCCTCAGCGACCGGGTCCCGCTGCAGGCTGAACGCGGCTATCACGTGATGCTGCCCGACGCGGGAATCCGCCCAAAGATCAAGATCAGCAACCGCGACCGGATGTTCGGCGTAACCCCGATGGAGGATGGCCTTCGGATTTGTGGCACGGTGGAGATCGCGGCGCCCGACAGCCCGCCCGACGAGCGCCGTGCCCTTGCGTTGTTGGACCATGCCAAGGCGATGTACCCCGGTCTCAACGACACCGGTGCCACGACCTGGATGGGATCCCGCCCGTCGACCCCGGACAGCCTGCCGATCATCGACCGCGCATCCCGGGTCACGAACGTCATCTATGCATTCGGGCATGGACACACCGGATTGACCGGCGCGCCGATGACCGCGCAGCTCGTCCGCGATCTGCTTGCGGACTCCGGTTCGGCGCGCTCCCCGGGTATTGATTCGGCGGCGTTTCGCCTAGAGCGCTTCGCCCGCTTTCCTTGACCAGCAGGATTTCGCGTTTCCTAGTTTCGATCAGCCGACTTCAGGGGAAGGGCATGGCGCCTTCGACGAACGGGCAAGACGGCGGGACTGAAAATGCCGTGACGACGCAGGCCGAGAGCAAGGCGGAGACCCGTCTCGAACTCACGGAGAGCCGCCTGGCGAACGTCTGGTGGCGTATCGCGGAAGCGATCGCGCTGTGCTTCGCGTTGTTCCATCTGTACACCGCCATGTTCGGGACGATGGAGGGAATGCGCCAGCGCGTGGTGCACATCGGCTTCGCTCTGGTCCTCACCTTCCTGGTGCGACCACGGGGCGCCGGCTGGAAGAAAGCGCGCCCGAGCGTCGTCGATATCGTCTGGATCATCGGCTGCGTCGTCGCCTCCGTGTACCTGTTCGTCGAGGACAAGAACCTGGACGCGCGACTGGGGCTCGTATACAAGAGCGACGTCGTGCTGGGCGGTTTCTTCGTGTTGGCAGTGCTCGAGGCGACGCGCCGCCTTTCCGGGTGGGCCCTGCCCATTGTCTCCGGCGCGACCATCCTGTACGCGTTCTTCGGACCCTACCTGCCGCTGCCGATCGCCCACAAGGGCTTCGACGTCAACGACGTCATCGTCACGCTCTTCCTCACCACGGAGGGCATCTTCGGTGTCGCCCTGGCTGTCTCCTCGACGTTCATCATCCTGTTCATCATCCTGGGCGCAGTTCTCAACCAAAGCGGCGCCGCCACCTTCTTCACCGACCTGGCCTACGGTCTGTTCGGTCGTGTGCGCGGCGGGCCGGCCAAGGTCGCGGTGGTGGGCAGCAGCCTCTTCGGCATGATCAGCGGAAGCGCCATCGCCAACGTGACGGGCACAGGTGTGATGACCATCCCGCTCATGAAGAAGACCGGCTTCGATGCCCGGTTCGCCGGTGCCGTCGAGGCGGTGGCCTCGGCTGGCGGGCAGTTCATGCCGCCGATCATGGCATCCGCGGCGTTCATCATTGCCGAGATCCTGCAGATCTCGTATCTCGAAGTGGCCGCCGCCGCGTTGATTCCCGGCCTCCTTTACTACGCGGGCCTGTTCGTCGCCGTCGATCTGCGCGCAGCACGGTATGGCCTCAAGGGATTGACGCGTGACCTGCTGCCCCGGGTGGGGCAAGTCCTGGTCAACGGCGGATACCTGCTGCTGGTGCCGATCACGCTCGTCTACATGCTCGCGGGACCGAAGTACTCCCCGATGAAGGCGGCGGTCTACACCATCTCGGTCAACGTCGCGCTCTTCCTGATCCGGGAAGTGCTGCGGCGCCCGCGCGAGCAGATCCAGGTGCTGTTGCCGGCCATCATCGCGTTTCACGCGCTGGTCTACGGCATCAACGAAGGCTGGGGCGCGTGGCCTGCTCTTGGGTGCTACGGTGCGGGGCTCGCGCTGATCGCGTTGTGGTCGCACCTGTCGCCGCACCCGGTATCGACCTTCCTCTGGGGCTTTGTCGAGCGAGTCGCCGCGGCGTTGCGCTCGGGGGCACACGGTGCCCTCGAGGTCGCGGCATGTTGCGCCTGCGCCGGGATCATCATCGGAATGCTGATGCTCACCGGCCTCGGGCTGCGCCTCTCGGGCCTGCTGGTCGACATCGCCGGCAACAACCTGTTGCTGCTGCTGGTTCTCACGATGATCAGTTCGCTGATCCTCGGCATGGGCGTGCCGACGGTCGGTGCCTACGTGGTGCTGGCGGTTCTGGTCGCCCCGGCGCTGATCCAGATGGGCATCGAGCCGCTGTCTGCGCATCTCTTCATCTTCTACTTCGGCGTTATCTCGACGATCACCCCCCCGGTGTGCCTGGGGGCATTCGCCGCAGCGGCCATTTCGGGCGCGAATCCGATGAGGACGGGTTTGACGGCCCTGCGCCTTGGCCTGGCGGGTTTCATCGTTCCCTTCGTGATGGTCTACAACCCCGAACTGATCATGAAGGGCAGCTGGTACGGAATCGTCGCGGTCACGCTGACCGCTCTCGTCGGCGTGGCGGCGCTGGCGACCGGGCTCGAGGGGTTCTGGCGACGGCCGCTGGCTTGGTGGGGCCGGGCGTTGCTCGTGGCCGCCGGGCTCACGCTGATCAAGCCAGGCCTGGCCAGCGATCTCGTCGGCGGCATCCTGATCGCCGTGGTGTTTGCCGTGCAGATTCGCGGCTCGAAACGGGCGGTGGATTACCCGACGCCATCGCAAGGAGCAGGGAAATGACCATGGCCAGCCGGCTCGGCATCGACACCGGTGGAACCCACACCGACCTGGTGTACGTGGACGAATCGGGCAAGACCTTTCTCACCCTCAAGGTGGCGACGACACCGGGTGACCTGAGCGAGGGGATTCTCGCCGGTACCGAGACGATTCTCGCGATGGCGGGCGTGCCGCCCGCGTCGCTCGGGCGATTCATCTATGGCACGACGCTGGTGACCAACCTGATCGTCCAGGGCAGTGAACTTCCGATCGGACTGATCACGACCCACGGCTTTCGCGATGTCCTGGCGATCGGACGAGCCTCGCGCAAACTGAATATCTACGACATCTACTGGCATCCTGCGCAGCCGCTGGTGCCGCGCCACCTGCGCTTGACCGTGCCCGAGCGGAGCGATTATCAGGGAGCGATCGTCACGCCCCTGGACGAGGATGCCGCGCGCCTGGCGTTGCGCGAGTTGGCGGCGGCGGGCGTGCAGAGCATCGCGGTCTGTTTTCTGCACGCCTACGCCAATCCCCGCCACGAACAGAGGGTTCGCGAACTTGCGGCGGAGGAATGTCCGCAGGTCGACATCTCCTTGTCGTCGGAGGTCGCCAACGAGTTTCGCGAGTACGAGCGCATGAGCACCACTGCAGTGAACGCCTATGTCTCGCGCTCGATCACGCACCACCTCGACCGGCTGGCGGGCGCACTCGAGTCGAGCGGCGTTCCGGCGACGCCGGCGATCATGCGCAGCAACGGCGGGCTGATGACCTTCTCGATGGCCAAACGCCTGCCGGTCGCGATCACCCATTCCGGCCCGATGGGGGGCATCATCGGCGGCATCGCGATCGCCGCGGCATGCGGCATCAGGGATCTGATCACGCTCGACATGGGCGGAACGAGCGCGGACGTCTCGTTGGTGGCCGATGGAAGCCCCGTGGCAACGACCCGAGGCAAGCTGGGGCACTATCCGGTGCTGCTGCCGATGCTCGACCTGGTGACCATCGGCGCGGGCGGCGGGTCGATCGCCCGCGTGGACGAGGGCAAGGCGCTGCGGGTGGGGCCCACCAGCGCCGGGTCGGTGCCGGGACCCGCCTGTTACGGTCAGGGTGGGAAGGACGCGACGATGACCGACGCTAACCTCGTGGCCGGACGTCTGAACGGCGAGTATTTCCTGGCAGGGGCGCGGGCGCTGCGGCGCGATCTCGCGGAAGCGGCGCTGCGCGACAACGTGGCGCAGCCGCTGGGCATGTCGCTGGCGGCCGCGGCGATCGGCGTTCTGACGATCGCCGAATCGCACATGGTCAACGCCATCAAGCTGATCTCGGTACAGCGCGGCCTCGATCCGCGCGACTTCACCCTGGTTGCGTTCGGCGGCGCGGGCCCGCTCCACGCGGTGCGCCTCGCCGAGGAACTCGGCATCACGAGGGTTCTGATTCCCCCGGCACCGGGAAACGCGTCGGCCATGGGCCTGCTCGCAGCAGACATCCGCCACGACCTGGTTCGCACGTACTTCGCCGACCTGGCGCAAACCGACCTCGAAGCCCTGGCGGCAACCCTGCGTGAGATGCTCGAGGAGGGAGCGTCGGTGCTCGAGGCCGAGGGCAGCCAGCCCGCGCTGCGGCGGTTTCTGCCGGCGGTCGACCTGCGTTATCAGGGACAGAACTACGAGTTGACCCTTCCCCTGTCGAGCGACGCCGCGCAAGGTCTGGCAGTGGCTGATCTGGAGAAGCGGTTCCACGAGCGACACCGGCAGGTGTACGGCTATGACCTCAAGGAGCGGGTGATTCAGGTGGTGAACCTTCGCCTCACGGCGATCGGCGGCGTCGAGCCGGTCCACTGGCCACGCCACGACGATGCGGCAGGCACTGCCGTGCCCACGGGCACCCGCCCCGTGCAGCTGGATCGAAACCGCTGCGAACAGGTGTCGATCTATCGTGTCGAAACGCTGGGCGGTGGTCACTCGCTGGTCGGCCCGGCGATCGTCGAGTATCCGGGCTCGACCCTTTTCCTGCCGGACGGCTGGACCGCGACGATCGACAGCATGCGCAACGCGCACCTCAACCAGGATTCCGGGAGGAACAGGTCATGACGCAGACGCAGACTTCCGGGGCGACGGCGCTAGCCGGCGCGGTGGATCCGGTCACGCTCGAGATCGTGCGCAATGCGCTCAACGCGGTCGCGGAGCGGGTCACCGGGCGCATGATCCGTTCCGCCAACTCCTTCATCGTCAAGGAGATGGAAGACTGCTCGGCAGCGCTGTTCGACGCCGACGGCCGGTTGTTGGCCGAGTCGGCCAACAGTCCGATTCACCTGAGTTGCGTCGGCGTGTGTCTGGCAACGGTGCTCGAGCATTATTTTCCAGTGGCGGACTGGAACCCGGGTGACGTGGTGCTGTGCAACGATCCGTACGCGGGCGGCGAATCGATGGCTACGGCCCATACGAACGATCTGATCGCGTTGAGCCCCGTATTCTGGGAGGGGCGCCTGGTCGCGTTCGCGGGGTTGATGGTCCACCACCTGGACATCGGCGCGATGTGGATGGGAACGCGCGGATGGGGCGCCGAGATCTACCAGGAGGGCTTTCGCTGCCCGCCGCTCAAGTTGGTCGAACAGGGGCGCATCGACCGAAAGCTGCTCGCTTTCATGCTGAACAACACGCGCGTGCCCGAGACGCTCGAGAACGACCTCACCTCACAGCTCTCCAGCGTGCAGGCGGCGGCAGATGATCTGCTGGCCCTGTTTCGCAAGTACGGCGCGAAGGAGGTGGCCGAGTGCTTCGAGGAGTTGATCGCCTATTCCGAGCGGCGCACGCGCGCCGAGATCTCCCGCATCCCCGACGGCGTCTATTGCCACGAGGAGCCGATTCTCGACGACGGGGCGAAGGGCGGCCCGTACTGGCTCAGGCTCAGGATCGTCAAGACAGGGAGCGAAATCACCTTCGACTTCAGCGGTACCGACCCGCAGGTGATCGGTCCGATCAACGCCCCGATGGCGACGACCTGGGCCGCGATCTACTACGTCATGCGCTGCGTCACCGATCCCACGATTCCCAGCACCGAAGGATGCAAGCGTCCGATCCACGCCATCGCTCCGGCTGCGAGCCTGGTGAACGCGCGCAAGCCCGCAGCCGTGTACCAGCGCATGGTCGTTTGCCACAGCCTCGTGGACCTGGCGATGGGCGCGCTGGCGCAGGCGCTTCCCGACCGCGTGATGGCAGACTCGTGCGGTTGCAACTACAACTACACGATCGTCGATGATCCGAAGTCGGCGCGCCAGATGATGTTCGGTGAAGTCGCTCCGGGCGGTCTCGGCGCAACCTCGCGCGGCGACGGGATCGAGGTGATGTCGTGCCACGTGACCAACTGCCCGATTCCCCCGATCGAGGCGATCGAAATGGAGGCGCCGGTCCTGTACCTGCGGCGCGAGTACCAGGAGGATTCGGGCGGTGCCGGACGCTGGCGGGGGGGTGTGGGCCAGGTGCTGACCTACCAGGTGATGGGTCGACGGCCACGCCTTTACCGTACCTCGCAGAAGTCGCGCTCGTTGCCCCAAGGCTTTTGCGGCGGTTTGCCGGGCAAGGGCGGGCGCTGGATCATCAACGAAGGCCGAGCCGGCGAGCGCGTCATCGCGTACGCGATCGGTGACCTGGAGTCATTCGAGCAGGGCGATACGGTGACCGACTACACCCCCGCGGGGGGCGGCTTCGGCGCGCCGCACGAGCGCGAGCCGTGGCGTGTACAGGCGGACGTGCGGGCCGGATTGGTGTCGACGGAGACGGCAGAAAAGGTCTACGGGATCAAGCTCGATCCTGCGACCAACGAGATCGTCGCGGTAACGCGCGGAGCCGGGCCGACGGCCCGGTGAAGCATACGCAGGGAACCACTCAGTACTTTGGGAAGAGGAGAACGATCATGATGGACAAAGCCTGGAAATCATTGGCGGCAAGCGTGTTCGGCGTCTTGATGCTGGGAGCGCTGGCGACGGGAACGAAGGATGTCGCGGCGCAGGAATTCGTCACGTTTGGCGGGGGTAGCACCGGCGGGGCGTTCAACATCATCAGCGCCGGCATGGCGCGGCTGGTCGAGAAGAACGTTCCCGGGGTGAAGGCGACGGCACGCGTCACCTCGGCGACCATCGAGAACATCCGGCTGCTCGGACAGCGCAAGATCGAGTTCGCACTGGCGGCGGCCAACGGTCCACACGATGCCGCGAACGGCAAGCCTCCTTTCACCGGCGAGAAGATCACCAACGTCCGATATATCGTCGCCGGGTACTCGTCGACTCTTCAGGTCATGGTGCCCAAGGATTCGGCGATCAAGACCTTTGCCGATTTCAAGGACAAGCGCGTTGGCGTGCTCACCGGAATCACGGCCCAGGACTGGTTCCCGCGGATTGCCGAGGTCTACGGTATCAAGGGGCAGTACAAGGAGTTCGTGTTGCGCTCGGGCGAACTGGAGTCCGCGATGCGCGACGGGAACATCGACGTCTCGGTGAACTGGAGCAGTGCGCCGACAGCTTCGATTTCGGACCTGGCGACCGCCAAGGAACTGCGCTTCCTGCCGGTGTTGTCCGCCCAGGCGCAGGAGGTGATCAAGACACATCCCTATTTCTTCGAGTTCGCCCTGCCCAAGGGAATGTATCGCGGGGTCGATGCCGACGTGCCCTCGATGGGCGTTCCCATCCTGCTGGTTACGCACGCCGGCGTGTCCGACGACCTGGTCTACAAGGTGACCAAGATGCTGTTCGAGCGCAACGACGAACTCAAGGCCGTGCATCCGAACGCCGCGGATTTCGGCCCCCAGAACGCCGGCAAGAGCCAGGTGATTCCGATGCATCCGGGCGCGGCGCGCTACTACAAGGAGAAGGGCTTGCCGATGAAGTGATGGTGCCAGACGCGGGTCGACCCGTTCGTCGCAGCCCGATCTGCCAGGCGTCGTGCGCATGGGACCACCGTGCTCGGGGAACGGCCCGAGCCCCCAATGGGGCTATGCCCGCCGGGCATCTGGCATGGGCGAGCGGCACGCTGCTCAGGACTTGAATCTCTTCGAGTAGTTGACTCTGACTGTCTTCGCTTCCGTCTCCACGTCCACGAAGAGCATCGTGAACAGGTCACTTGCAGGCTTGGGCAGAAGTCCCTTTTCGGCTTCACGGATCGTGGTGAGCGAACTCAAGAGGAGCGAATTGGGTCGCTTGACGATGTCCGCGACGATCTGATCGACACTGGGCGTCAGACGCTCCTCGTCGAAAACGCGTGTCACGAAATTTTCCATGTACGGACTCGACGCGGTCACCTTGTTGCAGGTCAACACCATTTCGGTGGTTCGCGTAATGCCGATATAGCGCGCGATAGTGGCCACGCCCCCCAACGAGAACGGGATTCCCATGTCCAACTCGGGCACGAAGAAGACAGTGTCGGGCGTGGCGTAGCGCAGGTTGCAGACAGCCGCCAGCAGCAAGCCCGCACCAACCACGTAGCCCTTGAGCGCGCAAACGGTGACCACCGGTAGTTCGTTGATACGGGAAAACGCGTTCTGTATGCGCCGGTTGGCGAGCCAGACACTCTTGGTGTCCGTCGCGCTTTGCTCGGACGCCACGTCGAAGCCCGCGCTGAAGTTCCTGCCCTCGCCGCTGAACACGATGCACTTGATGTCGGGCCTTGCCGCCAGCTCTTCAGCGGCGCAGGCGATCTCTTCGCACATCTCGGGCGAGAGGGCGTTGTATTTCGCGGGTCGATTCAGCCGGATGTCGGCCCGGCCCCCTTCGACATCGACGAGAATGTTCTTGTAGGTCATTGGTTCTCCGTGTACAGGTTGGTGTAGTCGCGTCGAAGGATGTGTTTTTGCACCTTCCCGCCGACTGTCTCGGGCAAGGCCTCCACGAAGACGTAGCGCTTGGGATGCTCGAAGGGAGCGAGGCGCTGCCTGGCAAGTTCGCTTAGCTCGTTCTCGTCGACGGCGGCGCCTGGCTTGCTTACGACGAAGGCTGTCACCGCCTCTCCCCAGCGGTCGTGAGGCAGGCCGACGATCGCTGCCTTGAGCACCGACGGATGTGCGCCCAGGATCGCCTCTACCCGAATGCAGGTGACGCTCTCCCCTCCGGTCTTGACGATGTCCTTGAACCGGTCCGCAAGGATGCGTTGTCCGTCTTCTCCCCACTTGAAGGCATCGCCCCCATGGAACCATCCGCCGCGCAAGGCATCGCGCGTGTCCTGCGGTTTCCTGTAGTACCCGGCCATGAGTGCTGGAGAACGGTAGGCCGCCTCGCCCACCGTGGGATCTCCCGGAGGGATTGCCTCGCCGGCTGCCCCTGAGATCCTGGCCGCAAGCAGTCCGTGCGGTTGTCCGACGTAGTTCTCCTGGGGTGCAGTTCTCAGGAAGAGGTCGTGATGCTTCTCGATCCAGAAGCGGTGCGAGCAGACGACTTCCGTCTGGCCAATGATCTCGATGAATTTGACTTGCCGGCCCAAGTAGCGGCGCGCCTTTGCATGGACCTGCGGATTCATTGGCGCCCAGCCAAAGATAACGGTCTTCAGACTCGCGCTCGCGAGGCTCGGGTCCTTCTCGAACTCGGCGGTGATCGCATCGATCGCCTGTGGCGCACCGCCCCAAAGGCAGCTGACTTTCTCCTTGTCGATCGCTTCCGCGATCAGTCGTGCGTTCATCCTCCTGCCGATCACCGCCATGCCGCCCGACATGATGGTGTTGTAGATGAGCGCATCGCCGACGTGATAGATGATCGGCAGGAACGAGCACATGACGAAATCGGATTCGTAGTCGAGTCCGATCATGCCGACGCCATTGAAGCTCAGCGCGGCGAACATGGTGTTCGTGTGCGACACCATCACGGCCTTCGGCGTGGATGCGGAACCCGAAGTGAACAGGAGCTCCCAGATGTCGTCGCCATGGATTTCGACATCCGGTTCCGCGGCCGAAGCATTGGCAACGAATTCACCGAATGTCTTCAGCGGGACATCCCGCGTCGCAATCCTGATCTGATGCAAGACGGGCGCACCGGTCTTCGACGCCAAACGCATGGCTCGGTCTGCGCAGTCCGAGTCGCAAACGATGGCTGCCGGCTCGCACAATTCGACCAGCTGCTCCAGGACTTCGTCGCTCAGGTTCGGGTTGACCGGTGCGATCGTCACGCCAGCCTTTGCCAGACCGATCTTGGCAAGGATGGCCTCCGATGAGTTTTCGCAGATCATCATGACGACGCGGTCCTCTCCGATACCCGCCGTTCTGACTGCGTTTGCGTAGCGGTTGGCGATCTCGTCCGCCCGGGTTGCCGTCAAGGCCGCGTTCTCGGGTGATTCGTACGCGCCTTCCCAGGCACGCAGCACCATGCGCTTCGGATCGCCCCACTTGATCCGTTCGAACAGATCGCCCATCGACACGCGGTTCCACCGATCGGTGCTCCGGCGCCCGCGAAGCTTGTTCACATCGATTGCCATCTTCGACTCCCGTGCAACGCCTGGAGGCAGTTCGGGTGTCTGCCTGACCAGGCCTACTTCACCTGTGTCTCATTTACCGAGTCGGGAATCGCATCACGGCGCGGGTGCGAGACCCGCGCGCTCAGACCCCCAGCAACTCGTCGACCGCTCCGCGCACCGAGAACGCGTTCGCGCAGTCGAACGAGAACGTGCGGTGGCGGAAATCGCCGTTCGGCAGCCGGTCGTAGAGCGCGAGCAACTCGTCCTTGCGCGCGGTAATCGAGTGCAGCGCCGCCACCAGCGCGTCGACGTCGCTTCTGGTGTTGTAGATGCCGAAGCTCGCACGGACCATGCCGCGGCGCTGTTGCGCGAGGAGCTCGAGTTCGTCGTTCGAAAGACCGTCGGCCGAGTCCTCGAGGCTGATCGTCACCATCTCGCGCACGTAGGGGTGCGCGCAGAAGCACTCGTTGCGCACCGCGATGTTGAAGTAGTCGTTCAGCACCGCCGCGGTGAAGCCGTGTTCGCAACCTTCGAGGTTGAAGGTCACCGCGCCGGTGCGCACGCACACCTTCGGGTCGGTCGCGCCGTACAGCGTGATGCCAGGAACGCCCGCCAGTTGGGCGAGCGCGTAGGACATCAGTTCGCTTTCCTCGGCGGCGATCGTCGCCATTCCGACTTGCTGCAGCGTATACAGCGCCGCCGCCAGGCCGATCGCGCCGGGCACGTTGGGCGTTCCCGCCTCCTCGCGTTCCGGAAACCCGGCCGAGACCGTGTACCGGTCCTGCCAGACCGTGTCGACCATGCCGCCGCCGACTTCCTCGGGTTCGGTTGAGGCGAACAGCTCGCGGCGCGCGACCACGACGCCGGGCGATCCGGGCGCATAGACCTTGTGTCCGGAGAAGACGACCACGTCGAGATCGCGCGCGGGGTCCGCGTGTCCACTCGTGCGGATCGGGACGTGTGCGGCCATCTGCGCGGCGTCGACCACGATCAGTGCTCCGTGGCGGTGCGCGAGCGCCGCGATCTCGTGGATCGGATTGACGATTCCGGTGACGTTCGATACGCCGGTGATCGCGACGTAGTTGATCCGCGCCCCGTGCTGCTCGAAGACCTCGCGCATTCGCGCGAGGTCGACGCAGCCCAGCGCGTCGCTGGACGACTCGGAGGCGATGTGCACGACCTCCGGGAAGTGCTTGCGGTGCGGCAGGTCGTTCGAGTGGTGTTCCATCATCGATGTCACGACCATATCCCGCTCCGGTCGGGCGCGACGCAGCGTTCGCGCGACGCGATTCATTCCGGCGGTCGCGCCGCTGCCGGTGAAGAAACACATCCAGTTCACAGGGTCGGCGCCGGTGAACTCGAGCACGACGCGGTGCGCCCAGTCGTACTCGGTGGTCGACACGCGCGCGGCATAGTGCAAGGTGCTGTGCGTGTTCGCGTAGTGCGGCTGGTAGCGGTCGAGGACTTCCTGCACGATCGACAGGCGCAAGGTGCTCGCCGAGCTGTCGAGGTAGGTCCTGCGGCGTTCGCCGCCTCCAGCCACCGGGTAGTGCGCATCGAGCCCGACCGCCTCGCGGCGCAACTTCTCCAGGACGCGGGTGCTGTCGTTTCGGGCAATCGTCGAAGCTTCATTCATCTGGTTCGGATCCGGTAAAGGCTGGTGAGGCGCCGCGGAGACGGTCTCGAAAGCCGCAAGGAGCGGCCTGCACACTGGGCATTCTAGGAGTTGCCAGGCGAAAATGGCTTGCAATCCACAGCTCTGCAATCGCCAGGAACCGCAAGATACTGCTACTTACTTCTTCAACAGCAGCAGAAAACTTGTTCGAGCCGAGGTGACGGCCGGGCGTTGGGTCCACAGCAGACACGCGCCAGCCGATACAATCAATCCGATGCGCCCCACCGAATCGCGCGGCGACGAGGGCTTCGCGCTCGTGGCGGTCGCCAGTTTCGAGACTCCGTTCGAGGCGCACCTCGCTCGCGGTCTCTTGCAGGCCGAGGGGCTGCAGGCCACCATCGCCGACGAGCACATGATCTCGGTCAACGCCGCGCTCACCTACGCGGTTGGCGGCGTGCGCCTGCTGGTGCGCGAGCCGCATGTGCAGCGTGCGCTGTCGATCCTCGCGGCGCGCCAGCGCGGCGAGTACCGGATCGACGAACTCCCGGACGAACCCGGGGGCTGAACCCCGGGGACGAGGCTGGCGCGGCGCCTCAATCGCCACGATTCGCGGCGCGGGCCTCTTGCGGCCCCGCTCGCGGCGCGACTTGCGCCGCCGCTTGCGCCGCCGCTTGCGCCGCCGCTTCGACGATTCGAATCCTGATCTCGCTCACCGCCCCGCGGCCGGGGAAGGAAACGCTGTCCGACGCAACGCGCACGCCGTCGACGTCGATCTCGACCGCGCCGTGGCCGAGGTGTTCGGGGTCGTCGATCCGGATTTCGAGGCTGCCCGCGCTGGTCTTCAGTCGTACCCGAACGCTGCCCCAGTTCTTTGGCAGGCAGGGGGCGATCGCGACGCGCCCTTCGTGCATTCGAAGTCCCAGCACGCCTTCGATCGCCAGCCGCCACGTCCAGGCGGCAGCGCCGGTGTACCAACTCCAGCCCCCACGGCCCACGTGCGGTTCTACACCCCCGATATCGGCGGCGAGCACGTAGGGCTCGAGGCGATAACGCGCGGCGCGCTCGGGCGTGTCGCACTGATGCACGGGATTCATCAGCCGGAAGATTCGCCAGGCTCCATCGCCGTCGCCCAGCCCGGCGAGCGCCAGTCCTAGCCAGGCTGCAGCGTGGCTGTACTGCCCGCCGTTCTCGCGGATTCCCGGCGGGTAGGCCTTGATGTAGCCGGGTTCGCGCACCGTCTCGTCGAACGGGGGCCAGAGGAGCCGGATCACGCGTTCGTCCTCGTTCACCAGTTCGCGCACCGCCGAAGCGATCGCGGTGCGCGCGCGCTCGCCGATCGGCGCGCCGCTCAGGACGGACCAGGACTGCGCGATCGAATCGATCCGGCACTCCTCGCCCGCGCTCGCGCCCCAGGCGAGGCCGTCGTCGTCGATCGCTCGCAGGTACCACTCGCCGTCCCAGGCCTCGCGCTCGATCGCCCGATGCGTTTCGGCGGCGCGCTGCTGCCAGTGCACGGCGAGTTCGGGCCGGCCGCGGCGCGTGCACAGTCGTGCAAAGCCGTTCGCAGTGGCGATCGCGAACCAGCCGAGCCAGACACTCTCTCCGCGACCCTCGCGTCCGACCAGGTTCATGCCGTCGTTCCAGTCGCCGCCGCCGATCAGCGGCAGCCCGTGCGAACCCGACGTGAGGCCGCGCGAGAGCGCTCGCTCGCAGTGCTCGAACAACGATCCCGGCCTGCGGCCCGGTTCGAACCTGGCATAGCGATCGTCCTCCTCGGGCGCGAGCATCGGGGCGCTCAGGAACGAAACCCGTTCGTCGAGGATCGCGACGTCGCCGGTGGCCTCGACATAGCGGCTCGCCACGTACGGGAGCCACAGCAGATCGTCCGAGCAGCGCGTGCGCACGCCGCGCCCCTGCGGGAGATGCCACCAGTGCAGGACGTCGCCTTCCTCGAACTGGTGCGCGGCGCACTCCAGGATGTGCGCGCGCGCCCGAGCGGGGTCGCTGTAGAGCAATGCCAGCACGTCCTGCAACTGGTCGCGAAAGCCGATCGCGCCTCCGGCCTGGTAGTACCCTGCGCGCGCCATGATCCGTGAGGAAAGCGTCTGGTACAGCAGCCAGCGGTTGAGCATCAGGTTGGCGGCAGGGTCCGGCGTGTCGACATGGATCGCGTCGAGCTGCTCGTCCCAGAACGCGTCGACGGCTTGGCGGGTCCGCGCGATTTCGCCGTCGCGTCGCAGGCGCGCGAGAAGCGCGCGCACCGAGTCGCGATCGTCGCATTGGCCAAGGAAGTAGCTCAGTTCGACGGATTCGAGAGCGGGAACGTCCAGATGCACCTGGAGCGCGGCACACGCGTCGCTGCTCGAGTCGATCCTGCCGCCGAGGTCCCAGCTCACGAGGCCCGCCGGTCGCGCGTAGTCGCCTTCGCGGCCGAGGAAGTCGCGCCGATCGAGCGTCAGGCTGTGCGCGGGACGATCGCAGGCCAGGAACGCCACTCGCTGCGCGAACTCGGGGTTCCACGGATTGCGCGCGAGAAGCGCCTGATCGGCCGCATCGTACTCGCACGCTACGTGGCGGCGCGCGACGCTGGGCAACGCGCCGAGCACCCATTCGACGTAGCAGGTGACGGTCACGCGGCGCGCCCGCGTGCTCAGGTTGCGCAGCCGGAGCGTGCTGATCCGGACCGGTTCGTCGGGCGCGACGAACACCGTCAGCTCGCTTTCGAAGCGATGGCTGCGGCTGCTCCAGGTGCTGTAGCCGGCGCCGTGCGCGACGAGAAAGGCAGCGCCCTCGCCCGCGGGCGCGGGGGTCGGCGTCCAGATCTCGGCGCTTTCCTCGTCGCGCAGGTAGATCGCTTCGCCCGGGACGTCGAGGACCGGATCGTTGGCCCACGGCGTGAGGCGGTTCTCGCCGCTGTTCACCGACCACGTGTATCCGCCACCCGACTCGGTCACCAGCGATCCGAACGCATCGTTGGCGAGGATGTTGCACCAGGGGGCGGGGGTGTGTGCGCCCGGCGCCAGATGAATCAGGTACTCGCGTCCATCGGCCGAGAAGCCGCCGATTCCGTTGTCGAACTGCAGGTCGCCCGGGCGCGCGATCGGAGCGTCTTCGGGCGCCTCGGGTCGCGACGTCGCTTCGAAGGGAGGAGGGCGCGCATCGACGTGCGACGCGGCATCGAGTTGCTGGGCAAGCGAGCCGGCCGACGGATCGAGAACCAGGTTGGCGAGCGACTCGAGCGCGCCGCGATCCGCGGCCGTGATCTGGTCGGCGAAGACCAGGTGGATTCCCCCGAAGCGTCCGACCGACTCCTGCGCGCCGACCTCGCGAGCGATCCGCAGCACGAGTTCGCGCACCGGTTCCTCGTAGCCGGAAACGCCCAGGCGCAGCACCACCAGATCGACGCGCATCTGGCGTCGCCGCCACAACTGCTGCGCGCCGATCAACAGGCGCACGAGCCCGACTTCGTGCGGGTCGCTCAGCCGTAGCACGACGATCGGGATGTCGCCCGACAGGCCCAGCGCCCAAAGACGTGGCTGGCCGAGCAGGCTCGCGGCGCTTTCATTCGCCCGCGCGGAGTTGCGCGGCCCGAGCAGCAGCGAAGCCAGACGCTGGATCAGGGGCACCACCGCGGGCTCCAGCCCGAGGCGCTGCAGTTCGCGCGCCGATTCGCGCATCGCGTCGTCGAAGGCCCAGTCGAGCGTGGACATCGTCGCGTAGCGTTCGGCCAGTTCCAGTACCGATTCGCGCGACCCGCCGGCGAGCGTGACGAATGCGAACTGGCGGCGCGCATTCGGCGCGAGCTCGAGGTGCAGTTGCAGCGACATGATCGGGTCGAGCGTCCACCCGACCGACCCCGAGAGTCCGTCGATCACGCCGCGCGGACGTCTGATCGCCCCTTTGCGCCCGAGGAAGGCGGCGCGGTCGGTCTCGTAGTCCAGCGCGTCGGACCCGAGATCGTCGGCGACGACGCAATGCATCAGTGCGCATGGCTGATCGCCGGCGTGGCGCATCCGGCGCTCGAACAACAGGCCGCCCAGTTCCGGAAGGTACTGGCCGCGTACGAACAGCTTGCTGAACGCCGGGTGGCGTTCGTCGTCGAGCGCCGGGGCGAGAACGACCTCGCCGTAGCTGGTCACTTCGATCTGCCGTGTTTCGGCTCCTTCGTTGACGATCGTGAGCCTGCGGATCTCCAGATCGGCGCCCGCGGCGACCGTGACCTCCATTCCGATCGAGATCCCGCTGTCGCGTCGACGGAATTCAGCCATGTGAGGGTGGAAGATCACCGGATCGTCCGGGGCGACCCCGCATGGCTGCCGGCCGACCGACCAGATCGTGTCGCCCCCGGCGTCACGCAGGTATACCCACAGACCCTGGTGGTCGCGCGTCGGGTCGGGTATCCAGCGGGTCAGCGACTGCCTGTTCCAGCGCAGCGTTCCCGCGCCGGCCTCCGAGATCCAGCTCGCCAGCCGCCCGTTGCCAAGCAGGTGGAACTGCGGGAACGCCGCCGACGATGGCGCCCGCCAGGGCGGCGTCGCCGGTGCGGCCGGAACCGGCTGCACGAACACCGGCTCGGCTTCGCGCGCCGCCTCGGAGCGGGCCTCCCAGGGGATCCGTTCGTGCAGCAGCAGTTCGACGGCCGACACGTGCCGGTCGCCGGCAAACCTGCGAACCAGCGCGTCGTCGTGCACGGCGTTGCCGAGCGCGGCCAGGATCATGCCCTGGTGGTGGGCCATGTATGCGCGCACCGGCGCGAACGCGCGCCCGCCAGCGACACGCTGCGGCGTGAAGTCCGCCGCCTCGAGGAAACCGTAGCGGGTCACGAGGCCCAGCGACTCGATGCGCTGGAGGTTTCGCACCGCGCTGACCGGGACGACTGCGAGCGCGAGCGCGCACGCGTAGGGTGCGACGACCAGATCCTCGGCGAGTCCGCGTCGCAGTCCCAGCCCTGGAACGCCGAAGGCCCGGTACTGGTAGCGGTGCGAGGCATCGCGCTGGCCGAACGCCGACTCGGAGATCCCCCATGGCACCCCGCGTCCTTCGGCGTAGCGCCGCTGCACGATCACCGCGGTGCGCTCGCTCTCCGAAAGCAGCTTCCCGTCCGCGCTGCGCAGCATGAGCGTCGGCATCAGGTACTCGAACATCGATCCGTTCCACGAGAGCAGGACGAACTCGCGGTCGATTCGGGCGATCGGCCTGCCGAGGTAGTGCCAGTGGCGGGAGGAAACGTCGCGTTTCGCGATCGCGAAGAAGCTCGCGAGCCTCGCCTCGGTGGCGAGAAGGTCGTAATGGTGCGGATCGACCTGGTCCGAGCTGATGTTGTAGCCGATGTGAAACAGCCGGACTTCGCTGTCGTAGAGCAGCGTGAAGTCCATTCCGAAGGCAAGCGCGTCGATCTGCGCAGTCTGGCGCAGCAGGCGCTCGCGCAGCTCCTGCTGCGCCTTCGCCCCATGCTCGATCGCCGCGTCGACGCGAGCGAGCCACGGGCCAGCGCAGGGGTCGACCGATCCGTCCGGGCGACAAGACGACAGCAGTTCGCGGGCACTCGCCGCTCGCGTCGTCACTGTGTCAAGACCTTGCGAGGGGTCGAGCAGCTCCCACAGGCGCGCGGCCAGATCACTTCGACCGGGAGGCGGCGCGGCGAGCGATTCGAGCCACGGCGACAGTTCGGCGAGGGAGTGTTTCATGCTCGCGACGTGGTGGACGACGCGCTCGACCCAGGCCTGCACGTCGCGCAGGTCCCTCGCTTGCGGTGCTCCGGGTCGCGCGATCGCCTCGTCGATCGCCGCCTCCAGCGCCGGCCACAGCGTGCCCGAGAGCTGGTGCAGCGCATCGCTCCACCGTCGAGGATGGTCGCGGCTCTCGGCGATCAGCGCGTTGATCGCGCCGATCTGCACGCCTGGGTGTCGTCCGTCGCTTGCGGACACGCGGCGCAGCGCGCGCTCCAGCAGGCCAAAGGTGTCGGCCAGCCCGTCCCATCGCTGCGCCGGAACCGCCGCAGCGGCGGCGATCTCGACGCATCCCTGGCGCAGCGTGACGAGGGCCGCGGCGAGGTTGCCGCTGTCGACCGTCGAGACGTAGCGCGGTTCGAGCGCGGCGAGCGTGCGCGTGTCGTACCAGTTCAGGATGTGGCCGCGATAGCGTTCGAGCCGATCAAGCGCATCGATGTGGTACTGCACCCGCACTGCGAGATCGAGCGAGCCTATGTAACCGAAGTCCCAGGCGCTGAGCGTGGACAGGAACAGCATCCCAATATTGGTCGGTGAAGTCCGATGCGCGACTTCCGGGTCGGGATCCTCCTGGAAGTTGTCGGGCGGAAGCCAGTTGTCATGTGGGCCGACAAAGGTTTCGAAGAACAGCCAGGTGCGCCTCGCGGTGCGGCGCAGGTAGTCGCGATCGGACGAACTCAAGCGCTCGATCTCGCGCACGAGCGGGCGCCCGATGCGGACCGCGATCTCGGGCGCAAGCGACCAGAGCAGCAGCAGCGCGCCGGCGGCGACGAGAGTGAGCGGATCGGTGAGCGCGAGCAGCAGCGCGAGTGACGCCGAACCCAGAGCCGAAGGCCACATCGCGCGCCACGCCGCGGCGCGCGGGCTTCGTGCGGCGAGCCCGACAGCGGTATGTGCCGCCGAGGTCCAGCGCAGCAGTCGTTCGCGCGAGACGAACACCCGCCACAGCGTGCGCACGATCGCGTCGAGCGCTACGTGCGCATCGTTCGCGAGGAACGCGATCGCCAGCAGCCAGCGGCCGGCGTGGTCGTTCAGCTGGCGCAGGATGCCGCGTGCGGTTCCGCGCCTGTATCCGTTCGCCAGGCCGCTGATCAGATCGGTCACCACGTACGCCCCCGGGGCCGCGATCGTCAGCGCCGTCCAGATCCAGGCGTTTCCGGGAAGAACCAACCAGGCGCAGACGGCAAACGCGACCAGACCTGCCGGCAGCAGGCTGCGGCGCAGGTTGTCGCCGATTCGCCACAGGTCGAGCCCGGAAAAACCGTTCGGAATCGATTCCCCTGCGGCGGCGGGAACCTTCGGCGCGAGCCAGCGAAGAAGCTGCCAGTCGCCGCGTATCCAGCGATGCGCGCGGCGACTGAACTCCACGTAACTGGAGGGAAATCCGTCGTAGACGACGACGTCCGACGCGAGAGCGACCCGGCCGTGCGCGCCTTCGAACAGGTCGTGACTGAGAAGCATGTTGTCGGGCATCTTGCCCCGCAGGCAGCGCTCAAAGGCCGCGACATCGTAGATGCCCTTTCCGACGAAGACCGCCGAGCCGAACAGGTCCTGGTACACGTCCGACACCGCGCGACTGTAGATGTCGATTGCCGTGTCGCCGGCGTAGAGCCGCGAGAAGATCGTGTGGATGCGATGATCGGGCGACACCTCCACGCGCGGCTGGATCACGGTGAACCCCGCGAGCAGCCGGCCGCTGGTCGCGTCGAGCACCGGGGTGTTCAGAGGATGCGCGAGGATTCCGACCAGTCGGGCGACCGAGCCCTGGGGCAGCATCGTGTCGGCGTCGACCGTCACGACGAAGCGAACGCCGCGAAGCGCGGCGCGATCGCCCTCGCGCAGCGCGAAAGCGTCGTCCGCTGCGCCGAGCAGCAGCGCGTTGAACTGCTCGAGCTTGCCGCGTTTGCGCTCCCATGCCATCCAGCAGGCTTCGCTGGGGTTGTGGCGTCGATCGCGGTGCAGCAGGTGAAACGGTCCGACGCCGTCGACCGCGGCTCTCGCGTTCAGCTGCCGGATGCCATCGATCAGCGCGGCGGCGATCGCCGCGTCGCCGGGCATGTTTGGCGCGCTCGCATCCGTGTAGTCGGTGAGCAGCGCGAAGCGCAGCATCGGATCCGGGTTGGTCATCCAGTGCGACTCGATTCCGGCGATCAGCGCCGGGACCTCCTCGGCCTTGCCGACGATCACCGGCACGACGACCGCGGTCGCGCAGTCCCGGTCGATGCCACGCTCGAAATCGAGCTTGGGCAGGATGCGTGGCGGCAGCAGCTGCGTGATCGTCCAGTGCACCACCGTCATCGCCAGGATCGACGCCGGCAGCGCGCTGAGCGCGACCCCCGCGACGAGCATGTCCGCACCCGCGCCCATTCGCAGCAGGTACAGCACCGGGACGGCGAGCGCGCCGAGCCAGGCCAGCGCCAGCGTACAGGTGTAGAACATCCCCGGGCGGCGCAGGATCCAGCGATGCATGCGTCTGGCGCGCCGCGCCCTGTAACCGAGCTCGGCCTCCATCGCGGCCCGACCCTGATCGACGATCCAGTAGCCGACATGACCGCGTCGTTGCTGCGCGCCCGCTTCGTGCGCTCTGCAAAGGATCAGTTCTGCGGTCTCCGATTCCTCGCGTCCCGACCCGGCAGCGAGTTCCTCGAGTTCGGCGCGGTAGTGGTTGCGCGTGTCGAAATCCATTCGCGCGTAGACCCCGGCCGGGTCTCGTCGCAGGATCGACTCGACCGCGCTCGTGCGGTCGAAGAAGTCGCGCCACTGGATCGCCGAAATCGCGTGAAGCCCCGCAAGCGCACGTGCAACCCGATCGGTGGGATCGAGTGCCGGCGACGCACCGCGGGGCAGCGCGGCGAAGGGCGCGTCGAGCGCGGGAAACAGCGACGCCGACGCCGCGACCAGCGTCTCGAGACAGGCGATGCGCAGCATCGTCGGAAAAGCCCAGAGTTCGGCGATCGTGAGCGGCGCGCCTTCTTCGTAGGCCGAGACGAACTGCACCGAGTTCGCCAGCGAGAGCTGGAAGTGTGTCGCGTCGAGCATCGCGTGCGCCACGGCGTAGGCGCGCGGCATCGCCGCGCCGCTCGACGCGGCGAGGCTGGGCAGGCGGCGGTAGAAGCCCCTGGGCAGGTCCTGGCGGATCTGGCGCACCGCGCGGCGCACCTGATAGTGGTTGTCGAGCAGCCACTCGGCGGCCTTGCCCGATTCCGGTTCCGCGCCCGCGCAGCTTGCTTGCAGAAGCGGCAACCAGCGCGCGATCGCATCGAGGTTGGCCCACGCGGGAATCGGCGCTGCCGGCGCGGGACCCGGGCGGTGTGTCGCACGGATCTCGCGCGCTGCGCGCGCTACGGGGTCGATCGGCGGCTGCCTCGCCGCGGAGATCATGCCGACGCACGCTCCGGGAACCGGGCGTGCCGGCGTTGGGCCAGCGTGCGCACGCGGTCGTGCTCGTGCGGCTGGAAACGTACGACGAGCAACGGCAGCGAGGCGCGCGCGAGCAGGTGGCTTGCGACGCTGCCGGTGGCCATCTCGGCGTCTCCGCCGTGGCCGTGCGATGCGAGGACGATCAGGTCGCCGAGTTCGCGGTCGATCGCCTTGCACAGTGCGCGGCGCGCGTCGCCGCCGCGCAGCAGCAACGTGCGAACCGCTGTCGGGCGCCCGGCGATCCGCTCGCGGATCCGGTTCAGGTACTCGCGTGCGACGCGCTCGTTTCGGGCCGCGATCCGTTCGCGCAGTTCGATGTCTTCGGGCGTGAGGGGGCCGATCACGGTCAGCCCTGGTTCAGGGACCGCGTGCACGAGTTGGATCGTGCCCCCGGTCGCAGCCGCCAGGCGTATCGCCAACGGAAGCGCACTCTCGGCGCGCGACGAACCGTCCAGTGGAACGACCATGCGCTTGTACGCCGCGACGGGTGCATCGGGAACACCCGCCGGAACGATCAGTAGTGAACCAGTGGCGCATTCGACGACGGCGCGGATGGTGCTGCCGAGGTCGCAATCGCGGGGACTCGCGGCGCCGTGAGTGCACGCGACCGTGAGATCGACCGCGTTCGTGTGTCCCCATTGACAGATCTGCTCGGCGGCTCTGCCTTCGAGCACCTGGATGCGCACCTGAGCGAGATCGCTCGCGCAATCGCGCGCGAGCTGCTCGAGCATCAGGCGCGCCTGCTCGCGGCGCAAGGCCCATTCGATCGGGTCCGACAGCGTCTCGCGCCCCGGATTCGCCTCGACGACGTGCAGCAGGACGAGCTCGGCGCCCAGTGAACGCGCGAGTGCCGCAGCGTGCCAGACGACCCTGCGCGCCAGCGCGGTGCGATCGACGCAAGCGCATACGCGACGATACGAAACATCCGGGAAAATGACTGTGGACGCGGTGCCGGATTTGTGCGGCATCGCGACAGATTGCGCGGCCATGGCATGCTCCTGTTGCGGGATGCACCGACTTCGGTCGGCGAGAACCGGAGCACGAAGTCGGCTCAGTCGATCCGCGCCGATTTGCGCGGACGATCGCACCAGTGTGCGCCGCTCCGCTGGTTGCGGCAATGACGAAACGCATCCGTACTGATCGCGTCCAGCCGTGCCGCAGATTCTCCCGACGCTCCGAGGCGCCGGAGCCGAGGACCCGTGGCGCGAAGCAATCGAATTGCGTTGATGATGAACACGCGAGCCAGCCCAACGGTCGCCTTGCACCTCCTGATCAGGGGCAGGGTGCAGGGCGTTGCGTTTCGCGCGTCGCTGCGCGAGCAGGCGATCGCGCACGGCCTGAGCGGCTGGACGCGCAATCTGTCCGACGGCAGCGTCGAGGCGGTCGTCAGCGGCTCGGCGACGGCGGTCGAGGCGATCCTGCGCTGGGCCGCCTGCGGGCCGATCGGCGCGCGCGTCGATCGCGTCGAAAGCGAGGCCTGTCCGATCTTCGCGGGGGCCGGCTTCGAGATCCGCGCGAGCGGGTGACGCCGGCTCTCCCGTTTCGGGGTGTCGGGTTTCTTGACAGTCGTCACTCCAACTTGGTCACAATGCCGGCGTGGCGGATGCCTTAGCATCGGCGGGACGAAAGAACTGCGCGGACCAATCAATGCCAGCGGCGACGCCGCCCGATCGATTCGAACTCTTCGGACAAGCTCTGGACCGTCTCGGAACGGCTCTCGAGCGCCGGCTCGCGCCGGTGCTCCAGGCCGTTGCCGCTGAGCTCGAGCATGCCGGAGAGCGGGAGAGCGACCCGCGCGAGCGGCAGTCGCTGTACGCGGTCGCGGCCATGTTGAGGATCGAGGCGCGTGCGCGCATCGCGTCGGTCGACGGCGCGCTGCACGAGAGGGCGCATCGTTGCCTCGAGTACGTTCGTCGCGCCGGCGACGAGGAGCGCGCTCTTGCGCTGATGGAGGAGGAGGAACTGCGGGCACAACTGCTCGCTGCCGATCTCGCGCGCGCGGCGCGTCAGATCGCGATGACCGATTACGCGGGCTACGCGGCGCGGGTCGGCGCGTTGATGCCCGGGTTGTGGCAGAACGACGATCTGAATCCGCTGGGCGCGCGAACGCTGGCCAGTGCCGCGCTCGCGGCGTTCGGCGAGCTGGGCGAGAGCACCGCCGCCGCGGTAGCGTTACGCGCGGCGCTCTATTCGCATCTGCCGGAGACCCTTGGCCTGACGATCGACGAGGTCCATCGCTGGTTGCGACAGCGCGGGATCAGGCCGCCTGGCTCGATAGAGACGCACCGAGCAGAGGCCGACGCAGTGCCCCGGGGCAGCGAGGCGGCAGGCGCACGGCCGGCGCCGCCCTCGGCACCCGCACCCGCACCCGCAACCGAGCCCGCACCCGCACCCGCACCCGCACCCGCACCCGCACCCGCACCCGCACCCGCACCCGCGCAGCGATCGATCGACATGACGGCGCAGGCGGCCGACGTTGCGCGCCTGCTCGGCACTTCGCCGCTGGCGGCAGGCGAGGCTGGCGTTCGCCTGACGGTCTTGCCAACCCTGCAACCTGTGGTCGAGATCGAACGCGACGCTGTCGCCTTCGCGCACTCGATCGGCGCGGTTCCGTACAGCCACGAAGCGAGGGTCGGGTTCTTCAGCAACGTGCGCGCGCGGCTTCGCGCGGCGAACGCGGCGCAGGCGCAGCTCGCGCTCGTCGACGTGGTGGCTGCGATGTTCGACTACGTGATCGACGATCGCCGCGTGCCCGAGGGAGTGAAGCCGCTGATCTGGCGCCTGCAGCAGCCCACCGTCGCGCTGTCGCTGCTCGACCCCGCGTTCCTCGGCGACGAGCCGCGCTCGCTGCGCAGACTGATCGAGAACCTCGGCGCGATCGCCAACGCCTTCGCCGACGATTTCGCCCGTGGCGGCGAGCTGCATCGGCGCATCGACACGGTGGTTCGCGCAGTCGAGGTGGTGGCGAGCGCGCTGCAGACGCGTTCCGCGGTAATGGCACGGCAGGTCGAGCATGAACACATGCGCGCGACGCGCAGCGTGATCCAGTTGATCGAGCGCGTCGTGCAGGAACGATCGACGCTGGAGTCGACGCCGGACAAGCGCAATCGGCGCGACTACCGGCAGCGCCCGGACAGCGAGCGCGAGCGCAGCGTGACCGCACGGTTGACCACGATCCTCAACGAACGGATCGACCGCTACAGCGTTCCGGATTCGGTGCGCGAGTTCGTCCTCAACGTCTGGCTGCGACACCTGCGCACGGCGGTCCTTCGCGACGGCGAGCAAAGCGACGAGTTCAGGCTGGCGATCCAGGTGGTCGACGATCTTCTGTGGAGCCTCGACTCGAGCCGCGAGCGGCAGAGTCGGCGCGAACTCGCGCAGCGCATTCCTCCGCTGATCGGCATGCTCACGCAGGGCCTGCGCGCGGTCGGCGCGAAAGACGACGAGTTCAAGCCGTTCTTCGACGAACTGTTCCTGATCCACCTTCGCAAGATGCAGCGCCGTGGTCGCTCGAGCGATAGCGGTGCGACCCTGGGTTCGAGACCGGTCGAATCGATCACCAGCCCCTTGTCGCGACCGCGGGTTCGTGACTCGCGCCCAGGTGAGACCGACCTCCTCGGCAATGACACCGACACGCTGCTCGAGGAACGCCCGGAGGACGCCGAGCACCGCGCCGGCGAGCGTTCCTCGACCCCGTCCCCGCGCGCCGCGGCTGTCGAGCCGGCGCCGAGCGCGAGCGAACGCGAGGCGGGTACGCCTCGCGCGGGTGCGCCGCGGACGAGCGAGCCCACGCACACGAGCGAGCCCACGCACACGAGCGAGCCCACGCACACGAGCGAGCCCACGCACA
>JAHDXY010000022.1:3173-4291 GCA_023384005.1 Burkholderiaceae bacterium | reverse complement strand
CGAGCGAGCACAAGCTGCTCGAGGTGCTCGCTTCGCTCGATCTGAGCGATCTGCCGGTCGATCCCCGGCCCCTGGCAGAGAACGCCGAGCAGGCTTTCGCGTCGCTACGGCGCGGCGACTGGCTGCGGATCGAGGGGCGCGATGGCACGCCGCTGCACGTGAAGATCGCCTGGATCAATACCCGGCGTACGGTCGTACTGATGGTGCGTCACCCCGACCGGCGCGCGCTGTCGATGCGTGCCGCCGAGTTGATGGACAGGCTGCGCGGCGGTCGCGCCTACAGGGTTCGCTGAAACACCGCGCCGCGCAGCGCCGGCTCGCCCGGTTTACTCGACGGCGAACGTGACGACGTGGTCCGCGTCGAATCGGATGCCGATCCGCTCGCCGATCGCATGGTTGTGATGGCTCGGCACCAGCGCGAGCAACTCGCCTCCGCTCTTGAGCCGCAGCGTGTAGAGGAACTGCGCGCCGCGAAACGCCTTGCGCACGACCTCGGCACGCAGCGGACTGAGGTCGTCGTGGATCACGTCGTCCGGACGAAGCAGCACGACCACGTCGCCGTGGATGCTGGCGCTCGCGCCGGCGAGTGCCTGGTCGGTGCGGGCATGGATCGGCAGCACGCCGAGTTCGAACTCAACGCTGGAGATCCCGTCCTGCTGGCGCAACTTGCCGCGCAGGAACGACCCCATCCCGACGAAGTCCGCCACGTCCCGGGTTTGCGGGCGGTGATAGAGCCGGTACGGCGTGTCCCATTGCGCGATCTCGCCGTCCTGCATCACTCCGATCATGTCGGCGGTCGCGAAGGCTTCGTACTGGTCGTGAGTGACGAGCAAAGCGGTGATCCCGGCCGACTTGAGGATCTCGCGCAACTCCATCGCGAGGCGCTCGCGCATGTCGGGATCGAGGTTCGAGAACGGCTCATCGAGCAGGAGCAATGCTGGCTCGGGTGCCAGCGCACGCGCAAGTGCGACGCGCTGCTGCTGCCCACCCGAGAGTTCGTGCGGGAAGCGATCCGAGAACGTTCCCATCCCGACCAGCGCGAGCATCCTGGCGGTGCGTTCGCGGCGCGCGGTCGCGTTGCTGCGTGCGGCGGCACGTCGGGCGGCTGCCGAGGCGGG
>JAHDXY010000022.1:0-3163 GCA_023384005.1 Burkholderiaceae bacterium | reverse complement strand
GAAGGCGACGTTGTCATTGACGTTGAGGTGCGGGAACAGGGCGTAGTCCTGAAAGACGACGCCGACGCCGCGCTGCTCCGGTTCGACCCAGACCCCCGGGGCGGCCACATCGCGTCCGGCGATCGTCACGCGGCCGCTGTCGGGCACGACGAAGCCGGCGATCGATCGCAGCGCGGTGGTCTTGCCGCAGCCCGATGCCCCGAGCAGACAGCCGATCTCCCCGCGCGCGAGAGAAAACCCCAGATTCTCGATTACGCGGGTCCGACCCTGCGGCGAATCGAACGAGATCGACAGCGCGTCGACTTCGAGAGCAGGGGAAGTAGGAGCTGAATGCATATAATTCGCGTTTGCCCGGATTCTACCGTTCCTGCGAGGGCGACCATCGACGCGACCCCATCCATTCGCCGCACGATCAGCGCCGGCGGCGGCGCGCGCGCCTCTGCCGGCACGCTTGCGGCGCTGGCGAGCATCGGCGCGCTGATGACCGCTGCGCCGATCCTGGTGCTATTCGGTCTTGCGCTTTCACCCTCCGGAGGATGGGACACCTTGTCGCACCTCGCGGTGACGGTATTGCCGGGAACGATCGCCAACAGCGTCGCGTTGTGCGCGATCGTGCTCGCCGTCGTCCTGCTCGCGGGCGTGGGGACCGGATGGCTGATCGCGGCCTACGACTTCCCTGGTCGCGGCGCGTTCGCCTGGGCCTTGGTATTGCCGCTGTCGATGCCTGCGTTCGTGATGGCCTATGCCTACACCGACTTCCTCGACGTCTCGGGTCCGTTGCAGTCGACGATCCGCGCGCTCACCTCGCTCGCCCCCGGGGAGTACTGGTTCCCGGATCTGCGTTCGCTTCCTGGCGCCGGGCTGTTCCTGGGCCTCGCCTTGTACCCCTACGTCTACATGCTCGCGCGCATGGCCTTCGCCGAACGCAGTCCTTCGCTCGCTGAAGCGGCGCGCTCGATGGGATTGCGCGCGCGCGCCGCGTGGTGGAGGGTCACCTGGCCCGTCGCGCGCCCGGCGGTCGCGGCCGGGTCGGCGCTCGTGTTGATGGAGACGCTCGCGGACTTCGGCACGGTCAGCTACTTCGGCGTCGACACGCTCACCGCGGGAATCTACCGCTCCTGGCAGGGGCTGGGCGACAAGATCGCCGCCGCGCGCCTGTCCTTCGTCCTGCTCGCGCTGGTCGGGTTTCTCGTGCTGCTCGAACGCAGGCAACGCACGCGGATGCGCTTTTACACGCGCGCCACCAATCCGGCGCCGCGACTGCGGCTTCGCGGCTGGAGCGCGGCGCGCGCCACCGCGCTTTGCAGCGTGCCGCTCGCCTTCGGCTTCGTCGTTCCGGCGCTGATGCTTGCGCGTGCCTGGTGGGGATCGGGCGCCGTGCTCGATTCGCGGCTGTTCGACTGGGTCGCCAATTCGATCGTCCTCGCGCTGCTCGCCGCGGCGCTGATCCTGCCGGTCGCGCTGGTGATCGCCTATGCCGCCCGACTGGTCAAGGGTCGTTTCATCACCTTCGCCGTTACGCTCGCCTGCGCCGGTTACGCGCTGCCGGGCGTCGTGATCGGCGTGGGCCTGATCGTCTGGATCGGGTCGATCGACCGCATGCTGGGCGCGATGGTGTTCGGCGGAACGGTCGCCGCGGTCGTCTACGCCTACGGGGTCCGGTTCTTCTCGATCGGCTTCCAGGGGATGGAGGCGGCGCTCGCGAGGATCAGCCCTTCGATGGACCAGAGTGCTCGCAGCCTGGGGCTCTCGCCGATGGGCGTCTTGCGCGACGTCCACTGGCCGCTCTTGCGCCCGAGCATCGCGGTGGCTGGCCTGCTGGTGTTCGTCGACTGCCTGAAGGAACTGCCCGCCACGCTGGTGCTGCGCCCGTTCGACTTCGACACGCTGGCGGTGAGCGCCTATCACTTCGCTTCCGACGAGCGGCTTGGCGAAGCCGCGCTTCCGGCGCTGCTGATCGTGCTCGCCGGTCTGGTGCCCGTGCTGCTGCTCTCCAGGGTCGCCGAACGCGGCGCCGCGCGCTCCGTTCTTGCGCGCGGGCGCCGCTGACCCGGCATCGTTCCGCTACCGACTGCCGGCTGTCTACGGCTTCTTCAGTTTGGTGATTCCAAGCGCCTTCATCACCAGGCGCTCGAACACTGGCTCGGTCATGCCGGCGCGCATCTTGCGCAGGAAGTACTTCTCGAACGCGACCTTGGCGAGGTGCACCCATTTCCCCTCGGAGATCCAGTTCACGTTGCGCGGCGGAATCTGGGGCAGGGCGACGAAAGTGATCCCGGTATCGCCGAAGTCGGCCAGGCAAACGGCGTTCCAGGTCGCCGTCTCGGTGGGATCCTTGCCCTCGAGCAGCGAACGGATGTTGTGCGCGGTCGCGCTGACCATCGACTCGATCATGTAGCCGGTCTTCGGCGTGCCTGTGGGCACCGGCGTCGCCTGTACCGGCGGGATCGCCTCGCACACGCCGACCGCGAAAACGCTGGGGAACGCCTTGTTGCGCTGGTGCGCATCGATCGTGATGAATCCGCGCGGATTGGTCAGCCACTCGATGCCGAACACCGCGTCGATGCCCTTGAACGCGGGCAACATCATCGAGTACTTGAACGCCACCTCGTGGCGCTTCTTCTCCTTGCCGTCCTCGTCGAGTTCGAGCACGTGCATGACGCCGTCCTCGACCTTGGCGTTGCGGATCCACCTGATGTGGCGCTCGCGCATCAGCGACTCGAGCATCCCCTTCGAGTCGCCCACGCCGCCGAGGCCGAGGTGGCCGATGTACGGCTCGGAAGGTGACGAAGGTCATCGGGACGCGATCGCGGATCTTCCTCCTGCGAAGGTCGGTCTCGCAGATCATCGCGAACTCGTAGGCCGAGCCGAAGTACGACGCTCCCTGTGCCGCGCCGATCACCAGGTAGTCGTAATCGAGCGTACGCCCGTCTTCGAGTTCGACGGAACGAAGTGGAAGTTGGCGTCCTTCGAAACCACCGTGATCCTGTCTTCGGCGCGTGCCGCGGAATGCATCTCGTAGGCCATGGACATCCCGCCGATGCCCGCTCCCGGAATCACGATCCGAGCCATCATTTCTCCTTCGAAGAAAAACAGTTCCAGGCCGGACCTGTGCTATATTCGCCGGCTTGCAGGCGCGTAGCTCAGCTGGTTAGAGCACCAC
>JAHDXY010000387.1 GCA_023384005.1 Burkholderiaceae bacterium | reverse complement strand
GGGTGCAGCGTCGCGGCGGCGATGCGAGTGCTCTCGCAATGGCGGGCGCTGCCGGCGGCCGACGTCGGCGACGCGCTCGACCAGCAGTACCGCTCGGTGTCGCGACTGACGACGATGGAGGCGGCCGCCGCCGCCGCGGTGCAGGTCGACCGCATCCAGACCTCGCTGGTCGCGCATTCGGCGCGCGAGGCCAAAGTCGCACTGGGCGCGCTGCTGGCGCTGCTGCTCGTCCTGGGGCTGATCGCGGCCGTGATCGTGGTCGACGTCCTGCGCCCGTTGCGGCGCTGGGCCCTGGAGCTGGTCCGGCGCCCGCCGCAGGCGACGACGCGCGAGCTGGTGCCCGATCACGTCGTCGAGTTCGCGATCCTGGGCGATGCGCTCGAAGCCCGACGCGACCAGGTCGCACAAGCACTGTCCCAGCTCGAGGTCGCGAACCGCGAGCTGGCGCAGATCGTCCATTCACTCTCGCACGACCTGCGCAGTCCACTGATCACGGTCGCCGGTTTCACCGGAGTCGTGCGGCGCGAACTGATCGGCGCCCACACACCCGACGTGGCGCGTGCGCTCGACGACATTTCCGAGGCGACCAGAACGATGGAGAGGCTGCTGGCGCGGGTGCTCGATTGGGCGCGCGCAGGCCGCATTACGCTGCGTCCGGAGCCGGTCTCGATCGCGGAGCTGACGCGGGAGGCCACGCGCTCGCTCGCGGCGCGGATAGACGCGACCGGCACGGCCGTCTCGCTGGCGGGCGAGGACCTGTTGGTCTGGGGCGACAGCGTTGGGCTCGCCTCGGTGCTGCGCAATCTGCTGGACAACGCGATCGCCTGCGCCGGGGCGGAGGGACAAGCACCGCGCGTGTTCGTTCGTGCGAGCGACGCGGGCGCGACGCAGTGCATCGAGGTGAGCGACAACGGTCCGGGGATCAACGCGTCGGCTCGCGCGCGCATCTTCGAACCGTTCGAGCGATTCGGGCGAGACACCGAAGGGGTCGGGCTGGGCCTGACGATCACGCGCCGATACGTCGAGCGTCACGGCGGGAGCATCGAGGTGCTGGCAGGCGAAGGCGGAAAAGGTGCGCGCTTCAGGGTGCTGCTTCCTGCCCGCGGCAGTCCCGGCGCGATCGCGAGGGGCGGCGACGCGGATCCCGCGCCTTGACCCGCCCTGCCCCACCCTCCGATCGGCCCGCTCACGGCCGCCGCCACCGTCGCAAGCCTGCTCCTGCTGATCATCACCACGGTCATCCACTACGAGGCGCTGGGGAAGCTCGCCGCGTACCTCGCTCGGATGCTTGCCGATGTCTTCGGCAATCCACTGATCGGGCTCTTCGCGCCGGAAACGCCATACGCCGCCCGGCTTGAACGCGGAAAGTTACCCTTCCTGGACGAGTCGGCACAGTGTTCGCCTCGTCACCCGGTGATAGGTGGCGACTACTTCCAGGGTCAGGAAATCGACCCCGGTTTCGATCATGGTCACACCGATACCAGTACGTCGCCTTGCGATTCGGCCAGGACGTGCCTGGCGACCCTTCCCAGCAGCAGTTCGTCAAGCAAGCCCTTGCCGTGTTTTCCAATCACGATCAGATCGCAATCCTGTTCCTGCTCCTGCTCGATGATGCGCAATGTTGGATCGCCATGGACGACGATCCGGCGGGTATCGCGGGGCGACAGCCCGCCTTCGTCGCACAGGGCACCCAGTTCCTGGGTCGCTTCCTGCCGCGCAACGGTCCGATAGTGGTTGATGGTTTCCTCATCCACGCTCGCGTAGCGCAATTTCCCCTCGAAGGGAACCTCAAACACGTGCAGCAGCACGATGTCGGCCTTTGGGGCGATGATGCGTGCGTGCCCGATCGTGCGCAGCGACGAGCGCGAGAAATCGACGGGCACAAGGAGCCGGCGGTAGGATTCGTGGGGGGATTGCTTGACCACCAGGACGGGGCAAGTCGTCGTACTCAACACCCGCAACGCCGTCGTTCCCAGCAGGAAGTGCCGAATGACGCTTTCCCCTTTTGCGCCGCAGACCAACAGGTCGGCCGCCAGGCTATCGACCCGCTTGGCCAGTTCGGCAATCAGGGAACCGGCCACCGCATGCGTGCCCGCCACCACACCATAGCGTTGCTGCAGGGAAGCCGCCAGTTCGTGGAGCCGTCGCCGCGCGGCATCGAGCACCCGTCGCTCCATCTCGCCTGGCGTGGTGTCCATGAACTGGCGCAGCCGTTCCAGGGGCGCCAGATTCGCCACGTGCAGCAGATCGAGCGGCGCGGCCGTGTCATTGCTTACGAGGGCTGCGCGTTCCATGGCGCGGCGGGCGGGAGCCGACAGATCGGTGGCGGCGAGAATGCGCGTGAGCGACGTCATGGATTCCTCTCCTGAGCGGGTTCTTCTTCGAGCAAGGGTTTGTAGTCCCAATCGCGCACGTCCTGGAGCATGCTATCGATATCATGGGTCGGAATCGACAGCATCCGCAGCGCTGTCGCCCCCAGCCGCAAGCTGGCTTCGATCGCCTCCGGATAGGCGTGGGTGGCGCCGGCGTCGATGAGCTGTGCGCTCGATTCGAGGTCACGTGCGCGCGCGATGACGGGGACGTGCGGGCAACTGCTGCGCAGAACCGCGACGGCGCGTAACGCATTGGCGTGATCATCCACCGTGATGACAACCAGGGCGGTCCGTTCCACGTGGGCCGCGGCCAGCAGTTCCGCGTCGGAGATGTCGCCATACAGCACCGGGTGACCATCGGCCCGCCCCTGCGCCACCCGTTTCGGGTCGATGTCGAAGGCCACGTACGGCACGCTGCTCGCCTTGAGCAACACGGCGATGGTGTGGCCGACACGGCCATAGCCGCCAACAATAACTTGCGGCTCGGGAGCGCCCGGCGAGTCGTGAGCAATGCCCTGGTCGGCATCGTGTCGGGCACTCACCAGCCGGGTGGCGAGGGCATGATTGAAGCGGATTAGAAAGGCCCCGGCGATCATCGAGAACAGGACGGCGGTCAGCGCGATCTGCCCCACCTCCGGGTCCACCACCCTGGCATCGAGCGCGATGGCCAGCAGCGCGAAGCCGAACTCTCCGCCCACGGACAGCAGCAATGCAGTGCGCCACGCCGGCAGGGTGTCGATACCGCTCTTCTTCACCATGGCAGCGACAAGCAGTATCTTGCTCACCAGGAGCAGCAGCGCGCCGAGCAAGGCCCAATGCCAGATGCGAGGGATCGCCGCCGGTTCGAACAGCATGCCGATACCGATGAAAAAGAGTCCGAGCAACACGTCGCGAAAGGGGCGGATGCTTGATTCGACCTGGTGGCGAAACTCGGTCTC
>JAHDXY010000386.1 GCA_023384005.1 Burkholderiaceae bacterium | reverse complement strand
AGGAAGGGCTGGAGCAGGAGTTCAACAGCCTCCACGCCCAGCGCGAGGCCTGCGAGGCGTACATCGCCAGCCAGCGGTCCGAGGGCTGGGTGCTGGTCCGCGATCAGTATGACGACGGCGGCATCTCGGGCGGCACGCTGGAACGCCCGGGATTGACACGCCTGCTGGAGGACATCGAGGACGGGCTGGTCGACGTGGTCGTGGTCTACAAGATCGACCGCCTCAGCCGCTCGCTCGCCGACTTCGCCAAGCTGGTCGAGGTGTTCGACCGCAACGGCGTGACCTTCGTCTCTGTCACGCAGTCATTCAACACGACCACCTCAATGGGTCGGCTGACGCTGAACATCCTGCTCTCGTTCGCGCAGTTCGAGCGGGAGGTGACGGCCGAGCGCATCCGCGACAAGGTCGCTGCCAGCCGCAAAAAGGGCATGTGGATGGGCGGGGTGCCGCCCTACGGCTATCGGGTCGAAAACCGCAAGCTCGTCATCGACGAAGAAGCCGGCGACCACGTCCGCTGGATCTTCGCCCGATTCCTCGAGACCGGCTCGGGGACGGAACTGGCGCGCGAGGTCGGCAAGCGCGGCATCTGCACGCCGCGGGGCAACCGGATCGACAAGAAGTACCTCTACCGGATGCTGAACAACCGCTCCTATATCGGGGAGGCGGTCCACAAGGGCGAGAGCTACCCGGGCGAGCACGACGCGATCATCGACCGCGAGACGTGGGACCGCGTCCACGCCATCTTGCAGGAGAGCCCGCGCAAGCGTGCCGCGCGCACCCGCGCCGACACGCCCGCGCTGCTGAAAGGGCTGCTCTATGGCCCAGATGGCGCGGCTTTCTCGCCGACGCACACGCGCAAGGGCGGCAAGCTCTACCGCTACTACGTCAGCCAGACGGTGCTGAAGCACGGCGCCGGATCATGCCCGGTCGGCCGCATCCCCGCAGGTGAGATCGAGGCCGCCGTCATCAACCAGTTGCGCGCCGTGTTCCGCCAGCCCGAGATCGTGGCGGGCACAGGGAAGACCGCGCGGGTGCAGGACGGCGAGATCACCGAGGCCGATGCCCGCGCGGCGCTGACCCGGTTGGACCCGCTGTGGGACGAACTCTTCCCGGCCGAGCAGGCGCGCATCGTGACGCTGCTGGTCGAGCGCGTCGAGATCGGCACCGAAGGTCTGAACGTCCGGCTGCGCATGGACGGGCTGGCCGGGCTGGCGCACGAAATCACCACCGACATTGGAGTAGCCGCATGACCCGCGCCACCCTGATCCCCGAGACCATCACCATCCATGTCCCGTTCCGCCTCGTCAAACGTGGTGGGCGGAAGGAGATGCAGGTGCCCGAGGGCGCCACCCAGCCGCGCCGGACGGACAGCTCGCTGGTCAAGGCGCTGGCCCGCGCCTTCCGATGGAAGCGGATGCTGGAATCGGGCGAGTTCGCCACCATCGCCGAACTGGCAGAGCGCGAGGGGATCGCGCCCTCCTACATGACCCGCGTCCTGCGCCTGACGCTGCTTGCACCGGAAATCGTCGAGGTGATCCTGCAAGGGCGCCAGCGTCCCGAGTTGACGATTGCAAGGCTACTGGAGCCGTTTGCGCTCCATTGGCACGAGCAGGCTTGCGACTTGGTGACCCTCTGTCGGGATGAGCGGGGAGCCAAGGAGGCTTCGACTGCCACAGGAAGCTTGAGAACATAGAGTGAACTTCGTACTATCCGGTTGGCCGCATTCGGCGAGTCTGTCAAGGTGCGGATCAACCGGCACGGAAGAACCGGCAAGGAGGGATAGATGGACAGCATCGAGAAACGAAAGGCCCGAGGCGCGTTCTTCACGCCCCCGGAGATCGCGCGCTATCTTTGCGATTGGGCTGTCCGCAAACCCACCGACACCGTGTTCGAGCCTTCGTGTGGCGAAGCCAGCTTCCTCATGGCAGCGGGAGAGCGGCTGCGGGCTCTCGGGGCTGACCCCTTGTTCTGGAGTGAGCATTTGCAGGGGGTGGAAATATTCGATGCCTCTGCCCGCAACGCCAAGGCTCTCCTGCAGGAGGCTGGCTTCGACGCCCGCGTGTCTGTGGGTGACTTTTTCGAGCATGATCCGCCGGTCACATATGACGCCATCGTGGGCAACCCGCCCTTTATCCGCTACCAGAACTTCACTGGCGCAGCCCGGTCCCGAAGCCTGGAAGCCGCCCTTGCTCAGGGTGTCCGGTTGTCGGGGCTCGCCAGTTCATGGGCGGCATTCGTCGTAAAGGCGGCGCTTCACGTCGCTCCCGGCGGACGGCTCGCGCTCGTGCTGCCTGCCGAACTGCTGAGCGTCAACTATGCGCAGGAGGTCCGGCGTTTCCTGCTGCGCCGCTTCGGGCGCGTCCGCCTCATCATGTTTGAGGATCGAGTGTTCCCCGGCGTCCTTGAAGAGGTGGTCTTGCTGCTCGCGGACGGGACCGGAGGGGCGTCCTGTCTCGAAGTCCACCAGACAAAGGACGTTCGCTCGTTGGCGTCCGTCGAAATGGCCGAATGGATCCAGCACACGCCCAGCGGGGACAAGTGGACGAATGCCCTTGTCGCAGAAGAAGCCTTCGCCACTTACCAAGGTTTGATCGATGAGCGCTTCGAGTTAATGCGCGAATGGGGTCGCCCATACTTGGGTGCCGTGACCGGCAATAACAAATACTTCTCGCTGTCACGGGCTGACGCCGTCGTCCATGGACTGACCGACGCGGATCTTGTCCGCATATCGCCGCCAGGCGCGCGACACCTGCGAGGGCTTACTTTCACTGATGCAGTGTGGAAACAGCTGGCCAAGGAGGGCGCGCGCTGCTTGCTCCTGTACCCGGGTGACAACCCGTCTGCAGCGGCGCTGCGCTACATCGAGGCCGGGGCGGAGGCGGGCGTGTCTGGAGCCTACAAGTGCCGGGCTCGCAGCCCCTGGTGGCGGGTTCCCCTTGTCGAGTCACCAGACCTGTTCCTGACCTACATGAACCACGACAGGCCGCGCCTCGTGACGAACGCGGCCGGGGCGCACATCCTTAACTCTGTCTATGGGGTTCGCCTTGCCGACGGCAGGCGCGAGGTCGGACGTGATCTCCTGCCCATCGCCAGCCTGAACAGCATCACGCTGCTTGGTACGGAAGTAGTCGGGCGCGCCTACGGGGGCGGGCTTTTGAAGATGGAGCCGAGAGAGGCGGACAACCTGCCGCTGCCATCGCTCGCGCGCATCCGGGCTTCAGAACAGCAACTTCGAAATGCCAGGCCACAACTTGCAAGCGCGCTACGCCGGGGCGACGTAGCTTTGGCGGTTGAAACGGTGGACCGCATCAT
>JAHDXY010000385.1 GCA_023384005.1 Burkholderiaceae bacterium | reverse complement strand
GCCGAGCAGGTCTGGGCGCGCAGGATCGCCCGGCTCGAGGAGCATCGCGCGGTGGCGCTGGTGCGAACGCCCTCGGGCGACGCGATCGCGGGCGTGCTGATGATCGACGTGCGCAGCGGCGAGTACCTGTTCGTGCAGTCGCGCGCCGTATTGCTGGCCACCGGCGGCGGGCCGACCATGTACCGCTACCACACCCCATCGGGCGACAAGAGCTGCGACGGCCTGGCGATGGCGCTCGATGCGGGACTCGATCTGCGCGACATGGAAATGGTGCAGTTTCATCCCACCGGACTCCTGGCCGGCGCCGGCACGCGAATGACCGGCACGGTGCTCGAGGAGGGATTGCGCGGCGCCGGCGGCTGGCTGCTCAACGGCGCGGGCGAGCGCTTCATGTCGAGCTACGACCCGAGCGGCGAGCGCGCCACGCGCGACATCGTCTCGCGGGCGATCTACGCCCAGATGCGCGCCGGGCGCACCACGCCCAACGGGGGCGTCTACATCGTCATGGGCCACCTCGGCGCCGACAGGGTGCGCGCGTCGTTCAAGGGCATGGTCGAGCGCTGCGCCGATTGCGGCTTCGATCTCGCCGGCGGGCAGGTCGAAGTCGTCCCTACCGCGCACTACATGATGGGCGGCGTACGTTTCGGAGTCGACACCCGAACGGCGCTGCCCGGGCTGTTCGCCGCCGGCGAAGACACCGGCGGCGTGCACGGCGCGAATCGCCTGGGCGGCAACGGTGTCGCGAACTCCACCGTGTTCGGCGGAATCGCCGGCGAGACGATGGCGCGCTGGGTACGCGAAGAAGGCGCCTGGCGCGAGCCGGACCCCGAGACGCTCGACTCCGCGGTCGCGGCCTGCGAGCTGCCGTTTTCGCGTCCGGCGGGCAAGCTGTCCGAGCTTCGCGAGGCGCTGTACGCGACGATGTGGGACGACGCGGGAATCGTTCGCAACCGCGCCGGGCTGGCGCGTGCGGCGAGCGAACTCGAGCGCATCGAGGACGCCCTCGCGCATGCCGGCATCGACGCGAGCGCACGCGAGTTCAACCTCACCTGGCACGACTGGATGAACCTGCGCAGCCTCGCACGCGTGAGCCGGGCGATCGTGCTCGCCGCGCAGGCACGCGAGAACTCGCGCGGGGCGCACTATCGCGACGACTTTCCCGATCCCGGGGCGATCGAGCGTTCGAGTTTCACCGTCGTGAGCGGCGAGGGCGGCGCTCTGCGCTGCGCCACCGAGCCGGTCGAATTCCCGATCGTTCGTCCCGGCGAGTCGCTGCTCGGACAACAGGCGTGACGCGCGTGGGCGAGGAAGTCGTCAGTCGCGGGGTGAACAGCGACACGCCACTTTACCAGGCGACCAAGACCCGCCTGCTCGAGTCCCTCTCGGGCGGCGTTTACCGCCCGGGCGACGCGCTTCCGGCGGAAAAGGATCTCGCGGCGCGCTACGGAATAAGCATCGGCACGCTGCGCAAGGCGGTCGACGAACTCGTCGACGAGGGGATCCTGATCCGCCAGCAGGGGCGCGGCACCTTCGTCGCGAGCCATGACCGCGAAAGGCTGTTGTACTACTTCTTCCACATCGTCGCGCACGAGGGCGGAAAAACCTATCCGCGGGTGGAACTGCACAGCTTCACGCGCGGGCGCGCCAGCTCCGAGGAGTCCGCCAAGCTGCACCTCGCCCCCGACGCACCGGTGATCCGCCTGCGCAACCTGCTCACGCTTGGCGAAGCGCCGGTCATGGTCGACGACATCACGCTGTCGTCGGCCCGGTTTCCCAAGCTCGGCGAAGCCGGGATCCGCGGGCGCGCGAGCACGCTGTACCAGCTCTACCAGGCCGGCTTCGGGCTGACGATCGTTCGCACCTCGGAGCGGCTGCGCGCGGTGGCCGCCCCGGCGGACGTCGCCACGCTGCTGCGCCTGCCGCGCGCCGCACCGACGCTGATGATCCGTCGCGTCGCGCTCGGCTACCACGACGACCCGATCGAATGGCGCGTGTCGCACGCGGACACGACCGCGCACGAGTACTTCAGCGAACTGGGTAGCTGAGCGACGCGCGCTTCGTGCGTGGCGTTTCGTGCGTGGCGTTTCCCATGCGGCGTCTCGGGTGTGGCGTCTCGCGCCGCCGCGTCCCGCCTGCGGGCCCCGTCACGGAAGCTTCATCGAACGCTCGGCCATCACCCGGCGCAGCCGGTCGGGGTAGTCGGTGATGATGCCGTCCACCCCCCATTCGATCAGCCGCGTCATGTCCGCTGGTTCGTTTACCGTCCAGGGCAGCACCTTCAGGCCGAGCGACTTCGCCTCGGCCACCAGATCGGGCGTGAGGTTGCGCCAGAACATCGCCCAGGTCGCGCAGCCCGCGGCCTTCGCGAGCCCGGGCACCGAATCGCCGTGATCGGCGGCACGCAGCCCGGCATGCCACGGCGAAGCGCCGTCGGCGCCGGGCTTGACCGTGTCGAAGTTGCCGGTTCGGATCGTCAGGCACGCGAGCTCGATCTCGGGAGCGATGCGCCGGATCTCCACCAGCGTTCGCCAGTCGAAGGACTGGATCGTGGCCCGATCGGCGAACCCGGCGCCGCGCACCGCCGCGACGACGAGCGCCGCGAAGCTCGCCGGATCGGGCGTTTCGCTGCCCGAGGACGGGGTGATCTTTGTTTCCAGGTTCAGTCGCGTCGGCTTCGCGCCCGAACGCAGCAGCGCGAACAACTCGGCGAGCGTCGGGATGGTTTCGCCGTCCGCGGGCTGCTGCTCGCGCCACTGGCGCGCGTAGGGCGAGTCGGGATTCAGGCGTCCGACGTCGTAGCCGCGTAGCGCGGCGAGCGTGAGCGACCGGATCGCCGGGCCGGGCTGCGCGAGCCAGCGTCCGTTCTCGCGCACCAGCGCCGGATTGAGCGTGTGATCGTGCGCGAGCACGAGGTGTCCGTCGCTGGTCGCCGCGAGGTCGGTCTCGAGCGTGGTGACGCCGATCTCGAGCGCGCGGCGAAACGCGGCGATGGTGTTCTCGGGCGCGAGTCCGCGCGCGCCGCGGTGCCCCTGCAGGTCGAAGGCGGTGGCCGCCGTCGGCGCGACGGCCCAGAGCACTGCGGCCAGAACGAAGGTGCGAAACCGAAGGAGGTGCGAAAAGCGCTTCATTGCGATCACCCGAATCCCGTGCGGAACGGGCAACGATACCCGTGCGCGTCCCGGACGTCACGATCAGGCTGTGACGATCCACCCCTCGAGCGGATCGACGTCCACGGGCAAGCCGTAGTCGGGCGCGCCGCGCAGCGCTGCCCAGGCCGCCTGCATCGCGCAGAGCACGGCGTCCAGGCAGTCGGCGTTGCCCTCGTCGACGCAGCGCCGACCGA
>JAHDXY010000384.1 GCA_023384005.1 Burkholderiaceae bacterium | reverse complement strand
AGTGTCGCTAGGTTCTCATCAGTCTCAGGATTCGGCGCCCTCGCCACCCGACGCGAGGCCGGCGATCTTCGATACGGAATCCATGCCCTCGGGGGCCATCTCGCGCATGATGTCGACGAAACTCATCGTCATCACGCGCTGCGCCCTTCGGATCAGCAAGGGTGCCGGATTGGTCGGCTCGCTTCGCTCGAGGAATTCGCACACCGTGCCAAGAAGGCGGATCGCATCCTCGCGCGAGCGCAGCTCGCCGATGCCGCCACCGCGCCCGGCGCTCGGTCGGACCGTCGAAGGCCCGTCCGATTGCGATTCGCCGGCAACGTCGGCTCCGGTCGCGCCGGCCCACAACCCGGCCAGCGGCGCGAGCCTCGCGATGAGCGGCTTCGCGTCGAGCGAACGATCCGACCCGACCCGGTCGTCGAGCGTGCGCACCAGCGCGCGCAGGTGATCGAGCGCGATCTGCGCGTGGTTCGGCACTCCCCTGCCCGCCGCGTCGCGCACCATGCCCTGGAGCTGCACCAGGCTCAAGGCGCCGGACTCGCCCGCCGAATCCAGAAGCCCGAGCGCGCCCTCGGCCTGGCGCACCGAGCACGGGCCAAACCCGGGGGCGCTGACGAACTGCGCGGCGCGCAAGTCGCGCAGCAGGCCGCGCTCGTCGACCAGCGCCGAGAGCGCGTTTATCCTCATGATCGGGTCGTCGTCGTCCGGATCGAGTTGCGGGTGCAGCGGCTCCCACAACTCGGCGACTAGCCGCGCGAGAAGCTCGATTCCCTGTGCCAGCCCCGCGACGCCATTGCCGCGCGTCAGGGCACGCACCAGCAGCATCGTCGGGCGCAGATCGCGGGTGCGGCCAAGCAGCGCCACCGCGCCTTCCTCGATCGACTTCCAGTCGGGCTCTTCGGCCTCGATCCTGGTATCGCCGAACTCCTGATCGGGCTTGCCGCGAGCGGCGGCCTCCAGCGACATGAAGTCCGGGTCGTACTCCAGATTCTCGCCGCACGGATTGCTCTCTTCGAGCGGCGATACCAACGCGTCGACGTCGATCAAAGGCTCTCCTGGCGAAGCACTGTCGGCGAATCCGGCGGCCGCGCCGAAACGACGCCACGGCACGGGGTAGGGTCCAGAATACTACCGAACCCGTATCGCTGGCCAGCCAAAGGAATGATCGTTCGCGCGGCGGCGACGCACCGGCAGCCAGCAGCGGTTCACACCACGCCGTCGCCGTCGCGACGAAATCCGCGCGCCGCGGTTGACGTCGCGAGCGCCGTGGATCACGATCACCCGCTCCCGGGATCGGGCGCGGCTTCGCGGTCGCCGGATCCGGGTTCGGTGGCGCGGCGCGCATGCCGCAACCGGCCCGATCCCGTGCGCAGTTGCGAACCGCGCGCGACGGCGAGCGGATCGACGTTCGAGCAACCGCAGGTCCGGACCGGACGTGCCAGATTTCCGAGGCGATTGTGTCCTTCGTATTCAACCTTAGAGCCGCCTGGCGCGACGCCGACTCGATGCTGTGCGTCGGGCTGGACCCCGACCCGGCAAGGTTCCCGGCAGCGCTCGCGCCTCGCGAAGACGCGATCTTCGAGTTCTGCCGCGCGATCGTCGACGCGACGGCCGGGTACGCCTGCGCGTTCAAGCCGCAGATCGCGTACTTCGCCTCGCAGCGCGCCGAGGACCAGCTCGAGGCGCTCGTCGGGTACATCCACGAACGCCATCCCGGCGTGCCGGTGATCCTCGACGCCAAGCGTGGCGACATCGGATCCACCGCCGAGCACTACGCGCGCGAGGTGTTCGAGCGCTATCGCGCCGACGCGGTCACGGTCAGCCCGTACATGGGTTTCGACTCGATCGAGCCTTATCTCGCCTACCCGGGACGCGGGGTGATCCTGCTTTGCCGCACGTCGAACCCCGGCGGCGGGGACTTGCAGTCGCTGCGCGTCGCCCGCGACGACGACGTGGCGGCCTCGGGCGCGCGCGACGCGATCGCGGCCGAACCCGAGCGGCTCTTCGAGCGCGTCGCGCGGCTCGCCGCCGGCCCGTGGAATCGCAGCGGCGAGCTCGGCCTGGTGGTCGGCGCGACTTTTCCGCGCGAACTGCGCCGCGTTCGCGAACTCGCCGGCGAGATGCCGCTGCTGGTGCCGGGCGTCGGCGCGCAGGGCGGCGACATCGAATCGGTGGTCGACGCCGGCGCGACGTCCGAAGGCGCGGGCATGATGGTGAACTCGTCGCGCGCGATCCTCTACGCGAGCGGCGGCGAGGACTTCGCGGCGGCGGCTGGCGAAGCGGCGCGAGCGACGCGCGATGCGCTGCGCGCCGCGGTCGCGAAGAAACGCGCCGCGGGCGGCTAGCGGCGAGCGAGCCCTTTGAGCGCGACGCGAGCACCGCTAGACTCGGGGGCGACCTCGGGGGAAGCTTTGGCCGGCCGTGGCCATGGCCGGGTCCGGCTCCCCCGACGCGGACGCTTTGCGGAGGTACCGGATGCGGATTCTGCTGGCCGAAGATGACGAGATCCTTGCCGACGGTCTGTGCCGCTCGTTGCGCCAATCCGGTTACGCGGTCGACCACGTCGCCAACGGAGAAGCAGCCGACGCGGCACTGACGGCCGATCAGTTCGGCCTGCTGATCCTCGACCTCGGCCTGCCCAGGCTCGCCGGCATGGAGGTGCTGCGCAAGCTGCGCGCGCGCAACACGCGCCACGCGCCCCTCCCGGTCCTGATCCTGACCGCGGCCGATTCGATCGAACAGCGCGTGCGCGGCCTGGACCTCGGCGCTGACGACTTCATGGCCAAGCCCTTCGCGCTGACCGAACTCGAAGCGCGCGTGCGCGCGCTGGTGCGCCGATCGATGGGTGCGGGCAGCACGCTGTTGCGCATCGGCACGCTCACCTACGACCTGATCGGACGAACCGCGTCGATCGACCAGCAGCAGCTCGAACTCTCCGGCCGGGAAACCGGACTGCTGGAGATCCTCCTGCAGCGCCCGGGCCGGCTGGTGAGCAAGGAGCAGATCGTCACCCACCTGTGCGAGTGGGGCGAAGAGCTGAGCCACAACGCCGTCGAGGTGTACATGCACCGGCTTCGCCGCAAGCTCGAAGGGGGGGGCGTGCGCATCGCGACCGTGCGGGGACTGGGCTACTGCCTGGAACGCCCCCCCGAGGCCGGCGCGACCGGCTGAGCCGCACCCGATGAATTCGCCGCAGCGCGTTCTCCCGCCGCCGACGCGCGCGCAGCCGCGCTGGTCGCCGTTCGGCGAACGCGCGATGACCGAACCGGTCTCGCTGTTCGGCGAGATCCTCGACTGGATGCTCGCGCCGCTGCTGCTGCTGTGGCCGATGAGCATCGCGCTGACCTATGC
>JAHDXY010000021.1 GCA_023384005.1 Burkholderiaceae bacterium | reverse complement strand
ACCGCGATCGCCGAACCGAGCATGATCGCGAGCGGCAACGTGACCCAGGACACGCGCATCAGCGCGAGCGACCAGGGCGCATCGCGCGACCTGCGCCGCGCCGTGAGCGAAAGCATCTGCCAGGCGTGCGCGCTCGCCGCGCCCAGGCCGAGCGCTCCTGCGAGCGCCACCCAGCCACCCGATGCGCCGGCGAGCAGGGCCGCGACGACACCGGCGATCGCCGCCACCGCGGCGCCGAGCACCAGGTACTGGCTGCGTTCCGGCGGGGCGGTGCGAACCATGAACATCGAAACGAGCAGGTACGAGAAGCCGCAGACGAACATGCCGAGGAATCCGAAGCAGGCGAGCACGAGATGCGCGTAGGCGATCGGACGCACGTCGGCGAACAGCCCGAAGCGATAGTGCAGAGCGAGCAACGGACCGGTGGAGAGCACCCCGAGCAGCGCGACCAGCGCGGCCCAGGCGAAGGCCGTCATCGCGCGCTTGCGCCTGGCGCGGGCCAGGTTGGTCGCGAGCAGCGCGGCGTACAGCGCGAGTGCGAGACCTGCCCCGACCGCGCCCGCGCTCGCCCACCCCGGATCGACGCGCACCATCGCGACGAGCAACACGACGTTGGACACGACAAGCAGCCACCACACCGCGGCAGCGAGACGAACCGAGAGCACCGGTTGCACGGTGGCCACTGGCAGCAGCTGAAGGCTCGCGCCCACCGCGGCCATTACGAGCACGCCGAGCGTCACCGCGTGCAAGGCCGCCAGCGGTGCGCCCAATCCCCCGGCAAACGAAGCAGTTCCGTGGGGCGCGACCGCGAGCAGGACCCAGGCGAACAGGTGAAACAGCGCCGCGCTCGCGAAATAGCGAAACGGAATCGACGCCGGCAGCAGCCGCGTGCGCCCCGCTGCGTCGGTCGGCATCATCAGCATCGTCGTCTCCGGGCGTTGCGAAGCGCGGACTCGCCGCGTCCGCGCTTCATCCCGGGCGCTGCGAGCCGTAGTGCCGGAGGTCCCGCACCCGCACCGCCTTGCCTGCCGAGCGCGGGATCTCGCCCGGCGCGCGCAGCGTCACCGTCGCGCTCACGCCGACCATCGACTTGACGTGATGGCGGATCGACGCCGCGAGTGCGGCGTGGCGCCCGACCGCCGCCATGGCCGCGGGGTCGAGCTCGACCTCGATCACCAGCCGGTCGAGCACCCCCTCCCGATCGACCACGAGCTGATAGTGCGGCGCGATTTCGGGCAGGCCCACCAGCACCGCCTCGATCTGCGACGGGTAGACGTTCACGCCGCGGATGATCAGCATGTCGTCGCTGCGGCCGGTGATTCGCTGCAGTCGCAGGTGCGTGCGCCCGCAATCGCAGGGCGCGGTGCTCACGCGCGTGATGTCGCGGGTGCGGTAGCGGATCATCGGCATCGCCTCGCGGCTGAGCGTGGTGATCACCAGTTCGCCCGCGTTGCCCTCGGGCACCGGCTCGCCGGTCTCGGGATCGATCACCTCGAAGATGAAGTGATCTTCCCAGCCGTGAAGGCCGCAGGGACCGGCGACGCACTCGATCGCGACGCCCGGCCCCATGATCTCGGACAGGCCGTAGACGTCGCGGGCGACGATGCCGAGCTGCGACTGGATCTCGTCGCGCATCGACTCGCTCCACGGTTCCGCGCCGAACAGGCCCAGGCGCAGCCCGCACGCGCGCAGATCCACGCCCTGGCGGCGCGCCTCCTCGGCGATCGCCAGAGCATACGAGGGCGTCGAGCACAGCACGCGCGCGCCAAAATCGGCCATCAGCGTGACCTGTTTCTCGGTGTTCCCGCCGGACATCGGCACGACCGGGCAGCCGAGCGCTTCGGCGCCGTAGTGCGCCCCCAGCCCCCCGGTGAACAGCCCGTAGCCGTAGGCGTTGTGCACGAGTTCGCCCCGGCGCACGCCAGCGCAGACCATCGAGCGCGCCATCAGTTCGGCCCATGTGGAGATGTCGCCCGGGGTACAGCCGACGACGGTGGGCTTTCCGGTCGTTCCCGAGGAGGCGTGCAGACGCGCCATCGAAGCGAGCGGCCCGGCGAGCATGCCAAAGGGATAGTTCGCGCGCAGGTCGTCCTTGACGGTAAACGGCAGTCGGCGCAGATCGTCGAGCGAGCGCAGCGCGCGCGCGTCGACGCCGGCGGCCGCCATCCGCTGCGCGTGCAGCGCAACGCCCGAGGCGCGCCCGAGCATGCGTCGCAGCCGGGTCAGCTGCAGCGCGGCGAGCCGCTCGCGCGGCATTGCCTCGATGCGACGATCGGACATCGGCGCCGCATCGGCATCGCGCGCCCCGCGCCTGCCGCCGCTGCGGCTTGCCGCACCCATGGGTTCGCCGCGCGCGAGATGCGCCTCGCCCTTGCCCGCGGCACGCGAGCGCGTCCCCACCGGCAGGCTCATCGCCGCCCCCTGACCGGAAGGTGCGAGATCGCGAACCCGCGGTTGTACGCCGCGCGACGCAGCAAAAGGAACTTGGCACGCCACCCGGCGAACCAGGCCGCGACCCCGGCCAGCGCGAGGGCAACGCCGGCGAAGGACCCGGAAACGGTCGCGAGCGCGACAAGAGCGAGCGGCAGACCGAAGCCGACCGCGAGCAGCCAGCGGCGTGTCTCGTCGATCGCCGGAACCGCCGCCGCCGGCAACGCGCTCAGATGGCGAGCGTAGTCGGCCCACAGCACGTATCGCACGAGCGCGAGCGACACGACGGCCCACCCGGCGATCGGCGTCGCTTGGGAGAGCACGACGGCGAGCGCGAGCGCGAGCCCCGCACCTTCGGTCAATCCGGTCGCGACGATCCATCCGACCACCCTCGGTTCGCTCCAGGCCGCGATGCCGCGCGCCGCGCGCAGGATTCGCGCCTGGGTGAACACGAACGCGAGCGCGAGCGCAACCAGCAGCGCCGCGAACACGACCGAGTCGAGCGCGAACAGCGCCAGGCCCGCCGCGAACACGAGCGGTGCGACCAACGATTCGCGCGTCATCCAGGAGGTGCGCGCGTTGAACATCACGTTCACCGCGCGCAACGGCCGGCCGATCTCGAACCACACCGCGGTGAGGCCGGCTGCGATCAGGACGAGCCCCAGGCCCAGGCACGCGATCCACAGCGGCTCGTAGGCACCGGCGATCTCCAGCAGCGCCGCACAAAGGACCAGGCCGCCACCCGAGCCGCCCGCCATGAAATTGACCGCCGCGCGCGCGTCCCAGTGCGCCTGCAGCCAGGGGTTCGGCCCGTAGCTCATTCGTCGTCCCAGAGGTAGTAGAACCCGGGGCCCGTTCCAAGCTCTTCGTGCATGCGGAAGTTGCGGTTCTCTTCGAGCAGCCTGGAGACGTTGCTCTGAGGGTCTTCGACGTCGCCGAAATGCAGCGCCGCGGCGATGCAGCTGTTCACGCAGGCCGGCGTCGCATCCGGGTCGACGCCCGGCGTGAGCCCCTTCTCGAGTCCCGCGTCGATCCGATCGACGCAGAACGTGCACTTGGTGGCGACCGCGAGCCTGGCCGCGTCGAAGCGCTGCGCCTCGCTCTCGATCGCCTCGCCGTAGGCGAAGCTGGCGCGATCGGTCTTGTAGCGGGCCTGGTACGGGCACGCCACCGCGCAGTACGCGCAACCGATGCACAGGTCGTAGTCGATCGTGACGATGCCGTCGTCGCGCTTGCGCGTAGCGGTCGACGGGCACACCGTCATGCACGGCGGGTCCTCGCAATGCATGCACCCGACTGGAACGAAGACCCGGCTCACTTGCGGGTATTCGCCGGTCTCCATGTCGATCACCCGGCGCCACTGCGTGTCTGGCGGGGTCGCGTTGGCGTGGCGGCAGGCCGCCGTGCAGGTCTGGCACCCGACGCAGCGGCGCAGGTCCGCGACCATCGCCCATCGGGTCATCGCGCGGCCCCCAGAGGGCGCAACGACACGCGCACGATGTCCGCGCCCGATCCGGTCGCGTCGGTGAGCGCGAGCGACATCGGCATCAGCGTGTTCAGGCTGGGCATGCCGAAATCCTTGGCGAGCGGCGTGACCCAGTGGTCGAACTGCCCGAGCAGCAACAACGTGTCGGGGCGAATCCCCTGTCGCAGCACCGCGCGGCCGCTGGTCATGCGTTGCGGCGTTGCGATCTCGACCTCGTCGCCATCGTGGATTCCGAGCGCCTGCGCGCGCGCGGTGTTGACGACGACGCCGCGGTGACCGGCGACGTTGTCGGACACTTCGCGCATCAGCTGTATGCCGACGTTTCCACCCCATGCGTATTGCATGCTGCGCGCTGTGAGCAGCCAGAACGGGAAATCGTCGAGCTTGCCGCCCGCCTCGAGCGTCGCGTTTTCCCACTTGCCGGGGAAGTCGGACCACGCCGGCAAGGCCTGGTACTCCTTGAGCTGCTCGTCCCACCAGTGCAGGTCGCGCTCGTGCAGGCGGTTGCCCAGTTGCGTGCCGATGCGCAGGAGCCGCTCCTGGTAGGGCAGTTCGAAGCGCAGCCCGTTGGCGCGCAGCGTCGGGTAAAGGTACCAGTCGGCGCGCGAGAACGGACGCGTCATCAGCCCGTGCTCGCGGAACCAGTCCAGTCCGCGGACCTCTTCGCCCTCTGAGATGCCGGCGCTCGCCGCGCGACAGACCGCGTCCCAGATCGCGTCGCACTCGTGGCGCACGGCGGTGTCGAGCCGGTAGTCGAAGCCCTCGCCCGACAGCGGCGCGCCCGCCGCACCCTTGTTGATCGAGGCGTTGTACTTCTCGAGCAGGCCGGTGCGCGCGGCGAGCTCGGTCGCGATGTCGGTGAAATCGCGCGACTCGCCGCGCGGCGCGACAGCCGGCTGGCGCAGCGCGAAACCCTCGCGATCCCAGAACTGCTCGACGTACTTCGAACCGCCGATCCGGATCAGTTGCAGACTCTCAAGGTCGACGCAATCCGGCAGCAGGACGTCGGCCATGTGGTTGGTTTCGTCGCGCGTGTACGCGAACGCCACCACGAAGGGAAAGCGCGCGATGCTCTCGGTGATCGCCCCCGTGTCCCAGAACGAGATCGCGGGATTGGTTCGATAAACGAACCACACCTCGGGAAGCGTGACCTTGGGCAATCCCTTGGGCGTCTCGTCGAGAAACATCCAGGAAAAGTGCGTCGGCCCGAGCGCCTGGCTCCAGGGTCCGTCGGCCGAGATCGGCACCATCGTGCGGTAGGCGTTGCGGATGTTCGGGCGCTCGCTCCAGCCCTCGCGGTCGGTCGGGTTGAACGGAAAAGCCATGAACCCGTCTTCGCCGGGGCGCACGCTTCGGATCCGTTCGTTTAGCGGGCGATTCAGGCGCACCGTCGTGCCGAGCGCCCCCCCGGGCACCTCGAGCGCGCCCACGAGTGCAACCAGCATCGTGCGCGCCCAGCAGCACTCGAACGCGCCCCAGCCGTTGCTGACCGTCTTGCCGAGGCTCACCGCTACCGGCCGGTACGGCATCGTCTGCCCCTCGACCTCGATCGTCTGGCCGACGCAGGCCTCGTCGACGAATTGCGTGGCGATCCCGCGGATCGTCGATGCCGCGACGTCGCAAATGCCTTCGGCCCACTCGGGCGAATAAGTCGACATGTGCTCGACGAAGCGCGCGAACGCGGGCCTGCCGCGCAGCACGCCCTGTCCGAGCACTGTGTCGTCGGCGCCGACCTCGATCGCGCCGACTTCGTACTCGCCTTCGAGCGCCGCATCGATCCCAGGCGTGTCGTGCGGCACCGCGCGCGCGCCGTTGCGGTCCCACACCAGGGGTTTGCGGCTCTGCGGGTCGCGCAGGAAGTAGCCGCCCTCGCCCACCAGATAGGGAGACGACGTGGCATCACGCAGAAACGCCAGGTCGAGCCGCTCGCGCGCGGTCTCGTGGACCATCACGTGAAGCAGCGCATAGAGGAAGGCCGCGTCGGTCTTGGGCCTGATCGGCACCCACTGCGCCGAGCACGCCCCGGTCACAGACAGGTGCGGTTCGACCTGCACCCTCTTCATCCCGCGCGCGCGCGCATTGGCGTGGCGCCACACTCCAACCACCCCGCCCGAAGCCTCGACGTTGGCGCCGCAGGAGATCAGGTAGTTCGTGAGCGGAGTGTCTGGCGAGACGGTGAACGCGCGATGCCACAATTCGCCGTAGAGGTGCTCGGCGTGATAGCACTTCACGCCCTGCCCGGAACCGAAACCCATGTCCATTGGCCCCCAGGCAGCCAGGAACGCGGGGAAGGTGCCCATGTACGACTGCGGCGTGCCGCCGCCGCCGAAGCTCGCGGCGACCTTCGGGTAACCGGACTCGTCGAGCAGACCGCTCTCGCGGATCGCGTTTAGCTTCGCCGCGATCGTCTCGAAAGCCTCGTCCCACGAGATCGCGACGAAGCCGGGGTCCTCGTCGCGCCCCTTGAGCGGATTGGTCCGCTTCATCGGGGTCGTGACCCGGTGCGGGTTGTAGACCTTCTGGATCAGCCCGTAGGCCTTTACGCAGACCTTGCCGCCGCCCGGATGGACATCGGCCGCGCAGAAGTTCGGCTCGACCTCGGTCGCGACGCCGTCACGCACCTTGACGGTGAGCAGGTCCGGACCGGCGACGCACTGGTAGCAGTAGGTCGGAACCTTGCGCACGCCCGAGTCGGCGGCACCGGTCATCAGAGCCCCGCCTTGGCGGCCTTGGCCTTGAGCCGCGCCTCGGTCGACTTCACGTCGACCACGAAACGGTTGTGGCGGCAACGGCAGATCGTGTCGATACCGTCGCTTGCGCTGACCTCGAAGGACACGGCGCGCCCGTCGACGCCGGTCAGCTTCGCCGAGATCGTCGCGGTCATGCCGAGCAGCGTCGCCGCGATGTGGTCGATCTCGACCCGCGTACCGACCGAATCCTCGCCTTCGTCGAGGTGCTCGAGCAGCAGATCGCGGCAGGTCATCTCGATGTCGCGCACCAGCATCGGCGTCGCGTACACCCGCGCGCCCTCGCCCATGAACCCGATCGTGCGCTCGCGATCAACCGGGTACTCGCGCGTCATCGTCAGGCCCGGTTGCAGGCTCGCTTTCATCTGGTTCTCCTGATGCGGTCGTTATATGAAAAATGCCGATGCTCGCCGGCCATCTTAAAGTGGTATCGTGTTACCATTTTTGATCGGAGTCAACTTTTCGCCCGCATGAGCGACAGCACCGACAGCACCGTCACGATACGACCCGCGCTGCAGGCCGACCTCGCACGCGTGATCGAGATCGACGCCGAGGTCACCGGCGTGACGAAGCTCGACTACTGGTACGAGATGTACGCGCGCTACGGCGGCGGCACCGCTCGCCAGCAGCGTTTCTTTCTTGTGGCCGACGCCGCGGTCGGAGAGGTGGTCGGTTTCATCCTGGGCGACGTGCGCGACTGGGAGTTCGGCTCGCCGCCATGCGGCTGGGTGTTTGGGATAAGCGTGCGTCCGGGCCATCGCGAGTCCGGCGTCGCCAGCCAGATGCTCGACGCGATCTGCGAACGCTTCAAGCGCACAGGCGTGACGAAGGTACGCACGTTGCTCGCGCGGGACAACCACCTGGTGATGGCTTTCTTTCGCAGCCAGCGGATGATGGCCGCTCCCTTCCTCGCGCTCGAGCGCGATCTGGACGACTGAACGGCCAAACGGCTGAACGACCCGGGAAATGAAACTGCAAAAGAGCACCAGCATCGCGTTGTGCAGCCTGCTCGAGGCAGCGACCGACCCCGCACGCCAGGTGGTCGCGTCCGAGGTGGCGCACAAGTATGGAGTGTCGGTGCACCATCTCGCGAAGGTACTTCGGCTACTCGGTCGCGCCGGCCTGCTCGAGTCCTCGCGCGGCGTCGGCGGCGGTTATCGCTTCGTCGGCAACGCGCGGCGCACGACGCTGCTCGACGTGGTCGAGTTGTTCGAGGACATCAGCGCGCGACCGGCCGAGGGCGGCGAGCGCGAGAACTCCACTGACGAGGGGCGCGGGATCGCACGCGTTCTCGACGAGATCGACCAGACCGCGCGTGCCGTTCTCGGGTCGATCACCATCGCGACGATGCTCAAGATCGTCCAGCGCGAGCGCCGCGGATCACCGCACTGATCGTCGAAACCAGGAACGCCGCGAGCGCGAGCGCGTTGCCCGCAGCGCCCGCCTCGCGCACCGCGGGGTTCAGCGCGACGTCGCCGCCGACCCGAAGCAGGAGCGACGCGTTGAGCAGCAGCGCGGGAACGTAGAAGCTCCAGTGCCAGGGCATGCTCACACGCATCACGGCTGGGAAGATCACCGGCGCGTGCGCCAGGACCATCGACATCACGAATCCGAGCAACAGCGCGTGCACGGCGGCGTCGCCCAGCCAGGCGCCGTCTGCGGCGCGCAGCCCGATCGCCTGCGCGCCGATCAGAACGCCGCCCGCCGCGAGCCAGAAGTACCCCGCGAGCAGCGACTTCCCGATGAAGCCCGCCAGGCCCGGCAGGCGCGCCGTGCGTCTTGCGATGTCGTTGCGCGCGAGCCAGGCCGCGAGCACCAACGCGCCAACGCCCAATGCCGCCTTGCCCGCGTCGCTGTCGACGATCGACACGGCCACCGCCACCAGGAAGATCGCGACCCCGGCAAGGAAACCGGCCAGCGTGCGGCGCCGAGTCGGCATGAATCGCGACAGCTCGAGCCGCTCGGCGGCGATCGTCAGCACCAGAAACGAGATCCACGCGACGACACCACGCCCCGGGTCGGCGGTGAACAGCCAGGTTGCAGTGCCCACCGGCCAGCACAGCGCGGCGGCAATCAGCACCCGCGAATGCGTCGCAGGCTGGCGCCTGTGCAGTCGCCAGCAGATGAAGGCGAGCAGGAAGCCGCCGAACAGCTGCATTTCGGCGGCAACCCTCAACCCGGACAGTTCGCCCGTCAGCCCTGCACCGCCGGCGGCCGGCGCATCGGGCCACAACCAGAGCACCGCAGCGGCGAGCGCCGCGATCGCGGGGGCCAGGTACCCCCATCTCGCGCCGAGCGCCACGGCGCGTTCCAGGCTGATCACGGTGCCCAGAAAGCCGCCGATCATCAGCGGCGCGTGCACCGAGGCGTGGATCGCCGGCAGGTCGAGCCCGGCGCGCGCGAGGCCCGCGACGGTCCCGATCACGAGCGACGCCAACCCGGCTGCGACCAGCGGCAGGCGCCCGAACGCGGGCGCAGGCGCGCGCGGCGGCACGACCGCCGCGCCACGCGGCGCGCTCATCCCTCCCACCCGAAGAACGAACGCGCCTCGTCGGACATCATCGCCGGCGTCCACGGGGGGTCCCAGACGAGCTCGACCTCGATCTCGGCGGGCTCGGGCAACGAACGCTCGAGTACGGCACGCGCATCGCGAACGATCGAATCCGCCATCGGACACGCGGCCGATGTCATCGTCATCTCGACCCGCACCCGACCCTCGTTCGCCTCGACCGCGTAGATCATGCCGAGGTCGACCACGTCCATTCCCATCTCCGGGTCGATTACTGCCCTGAGCGCGTCGAGCGCGAGTTCGGCAGTGCCCGGGTCCGATCCTTCGATTCGAGTCTGGTTCATCCTTCTCCCCCGATCGCTGCCGCGCGAGCATTCGCGCGGCGATTTCCGCGGTTGACCTGGTTCATCGCTCGCCAAAGCATTATATTTCTACTTCACGACTCAGCGTGCAATTTCCTGCTTGAATTGTCCATCCTGCTCCGGTACGCTCGACCTGATTCAGATCAAGAATTCGCGACCAGCGTCGCAGCACCAGAGGAACACAGCATGTCGATCAACTATAGCGAGCGCATACCCAACAACGTCGATCTCTCGAGCAACAAGGCGCTTCAGCGCGCGCTCGAGCACTGGCAGCCGGCCTTCCTGCAGTGGTGGAGCGAGATGGGCCCCGACAAGAGCCAGACCAGCGAGGTCTACCTGCGCACCGCAGTCAGTGTCGACCCGAAGGGATGGGCCCATTTCGGCCACGTGAAGATGCCCGACTATCGCTGGGGGATCTTCCTCGCCCCGCCCGAAAGCGATCGCAGGATCAACTTCGGCGCGCACAAGGGCGAGGCCGCCTGGCAGGAGGTGCCCGGCGAGTATCGATCGACGCTGCGCCGGATCATCGTCACGCAGGGCGATACCGAGCCGGCCTCGGTCGAGCAGCAGCGCCACCTCGGGCTGACCTGCCCGTCGCTGTACGACCTGCGCAACCTGTTCCAGGTCAACGTCGAGGAAGGCCGTCACCTCTGGGCGATGGTGTACCTGCTTCACGCGCACTTCGGCCGCGACGGCCGCGACGAGGGCGAGGCGCTGCTCGAGCGTCGCTCGGGCGACGCGGACAATCCGCGCATCCTGACCGCGTTCAACGAGAAGACCCCCGACTGGCTCTCGTTCTTCATGTTCACCTTCATCACCGACCGCGACGGGAAGTTCCAGCTCTCGGCGCTGGCGGAATCTGGCTTCGACCCGCTCTCGCGCACCTGCCGGTTCATGCTCACCGAGGAGGCGCACCACCTGTTCGTGGGTGAATCAGGTGTCGCGCGGATGATCCAGCGCACCTGCGAGCTGATGGTCGAACACAAGACCGAAGACCCGGCGAAGCTGCGCGCCCTCGGCGCGATCGACCTGCCGACGATCCAGCGTTACCTGAACTTCCACTTCAGCGTCACCAGCGACCTCTACGGCGCCGAGGTTTCGTCCAACGCGGCGAACTTCTACGCCAACGGACTGAAGGGCCGGCACGACGAGACCAAGCTCGACGACGACCACCAGCTCCACGGCAGCGAGTACCCGGTGATGGACGTGGTCGCAGACCGGATCGTCGACAAGCACGCGCCGGCGCTCTCTACGCTCAACGAACGGCTGCGCGACGACTGGATCGCCGATGTCGCTTCCGGGATCACGCGCTGGAACCGCGTGCCGGAGAAACTCGGCGTCGGGTTCCGCTTCTCGCTTCCGCACAAGGGGTTCAATCGCCGCATCGGGGTGTTCACCGGCTATCACGTGAGCCCGCAGGGCAAGGTGCTGAGCGAAGCCGACTGGACCCATATGCACGGCCAGTGGCTGCCCAGCAACGACGACCGGCAGTTCGTCCAGTCGCTGATGGGACGGGTCGTCGAACCGGGGAAGTTCGCCAGCTACATCGCGCCGCCGACCATCGGCATCAACCGCCAGCCAGTGGATTTCGAATACGTGCGCTTCGCCTGAACGCCGTGTCGCGGCCGCCTCGCCGGGCGGCGAGGCGAGGCGAGCGACGCGAACCGGAGGACGAGAGAACGATGAGCGCGACCGAATCGACCGGACTGGTCAGGCAGCACCTGATCGATCCCGAGATCTGCATCCGCTGCAACACCTGCGAGGAGATGTGCCCGATCGACGCGATCACGCACGACGCGCGCAACTACGTCGTGAAGTTCGACGTGTGCAACTGGTGCAACGGCTGCATCGCACCCTGCCCCACAGGGGCGATCGACAACTTCCGCAACGTCGAACGCGCGACGCCCTTTTCGCTCGACGACCAGTTCGGATGGGACGAACTGCCGGCCGCGAGCGTTCCCGAGAAGGAGCAGTCGAGCGAGACCCCGGACGACGTCGTTCGCATCACCAGGGCGGCGACCTCCGGACAGGGCGGCACCGCGCGCCCGCCGTGGTCGGCCGCGCATCCGTACCTGAACCTGTACGCGCTGCAAAAGCCGGCGATCGCGACGGTGGCGGGGAACTTCCGCATCACCGACGCCGGCGCTTCGTCGGACATTCGCCACCTCGTGCTCGACTTCGGGCAACAGGCCTTCCCGGTGCTCGAAGGCCAGTCGATCGGCATCCTCGCGCCGGGAACCGACTCCGAGGGCAAGCCGCACCACCTGCGTCTGTACTCGATCGCGAGCCCGCGCGACGGTGAACGCCCCGGCTACAACAACCTATCGCTCACGGTCAAGCGCGTCACCGCCGATCACGACGGCCAACCGGTGAAGGGCGTGTGCTCGAACTACCTTTGCGACCTCGCCAAGGGCGACAAGGTGCAGGTGGTGGGCCCCTACGGCAACACCTTCCTGATGCCCAATCACCCTGGATCGTCTCTGCTGATGGTTTGCACCGGCACCGGATCGGCGCCGATGCGCGCGATGACCGAGCGTCGGCGCAGGCGCATCGCGCGCAACGAAGGCGGAGAGCTGATGCTGTTCTTCGGCGCGCGCATGCCGCAGGAGCTGCCGTACTTCGGACCGCTGCTCAAGCTGCCGAGCGAGCTGATCGACATCAACTTCGCGTTTTCGCGCGTGCCCGACGAGCCGAAGAAGTACGTGCAGGACAGGATCCGCGAGCGCGGCGAGGCGGTCGCGCGGATGCTGCGCGACGAGAACACCTACGTCTACATCTGCGGGCTCAAGGGCATGGAAACGGGGGTGGACGAGGCGTTTCGCGACATCTGCAGGGAACACGGGCTGTCGTGGAGCGAACTGCTGCCGACCCTGCGCGAACAGGGCCGCTACCACGTCGAGACCTACTGAGCCGCGCGCGCCTCAGGGCACGACCAGGACGTCGGTCCTGAGCTGCTGCAGCAGGTTCTGCACGACGCTGCCCAGGATCTTCTCCTCCCAGCGCGGGCCCGAGTGCTTGCCCAGCACGACGAGCTCGGGCGCGTATTCGGACACCGCCTTGAGCACGACCGGCACCGGGTGGCCGTGCGCGATCACGCACTGCGCCTTGCGACGGCCGCGCCCGCGCACCTCGTTCCACAGGTCCTCCAGTCGCGCGGCAGCCGCGGTGCCCTGGTCAGCGCGATAGCGGCGCAGCGATTCGGCGCGCGCACCGACCAGCTCGAGCGCGGTTTCGAACTCGGCGCGAAACGCATGGACCAGCGTGAGCGCGGCCTTGGGGAGCAGGGCCGCAGCCGTCGTGCAGACGTGGGCCGCACGCTCGGAGAGATCGGTGGCGACCAGCATGCTCGCATAGCCAGCCTCGGTCGGTTCACGCACCAGCAGCACCGGCGCGAGCGTCGCCCAGATCACCTTGAGCGCGGTGCTGCCCAGCGCGAGGCGCTTGACGCCGCCCTCTCCCCGCGAGGCGAGCACGACGAGGTCGGCTTCGCGCGACTGCGCGAAGGCGGCGATCTCGGTCGCCGCCTTTCCAGGCAGAACATGGCACTCGGCGCGCACGCGAAACCGCCTGTTGAGTCCGACGGCGATCTTGTCCAGCCGCGCACGATCCTGTTCGACGCTCGGTGCATTGCCGTCGTCGAACAGGTGGCTGAACATGCCGGTGCCCTGCGACCACTGGCCGTACGAAGGAGCGTGCAGCAGGTGCAACTGGGCGCCGTGGGCGCGCGCGAGCTGCGCCGCGCGCTCGAGCGCGTCGTGCGCGCTGGCGGAGAAATCGGTGGCGGCGACGATCGTTTTCATTGTTGTCCCTGGATTGACTTCCTGACTCGCGACGAGCGATCCCAGAGGTTGGGCAGCGCCGCGGACGAGTAACCCGACACGAAGGGCTTCACCTCGCCGGATCCGGGCGCGTAGACGTGGCGCGACACCGCACCGATGTTCGCGCCATAGACGTGGATGCTGATCGAGACGCGATCCTGGTGGGCATTCGCCACACGGTGCACGTCGCCCAGCGTCGGCGAGACGACGTCGACCTCGCCGCGCGCGAGCAGGTGCTCGGCGCCATCTTCCGACCAGCGCCCGTCGGGCCCGCGCCGGAAACGCTGGCACTTCTCGGCACCGCGCAGCACCCCTATCATCCCCCACACCATGTGGTCGTGTACCGGGGTTGCCTGGCCTGGCCCCCAGACGAAACTCACCACCGAGAAGCGTTCGAGCGGGTCGCAGTGCAGCAGGTACTGGCAATAGAACTTCGGGTCGGGCACCGTGTACGGCCCGGGCAACCAGCCGTCCTCGGCCACCAGTGTTGCAAGCAACGGACGCGCCTCGGCGACTATCGCCGGCTCGTCGCGCGTTCGCTCGACCAGGCGCGTGACCGCGGCGACGAATTCGCGCAGTGGCGTGATCGTCTCGCCGAGATCGCCCGGCGCGAGGCGCTCCGGTTGCCCTGCCTTGTCGTTCATCGTGCCCGTTTCATCGTCCGCGATTCAGCGCCATTGTAGTCGCTCGCCCGCGCACGCCGCGATCGCGACTGTCGCATCGCTTCGCGCCGGCGCTGCGCAATTGCCCGATGCGACGCCGTGCCCGAACACGAGCGCGATCACGAGCGCGATCGCCAACCAGAGCAGCCACAGCCACTTTCCGAGCCTGCCGTGGCGCGCGCACGATTCGTCCGGCTCGCCTTTCGCGTTGCGATCGGGGGGGCGCGCGTAGAACATCAGCCTGAGCGCAGGGACCGCGGGTAGGCGCTCAAAACGCGATGTCGGCCTCGATCGACTTGACGCCCGCCCTCGCGCAATCGTCGTCGGCCTCGCCGCGCGGCGCGCCGGTGACCCCGAACGCCGCGCCCCCCGAACCCCCCCCCCCGCAAGTGGGGGCGCCCCCCCCGGGGGGCACGCGGGGGCGGGTGGGCAGCCCGCTCATCGGGCGTCCGGGTTGCGTTTCCGCAGCCAAGGGCGTGGTCGGGATGCGAAACGACGCCGCGGTCCAGGCCTTGTTGATCGCCATGTCGAGCGTGTGCGCGCCGGCGAAACGGTCGCGCAGGAACACCTGCGCGACGCCAGCGCGGTCGACCACCGCGACGCCGATCTGGTAACCCTTGCCGCGACAGTACGCGAGCGCCGCCTGCGCGGCCTTCAGGGCAGTCTCGGGAGTGAGCTGCTTCACGGTGACCAGGCCCGAAGCGGCCGCGGGCGCGGCCGCGAACACGCTCGCGAGCAAGACGGCGGCCAGCATCCGGACGTTCGCCACCACGCGGGCCGAACGCGCACGAACAGGCGGCGCAGCGGCACGGCGCGGATCGACGTTTGTTGCACTGATCGCATTCATCACGCAAGCCCCATGTTGTCGTGCATGCCCACCAACCGCGGCAGGTTCAGCGTCCGCGGGCTGATCGTCTTCTTCGCCTTGAGCCAGGTCTCGACCACGTCCCAGATCGGCTCGCCGCTCGCGCCCTCGGCCACCGGCGCCCAGCCTGCCACGCGGTAGGTCTTCGCCGCTTCGATCGGTCTGCCGGCGAGGCGCATGTCGCTGATCCGGCTTCCCATCGACGCGTGCGGGGTGCAGGTGTAGGTGAGCCCGCCCACGCGCACCATGTCGCCGCCTTGCTGGTAATAGGGATCGGGGTTGAACAGATTGTCGCAGACATCCTCGAGTACCGTCTTGATGAATTCGCCGGTCATGTCGTTCACCGTGGTGAAAGGATAGGTGATCGCGGTCTGGTCCATCAGGTGCTCGCGCGTGATCGCCTGCCCGGGCAGGATCGAGGTGCCCCAGCGAAAGCCCGGAGAGAAGCCGATCTGCGCGCCCTTTACTTCCATCATCGCGTCGAGGATCAGCTGGTCGAAGGTGCCGTTGAAGTTCCCGCGCCGATACAGCAACCCCTCGGTCAGCGCGAGTTCGTGCTCGAGCTTCGCCTTGAAGGGCGCGCGGATCCGGTCGATCAGCGCCTGCATCTCGCGATCGGCGGGCAGGATGTTCGAAAACACCGGAAGCAGCCGGTAGCGGTAATCGACCAGCTTTCCACCCGAGAGCTCCAGGTCCAGCACACCGAGGAATTTTCCGTTGGACCCGGCGTTGGAGACCAGCGTCTTGCCTGCGCGATTGCTCACCAGCGTGGGGTGCGGCACGCCGTCGTGAGTGTGCCCGCCCATGATCGCGTCGATTCCGCTCACCCTGGAGGCCATCTTCAGGTCGACGTCCATGCCGTTGTGAGAGAGCACGATCACGACCTGTGCGCCCTTGGCTCGCGCCTCGCTGACCATCGCCTGCATCCGTTCTTCCTGGATTCCGAAACTCCACTGCGCGACCATGTAGCGCGGGTTGGCGATCGGCGTGTACGGAAACGCCTGTCCGACGATCGCCACCGAAACGCCGTTGATCGTGCGCAGCGCGTAGGGCTTGAAGACCGGATCCTCGAAATCGGTGGTCTTGACGTTCTGCGCGAGGAACTCGATGTTGCCGGCGAAGTCCTTCTCGATGATCTCCTTCACCCGCTTCGCGCCGAGCGTGAATTCCCAGTGCGGACTCATCATGTCCACGCCCAGGAGCTTGCAGGCGTCGACCATGTCCTGCCCGTTGGTCCACAGCGCGGTCCCCGAACCCTGCCATGTGTCTCCGCCGTCGAGCAGCAGCGCGCCCGGACGCGAGGCGCGAAGGCGCTTGACCAGCGTGGCGAGGTGCGCGAAGCCGCCGACCTTGCCGTAGGTGCGCGCGGCGCTTTCGAAATCGAGGTAGGTGAAGGCGTGCGCCTCGCGGCTGCCCGGGCGAACGTCGAAGGCCTTGAGCAGGTGCTCGCCAACGAGGTGGGGAGCCTTGCCATCGGCCGCGCCCATGCCGATGTTCACGCTGGGCTCGCGAAAATACACCGGCAGCAGCTGCGCGTGGCAATCGGTGAAGTGCATCACGCTCAGATTGCCGAAGCGCGGCAGGTCGTACATCGCCTCGGCAGCCGCGCCAGCGCCGACGCCGGCGGTCGGGCCGATGTTCGCGCAGCCGGCGAGCGGCAAGCCGGCGGCCGAACCGGCCGCAAGTACCTGGAGGAATTCGCGTCGATCCATGGACTTTCGTTTCCCGTTTCGATGCGCCGCCGCGTATGCCCAAGGGCCTGGCGCGCCGCAGGACTGCACAAAAGAAAAGCGGCCGCTCGAAGCGGCCGCACCCCACTCAGCTCATCACTGGTTGTTCGGCGACGCAGGATCGAGCAGCAGCGCCATGACATCCTTCAACTGCGCCTCGGTCAGGATGCCGGCGTCGCCGAAACGCGGCATCTGCGAGCACGCGTTAAACGCATGCGCGTTCCAGATCTTGGCCCACGTGTACTTGAGGATCGGCTCGGAGGTGCCGCGCACCTTGCCGTAGTTGCGTAGCGACGGACCGATGTTGCCGTACGACATCTCCTGCTCCGAGAGCTGGTGACAGGCGTAGCAGTTGCCTCCGTTGATCGTGTTGGCGCTGTCGTTGTACTGCAGGCCGCGGCCGGTCTGCGCGATCGACTCACCATTCTTCCAGTCACCGATGTACTTCCCGTCGGCCGGATACTTCACCGTCGCCATCGCCGCCTTCTCGAGCTTCTCGGCGAGCGGCTTGGGCATCGGCGCCTGCGCGTAGCGCGAGCACTCCCGCTGCAATTCGCTCTGGTCCAGTCGATCGAGCTTGGCGATCCCCCTCGCCTTGAAAGACGACTTCAGCGTCTGCACGACGTCTTCTTCGGAACCCGCGCCGGTCGCGCACCCGGCCACCACCACTGCGGCTGCCAGCGCCACGACGATCGTTCTCATTTTCATTGCCATGTCTCCTGTCGCTCAGCGCTTGATCGCGGGCGAATCCATCTTGCCGCCCTTGGCAGTGACCCCCAGATAGGTGATCAGGTCGATCGACGCCTGTGATCCGTACTGCAGTTCTGGAAATCGCTGCTGGCGAAAGCAGTCGTTCAGCCTCCACTGCATCGTGCGCAACGCGCCCTGGGAAACGCGGTACGCTGGCCAGGTCGTAAACGCCTTCTTCGCGTCCTCGGGTTTGGCAAGAGTCGGGAGATCCTGCAACCGGATGCGCTGGCCATCGATCGAATGGCAGGTGGCGCAGGAGAAATCGTAGGGCCCCCCGCGATAGAAGAAGATCTTCTCGCCGCGCTTGTACGACGCCACTTCCTTCGGATGCGACTGCGGAATGCCCACGGGAAACCCGCGCGAAGCGTCGACCACGTAGCCGGTGAGCACCTCGAGGTCGGTGCCGCGCTCGGCGCCACCCGAAAACGGTTTCCTGATCGCGTCCTCGCGCTTGAAGCCCTGCAGCGTGATCATGCAGTGCACCAGCCGGCTCTCGAAATCCATTACCTGGTCGGTGTCGGCGAAATAGCGCGGCAGTTCGGCGTACGCCCCTTTGACCACGCCAGGTCCCTTGCCGATGTCGCAACCTTCGAGGCTCGCGTTCTTCGGCCCGCGCCTGGTCTTCCACAACTGCTCGCCCCTGGCCACGTCGAGATCGGCCGGGTTGCCGTCCTGGAGCATCTCGCGATACTTCTCGATCGCCTTGATCGTCTCGCTCTTTTCCTGCGCCCGGGCGCCAGGAGGGAACGCGAATGCCGTGGCGATCGCGCCGCACGCGGCCATCGCCGCGAGTGTTCGTTTCGAGGTCTGCATCGGTGCCTGTCTCCATTCCTTGATGTTCTGCAGGTCGACCGCGGTCTGATGCCGCGTGCCTGCCGCCCATGACCGTCGCGCCCGCGCCCGGGCGAACGGTTCAGGGCTTGAGGTAAACGTGCTTCTCGTGCGCCTGCAGGCAGCCGGCCGCGAACGCCGCGGGAAATGCCTGAAGCAGTCGTCTCATCGTCGTCTCCCAAGTGGTAAGGCACGCCCGCTGGGTCGGGCCTGGTGGTGAACTGCCCGCACCGCTACGCCGGCGGCGCGGTGGCTGCGCATTCGCTCAACCGCCGACGGTCGCTTCGTCGGTGCGCTTCTCGCCCTTGTTGTCGACCCACGACACGCTCACCTTGTCGCCGGCTTTCGCGCCCTGGATCTTGAACTGCAGGTACGGGTTCTTCGAGATCGCCGGTCCCCAGTGCGCGACCAGCACCGCCTTGCCGTTGAGCGCCGCGGTGACCTCGGTGATGTGCCAGGCCGGGACGACCTTGCCGCTGGAGTCCTTCCTCTGACCGGTTTCCATTTCGTGCGCCATCAACACGCGCACGTCTGCCACGCCGTCCTTTGCTGTCGCGCGAATGCGCATCGGATCTGCCATCTGTGTCGCTCCTGTGCCTAGCTTGTCTTGAAGTGAGAGCCCGCGCCGGTCAGCCGCCGCAGCCGCCGAGCGTGACCTTGATCTCCTTCTTGGCCATGTAGTACTTGCCGTCGGCGCGCACGATCGCGTAGACGTCGGAACTCTGCCCCATCTTGATGCGCATGTTCACCTCGGCCTGCGCGCCGGGAAGGATGTCGTAGGCCCCGGCGAGCGGGAAGGGGTTCTTGTCTACCAGCAGCGCAACGAACTCGGTCTTGGGCAGGCTGCTCTTGATGCCCACCGGCACGACCGCGCCGTTCTCAGCGATGTCGGGCGCGACGATCGCGATTTCGCTCGAGGTCGGGCTGCCAGTCGCGCCGAGTGCCTTGATCGTGTCGGCCACCGACTTGGCCTGGAACGCGGCGGAATTGAACTTCTCCTGCGCGATCGCGTCGCTGGCGGGCGCGACGCCGATCGCCACGAGCGCGCCGTACAAGCCGATACCACCGGCGGCCTGCAGCGTCTGTCGGCGAGATGAAATCATGGTGTCTCCTCTGGTCCTTGGATTGATTCCCACTCTGGGAAGGCAGGATTTGCTCTGGATCAATTCTACAACCCGGTATCGAGCGTTTGTCCAATCGTTTCGCATACCCTGTTGGGCTATACCCGCCCGGGTTAGAGGGGAAACCCAAGCACGCGGCGCGGAAAGAGGATTGCCGCACGGGGCTTCTTCGTTCGCGCGATCACGCCTAAGATCGCGAGATGCGATCAGCGACAGCAATCGGCGCCAGCGGCCTGCGGCGCCTGGTGATCCGAAGCCCGCTCGCGTGGGCCGCGGCAACGCTGTCCGGACTCGGTCCGGCGGCCGCGGCTCGGGCGGCCGGCGCGCAGGCGGGCGCGCGCCATCTGCCGCGGCCGGAATCGCTCGCGGCGCTGCTCGTGCGCGCTGAACGCGAGCGCAGGCCAATCGTCGCGCTGTTCAGCCAGGCGGGTTGTCCGTTTTGCGAAGCGATACGCCGCGAGCAGTTGCTGCACCTCGCGAGCGAACACGACAGCCGCGGTGTGATCGTGGTCGAATTCGACATCGCCGACGCGCGAGCGTTCGCCGCATCGGCTCGCGGCAACGACCCGCGAGCCGGCGCGCCCGCGGCGGGCGCGTCGTCCGCTGCGATCGCGTCGAGGTCGCCGCAGCCGCCGAACTGGCGCGAAGCCGACTCGCCCGAGGGGCTTGCGCGCGCGCTGCAGATCAGGGTCACACCCACGGTCGCCTTTCTCGGTCCGCGCGGCGAACTGGCGCAACGCCTGGTCGGTTACGCGTCGCGGGACTTCTATGGCGCATATCTCGACGAACGGATCGAAAGCTCGCGCACGGCGATCGTGCCCCGCTGAGCGGCAAGCGCACCGCGTGCGCTCAGTGGAACTGATTCGCCTCGGGTTCGACGTCGTCGGGCATCTCGGCGTGAACGATCTCGCCCCTGGTGTTCGGGTAAAGCGGCACGCCGCAATCCTCGCAGAATTCCGGCTCCAGCAGTTCCGGCCAGACACGCGTGTCGGTCACCCCGGCCTCGCGCAGGGCGTCGCGAATCGCCTCGAGCGGTGAAGGCTCGTCGGAATCGATCTCGGCGCCGAGAAGCGGCCAGACGACCCCTTGGGCGACCTCGTCGGAATCGCCGATGGACAGTCCGACGCGATATTCGTCGACCCGCTCGTCGCCAAACGGCGCGATCGCAGCGCGCAACTGCTGCGCGTCGGCGTCGAGCGCGTGCGTGAGAAGGTGCACCGCGGCGCGAATCGCGTAGGGGCGCACTCGCCGGTCCGATTCGCGAAGGTTGATGTGGTAGGCGTCGGGAAGCAGACACTCGAAACCGCAACCCGGCAGCAGGCTCTCGAGGTGGCTGCGCCCCTGCGAGATCCACTGCTCGAGGCACTGCACGCGTCCGGCGTGATCCTTGTTCTCGATCTCCTGCCAGCGGAACATCGGACGGCCCCGTTCGACCGCGACCACCGCGAGCACGAAACGCGAGTCCGCGAGCATCTCGGCGGTTTCCGGAAGCGACTTCAGCTCGAGCCTGGGCGCATTGCCGGAGACCACGCTCGCCGCGAGTTTTCGCGTGAGTCGACGCAGTTCGGCGAAATCGCGCGGCAGCTGGTCGATGCTGTAGAGATAGGGCACGAGACGCAGCCGTGCATCGCGCGCCAGCACGTGCGCCTGCCAGTGCGTCGCGAGCATCTGCGCGGCGTCGGCGGCGATCGGACCGGAGGGGATCCGGAACCGCGTCCACACCACGAGCGGCACCGACACGAGCAGGCAATCCCAGCGCTTTGCGTTGTCCTCGATCACGAGCGCCTCGCTCGCGTCCTCGACCGCTTCGATCAACGCGCCATAGGCCTCGGCATCGGTCTGGTCGAGGCGATCGAGCGCGTCGAACACCGCCTGCGGATGGCCGCTGTCGAGAAGCCGCTCGATCCGCGCCGAAAGCGCGGCCTCCCAGAAACGGTCTTCGCTGCGACTGCCGGAGTTCGACAGGCCTAGCGCGGCCGCGACCAGCCGCTCGGCGTCTGGCGAGAGATGTGACTTGCGGTCGCGCATGCCGCGCGCGTGTCTGGGTTCTTTCATCGGGAGTGCGTTGGCCGGGCCTGGACTTGGAGGAGCGCGCGTCGCATCGTGGCGGGCGGCGCCGATTGGAGGCCTATTCTAAACCACCCGATCCCGGCCACAGCGGCGACCTCCCGGACTCGCGGCCCATGCGCTCGAGCAGCGAGACGTGCGCCGCCGCTTCCTCGGGTGTCGCTCGCGCGAGCACGAGGCCGCGCGGCGGCCAATCGATGGCCTGTCGCGCGTCGTCGCCGTGCACCGGCAAGTCGCGCAAGCCGATCTCCAGACTGTCCTGCCCCCGCGTCATCGCCAGATACACCTCGGCGAGCAGCTCGGCGTCGAGCAGCGCGCCGTGCAGCCTGCGGTGTGCGTTGGACACCCCATAGCGCTCGCACAGGGCGTCGAGCGAGTTGCGCTTGCCCGGGTGCAGGTCGCGCGCCATGCGCAAGGTGTCGAGCACTCCGGCGCAGCCGCGGCGAAACGGTTCGTGCCCGCAGCGCCGCAACTCGGCGTCGAGAAAGCCTTCGTCGAAGGGCGCGTTGTGAATCACCACCTCGGCCCCGTGGACGAATTCCAGCAGCGATCTCGCGACCTGCGAGAACAGCGGCTTGTCGAGCAGCATCTCGAGCGTCATTCCGTGCACGGCGCTCGCGCCTTCGTCGATCTCGCGCTGCGGATTCAGGTACAGGTGGAGGTGCCTTGCGCTCACCCTGCGGTTGACGACCTCGACGCAACCGATTTCGATGATCCGGTGGCCGTCGTCGACGCTCAAGCCAGTAGTTTCGGTGTCCAGTACGACTTGGCGCATCGTCGCGTGTTTCTCCCCGGTTGCATCGAGCCGCGCCCGCGGCGCCGACTCGGCCTCAAGTGCGCGTAGCTGCGGGCGAAGGGGTCGCCCCCGCGCCCTCGGCTGCTGCCTCGAGCCCGCCCTTGCCGGAGCGCTCCGGCGCGGGCACGACGTCGCGCTCGCGCGACAGCAAGGTGTACACGGTGGGCACGACGAACAGCGTCAACAGCGTACCAAAGGTCATTCCACCCACGATCACCATGCCGATCTGGGTGCGGCTCTCCGCTCCCGCACCGGTGGCGAACGCAAGCGGCACGGCGCCGAGCACCATCGCGCCAGTGGTCATCAGGATCGGGCGCAGGCGCATGCTGGCCGACTCGATCACCGCGGGAAACAGCGCCTTGCCCGCGTCGCGCAACTGGTTGGAGAACTCGACGATCAGGATGCCGTGCTTGGTGATCAAGCCTACCAGCGTGATCAGGCCGATCTGGCTGTAGACGTTCATCGTCCCGCCGGTCCACTGCAGCAGCGCCAGCGCGCCGGTCATCGACAGCGGAACGGTGAGCATGATGATCAGCGGGTCGACGAAGCTCTCGAACTGCGCGGCGAGCACCAGGTAGATGAAGGCGAGCGCGAGCGCGAAGGTCACCAGAAGCGCCGAGGACGACTGCTTGAACTCGCGCGTCTCGCCGTTGTAGTCGATCGCGTAACCGGCGCGCAGGTGCTTGCTCGCCTGCGCCTCCAGCAGATCGACCGCCTCGCCGAGCGACGATCCCGGCGCGAGGTTGGCGGTGATCGTGACGGCGCGGCGCTGCGCGAAGTGGTTCAGCTCGCGCGCGGTCACGCCTTCGCTCGCGCTCACCAGGCTCGACAGCGGCACCATCGTGTCGTTGCGCGCGCGCACGAAGATGTTCGAGATGTCCTCTGGCGCGCGGCGCTTTCCCGGGTCGAACTGCACGATCACGTCGTACTGCTCGCCGTCGCGCTTGAAGCGCGTGACGTTGCGCCCGCCGAGCGCCGTCTCCAGCGCACGGCCGATCGCCTCGACCGCGACACCCGCATCGGCCGCCCGGTCGCGATCGACGCGAACCTTGATCTCGGGTTTGTTCAGACGCAGGTCGCTGTCCACGCCCTGCAGCCTCGGGTCGCGCTGCAGTTCGGCGAGCATCGGTCCGATCGTTCGCTGCATCTGCTCGTAGGAATCGGAGGAGAGGATCACGAAGTTCACCGGGCGCGACCGCGGAGACTGGCCCAGCGAAGCCGGCGCGACCGCGAAGGCGAGCACCCCGGGGATTCCGAGCAGCTTCGGTTGCAGATCGGCGATGATCTGCTTGACGCTGCGCTCGCGTTCGCTCCAGTCGACGAGGCGCGTGAATCCTATGCCCTGGGTCACGGTCGGGTTTCCGGTGACGATGAACACCCGGTCGGCTTCCCTGATTCCGCGCAGGATGTTCTCGATGCCGAGCATGTACTTCTGCGTGTACTCCATCGACGCGCCGTCGGGCCCGTTGATCATGACGACGATCGTCGCGCGATCCTCGATCGGCGCGAGCTCGCGCTTCAGTCCCGTCCAGAGGAAGTAGCTCGCACCGGCAACCGCGAAGAACACCAGCATCACGAGCCAGCGCTGGCGCAGCGTGACGCGCAGCGCGGCAGCGTACCCGCGCGTCATCGCGCCGAGAACGTGTTCGGCGCCGCGTACCAGGATGTTCGGCTTGGGCTCATGGCGCAGCAGGCGCGAGCACATCATCGGCGAGAGCGTGAGCGCGACGAATCCCGACACCAGGACGGCGCCGGCGAGCGTGAGCGCGAACTCGACGAAGAGCTTTCCGGTGCGCCCGGTCGTGAACGCGATCGGCGCGTACACGGCCGCGAGCGTGAGCGTCATCGCAATCACGGCGAAGCCGACCTCCCTGGTGCCGCGAAACGCCGCGGCCATCGGTTCCATGCCGTCCTCGATGTGCCGGTAGATGTTCTCGAGCACCACAATCGCGTCGTCGACGACAAGCCCGATCGCGAGGACCAGCGCGAGCAGCGTGAGGGTGTTCATCGAGAATCCGGCGGCCAGCATCAGCGTACAGGCGCCGATCAGGCACACCGGGATCGTGACCAGCGGGATGACGCTCGCACGCAGCGTGCCCAGAAAGAGAAAGATCACCAGCGCGACCAGCACGACTGCCTCGCCAATGGTCGTGTACACGGAACTGATCGAACGGCTGATGAACAGCGTCGAGTCGTTGGCGATGTCGACTGTCACGCCTGGCGGCAGGTCGTTCCGGATGTTGGGCAACTCGGCGCGCAACGCAGTCGCGAGCACGAGCGGATTCGCGGTGGCCTGCTTGATCAGTCCGAGCGACACCGCGGGCCTGCCGTTGAAGCGCACCGACGTGCGCTCGTTCTCGGCGCCGATCGCCACGCGCGCCACGTCGCGCAGCCGCACCGGGTAGCCGTTCACGGTGCGCACGACCACGCTCTCGAAATCGCTCACGCGCTGCAGATCGGTTTGCGACACGACGGTGAACTCGCGCTGCTGGCTTTCGATGCGCCCCGAAGGCACCTCGACGTTCTGCCGGCGCAGCGCGTCCTCGACGTCGTTCGGCGTGAGCTTGAACGCGGCGAGCCGATCGGGGTCGAGCCACACCCGCATCGCGTACTTGCGCTCTCCGAATATGCGCACGTCGGCGGCGCCGGGCAGCGTCTGCAGGCGCGGCTTGACGATGCGGTTGGCGATGTCCGAGACGTCCAGCGCGTCGCGATTGTCGCTGGAAAACGCCATCCAGATCACCGGGTTCGCGTCGGCTTCGACCTTCGCGATCACCGTTTCGTCGATTGCCTGCGGCAGCTTTCCGCGCACGCGCGCGACGCGATCGCGCACGTCGGCGGCCGCGCCATCGGGCTCGCGATCGAGCCGGAATCGCACGCTGATCTGGCTCTGCTCGGCGCGCGAGATCGAGGTGAGCACATCGACGCCTTCGATTCCGGCGATCGAGTCCTCAAGCGGCTTGGTGACCTGGGTCTCGATGATGTCAGCCGATGCGCCGGCGTAACGCGTCGTGACCGTGACGACCGGTTCGTCGATCTTCGGGTACTCGCGCACCGACAGTCGTGAGTACGACACCGCACCAACGAGAACGATGATCAGCGACAGCACCGTCGAGAAGACCGGCCGTCGAATGCAGATATCGGAGAGAATCACGCTCAGCCTCCGCCAGCCACGCCAGCCTTGCCCTGGGGCGGGGCCTTGCCCGGCGCGTCAGGCGTGCCTTGTGCAACCGGCCCACCCTTGCCGCCTTGCTGCGCGCCGCCGCCACCGCCACCGCCATCCGCGCGCTGGCGCGCCGGATCGATCACGCGCACCTCCATCGCGTCGCGCGGCAGTCGCAACTGGCCAGCCGTGACCACCAAGTCGCCCGCCTTTACCCCTTCGACGATCTCGACGCGCCCGTCGCGACGGATGCCAGTCTTCACCTTGACGCGCATCGCCTTCCCGGCATCGATTCGATAGACGAACACGTCGCTTCCCACCGGGAGAATCGCCTCTTCGGGAATCACCACCGCCGCCGGTTTCTCCTTGATGACGACTCGCACCTTCGCGAACATCCCGCTGCGCAACGCGCCATCCGGATTGCTCAGCCGTCCGCGCGCGAGCAGCGATCGTCCGTTGGCGTCGATCTGGACGTCGATCGCCTCGAGACGGGCCGCGAACGTGCGCCCCGGAAAGCTGTCGACGGACACCTCGATCGCCTGGCCCTTGCGCAGATCGCCCGCGTAGCGCTCGGGCAGGCGCAGGTCCACCTTCATGCTCGAGACGTCTTCGATCATGACGAGGTCGGCTCCATCCTTCACGAAGTCCCCGATGCTCACGTTGCGAAGCCCGAGCACACCTGCGAAAGGCGCCACGATCCTCGTCTTCGCGAGCTGCGCCTCGGCGAGCTGCAGGCGCGCTTCCTGCACCTTCAGCGTCGCCGCCGCCTGGTCGCGCGCGCTGCCGCTGACGAAGTTGCGCTTGGCCAGGTCCTCGGTACGCTCGTAGCTGGCGCGCGCCAGCGCGAGTTCGGCGCGCGACTGCTCGACCTGCGCGGCGAGCACCGAGGGGTCGAGTTGCACCAGCAACACGCCGGCCGACACCCGCGCCGCATCGACGAACCCGAGCGAGACGATTCTCCCCGGGATCTCGGGCTTGAGCATGACCGACTCGTTCGCACGCAGGTTGCCCACCGCTTGCAGATCTTCGCTCAGCGCGACCTTCTCGGCGCGGGCGACCTCCACGCCGACCGGCCCTCGCTGACCGCCGCTGCCAGTCGCGGCCGCGCCCTTTTGCGCCGCACCCTGCGCGCCGGGCTGCCCGTCCCCGGGAGCGCCCTTGCCCGCACCGCCCTCGGCGCCTGAAGCCTCAACAAGCCTGGCGGGCGTGCCCGATCCGCCGGAGCCGGGCGCCGGCGACGCGATTTCCTTTCCGGGATTGAGCCAACTCGGGCCGTCGCCGCCACGCTGACTCTGGTAGCCCCACCATGCGAGTGCCGCGAGACTGGTCAGCGCAATCGCGCTCACGGCGAATTTCTTCATCGATCTGCTCCGTTGGCGGCAATCTAGCACAGGAGGCGACGGGCGTCGGGACCCGATGCTACGATTCGCAGGCTTTCAGGAACCAGGCCGATCCGGCCGCCACCCCATCAATGCCCGAAGCCCCCCGTGTCGCTTCTTCGGCGCACGCCCCGACGGACGAAGCCGGTCGCGAGGGCGGCGATCGCGCGCCGCGCGCGCGCGAATCCATCCGTCGGCTGCCGGCGTCGAAGATCCGCGAAGTCGCAGACGCCGCGAGCGGGCTGGACGGCATCCTCGCGTTCTGGTTCGGCGAGCCCGATCTCGTGACCGCGTCGTTCATCCGCGACGCGGCCAAGGCCGCGCTCGATGCCGGCGACACCTTCTACCATCACAACCTCGGTATCGCGCCGCTGCGCGAGGCGCTGTCGGACTACCTGTCGCGACTGCACGTCCCGCTCGGCGCGGCACCGGTCGAGGCATCGCGGATCGCGCTCGCCAGCGCCGGAGTCAATGCGTTGATGCTCGCCGGCCAACTGCTGCTCGGCCCCGGTGACAGGGTGGTCGCGGTGGTGCCGCTGTGGCCGAACGTGACCGAGATTCCCCGGATCCTCGGCGCGCAGGTCGTGCGCATCGGCCTGCACGTCGATGCGCGCAAGCAGCGCTGGTCGCTCGACATCGATCGCCTGTTCGCGGCGATTACTCCGGGCACGCGCGCGGTGATCGTCAACTCGCCCAACAACCCGACCGGCTGGCTGATGCCGCGCGAGCAGATGGCGGCGCTGCTCGCGCATTGCAGGCGAATCGGCTGCTGGGTGATCTCGGACGAGGCCTATGAACGACTGGTCTTCGACGGCACGACGCTCGCACCGTCGATGCTCGACATCGCCGACCCGGACGATCGGCTGATCGTCGCCAATACCTTCTCCAAGGCCTGGCAGATGACCGGCTGGCGGCTCGGGTGGCTGGTCTTGCCCGAAGCGCTGGTCCCCGATCTCGCCAAGCTCGTGGAGTTCAACACCTCGTGCGCGCCCGGCTTCGTGCAGCAGGCGGCGCTGGTCGCGTTGCGCGACGGCGAGCCTGTGGTGCGCGCCTTCGTCGAGCAGTTGCGCGTGCGCAGGGACGCGCTGCTCGCGGCACTGCGAGACACGCCGCGAGTACGGGTGGCGAAGCCCGAGGGCGCGATGTACGCGTTCTTCAGCGTCGAGGGCGTGAAAGACAGCCTCGCGCTCGCGAAGGACCTCGTGCGCGCCGAACGCCTGGGCCTCGCGCCGGGCATGGCCTTCGGCGACGAAGGCGAAGGCTACCTGCGCTGGTGCTTCGCCAAACCCGTGCAAGCGCTCGGCGAGGGTGTCGCGCGACTGCGCCGGCACCTGCTCGGTCTGGGACGCTGACCCGCGCCGACCCGCGCCGACCCGCACCGGCGCGCGCACGCCGTCTCGCAGCGGAGCTGAGCGGCGCGAGTCAGTTCCCGCACAGTTGCTCCACCCCGCGGTTCGCGAGCGCGTCGGCGCGTTCGTTTTCCGGGTGCCCGGCGTGGCCGCGTACCCACTTCCAGACCACCTGATGGCGAGCCGCGAGCGCGTCGAGTTCGCGCCACAGATCCTCGTTCTTGACCGGTTTTCGATCAGCGGTCTTCCAGCCGCGCGCCTTCCACGTCTGCACCCACTGCGCGATTCCCTTTTGCACGTACTGCGAGTCCGTGTGCACGACGACGCGGCTCGGACGACGCAGGCACTCGAGCGCGCGAATCACCGCGGTGAGTTCCATCCGGTTGTTCGTCGTCGACGGCTCCCCGCCGAACAGTTCCTTCTCCCGCGTGCCGCTGCGCAACAGCGCGCCCCAACCGCCAGGCCCGGGGTTGCCCTTGCACGCACCATCGGTATATATGTCGATCTCGTGTTCCATCCCGATCCGCCCGGCTTGCCTGGTAAGCCGCGATCGCATTCTAATTGCGCCTGGAGTCGCAACACGATGATCGAGAATCAGGTCGTCCGGTATTTCAAGGGTCTGGCGGCGCGCCATCCGCTTGCGTTGCGCGTGCAACTCTGGGGCGGCGCATGCGCCGACCTCGGTCCGAACCCCGAAGTCACGCTGCGACTGAACAACCCGCGCGCAGCGCGTCATTTCCTGCGTCCTACTCTGGCCGGACTTGGCGAGGGTTTCGTGGAGGGCGAGATCGACATCGAGGGCCCGATCCGCTCGGTGGTGTCGATCGCCGAGGCGATTTCCCGCGACGTCGACCAGACGAGCGGCAAGGGGGCTCTTCCGGCCTGGATCGCCCGGCACACGCGACAGACAGATCGTTCGGCGATCGAGTATCACTACGACGTCTCAAACGAGTTCTATCGGCTGTGGCTGGATCCGCAGATGGTCTATTCCTGCGCGTACTTCCGCGACGGCGACGAGGCACTCGCGATCGCGCAGACGAACAAGCTCGAGCACGTCTGCCGCAAGCTGATGCTCGCCCCTGGCGAGCGGCTGCTAGACATCGGCTGCGGCTGGGGCGCGCTGGCGATCCACGCCGCGCGCCACCACGGCGCGCAAGTCGTCGGGGTCACGCTCTCGACCAACCAGTACGAGATGGCGCGCGAACGGGTGCGCGAGGAAGGGCTGGAGGCCCAGGTAGAGATCCGTCTGCAGGACTACCGGGATGTCGCCGGCGAGAACTCCTTCGACAAGATCAGCTCGATCGGGATGTTCGAGCACGTGGGCCTGAAGAACCTTCGCGAGTACTTCGACCTGATCGTGCGTCTGCTCAAACCCGGGGGCGTGACGCTGAACCACGGAATCACCTCGACCGATCCCGACAGCCGCTCGGTGGGGCTCGGGGCGGGCGAGTTCATCGACCGTTACGTCTTTCCGGACGGCGAGCTGCCGCATGTCTCGCTCGCGATCTCGCACATGTCGTCCGCCGGGCTGGAATTGACCGATGCGGAATCGCTTCGCAGGCACTACGCGCGAACGCTCTGGCTCTGGTCCGACGCGTTCGAGGCCCGACTCGCGCGAGCACGCGAACTCGCGGGCGAGCGTCGCGCCAGGATCTGGCGAGTCTACCTCGCCGGGTGCGCGCACGCCTTCGCGCACGGCTGGATCAACATCTACCAGCTCCAGGCGGTCAAACCTCGAGCCGATCGCGACGGCGCGTTCAGTCCACTGCCGCTTTCTCGCGATTACATCTATCGCTGAATTCCTGGCTGCCGCCCCGCGCGGCGTGCACGGGCGCCACGGCGCGCCGTTGCGACGCGGCGGCCACCGGCGCCACCGCCCGCGCACGCTTGGTCCACGCCGGACCCACCAGTCGCATGCCGCGCACGTGCTTGACCGCACCGACAAAGTAGGAAGCGCCGCAAATCGGCCACCACCGATCGCCCGCCTTCTCCATGAACGCGGTCCGGTCCAGCCAGCGCTGCGTTCGACACGGGGGTCGATAGCAACCGTAGCGCCCGCTGTCGAGTTCGAACCCCAGCAGCTTGAGCCAGTCGCGCAGGCGCGGCAATCCGATGAACCGGCCTTCGCGCGGCAGGAATCCCATCCCGAGCCGCGACAGCGTCACTTGGTGCACACCCCACAGGCTGACCGGGTTCAGACCCGAGACGATCACCCGCCCTTCGGGCCGCAGGACGCGCTCGACTTCGCGCAACACCTGGTGCGGGTCCTGCGCGAACTCGAGCACCTGCGGAAGGACGACGAGGTCGAGCGACTGCGTGTCGAAGGGCAGTTCCTCGAAGTGCGCGATCCGAACCTGCGCGACGGCCGGGTGGGCATCGGTGCCGTCGACCGCGGCGCGCCCCCAACCGGCGTCGACCTGCCCGTCGGCGCCGTTCTCGGCGCGACTGCGGGCGAGAATGCGATTGGGCATCCGGTTCGCGCGCAGGCAATCGAGCAGCGGAAGCCCGCACTGCAAAGCGAAGTACCCGAACACGTCGGCGACCTGCGAGTCGTACTGCTGCTGCTGCCATTGCAGCAGGTAGCGGCCCGCCGGCGATGCGAGCCAGTCAGCCCAGTTTCGACCACCGCTGCTGTCCGTCGTCATCCGTTGCGCCTCCGGTTTTTCGGCGCCAGGTCCGCACCGATCGCCGTTGTTCTTCGACGCCGCGTCCGCACCGATCGCCGTTGTTCTTCAGCGCAGCGTCCGCGCCGCTGGTCGTTCCCGATTGTACCGAGGCGGGCACCCGCACGCCGCGCCGGCGTCGCCGCCGTCACGCCGTTCACGTTCACCTTGACCGACGTCGCCGTCCACTCGTAGCATCGCAGCGGCGAATTCTACTGAAACAGAATAATAA
>JAHDXY010000383.1 GCA_023384005.1 Burkholderiaceae bacterium | reverse complement strand
GCCTGTCAACCAGGTCGCGAAATGCGTATAGCTATTTCTGAGACAGTGCACTAGCACCGCAGGATCGCCGGGCTGGCGATGCATCGTCGCCTGTACCGCGAGCCACTTGTCCATCGCGAGCGGTTCGTCGGCGAACATCCGCTCGTAGTCCGCGAGCGCGCGCACGCGCTCACTCGCCGGGCTGTTGACCAGCGCTTGCAGCGCGGCGTGGCGATCGGTCATGTTGTCGGCCCCGTCGAACTGCGCCGCGGCGGCGTCGAAGGCGGCGCCGTCACCGCTGCGCACCCAGAAGGAGAGCGCAGCGTTCCTCAGCGACCTGCGACCGGCGCCCGAGGGCGTCGGCGCGTAGGGCTCGTCGCTGGCGAGCGCGTGCCAGGTGTCGCGCCAGCGCTCGCGCAGCGCGACGCCGAGGTGCGCGAGCAGGCCGTCGCGGGCCGAGCGAACGCGCAGCGGGTCGACCACCGGAAGGTGCTCGGCCAGCACGCCCTCGGGCGGCAGCGCGAGCGCGAGCTGGCGAAACGCGCAATCGAGCCGTGCGTCGTCGAGCAACGCGGCCGCGGCGTCGACCAGCACCTCGCCGGCCGCTTGCGGCGTCGCCCCGGAGACGACCGCGAGCATCGCTTCTACCGCCAGCCGCTGCATCGCCTCCCAGCGGTTGAACGGATCGCTGTCGTGACGCGCCAGGTAGGCCAGCTCGCTCGCCGTGTACCGATACTCGACGATCACTGGCGCCGAGAAATTGCGCAGCAGCGACGGGACCGGCGCGCGGGCCACCTCGTCGAACACGAAGCGCTGGCGCGACTCGGTCAGTTCCAGAACGACGGTGGTTCGCGGCTGCGCTGCAGCGTGCGCGGCTCCGCGCAGGCGAAGCGCGATGTCCTTGCCGTCGTCGCCGACCAGCCCGACCGCGATCGGGATGTGCACCGGCGCCTTGTCGGGTTGTCCCGCGGTGGGCGCCGTGCGCTGTTCGATATCGAGCGTGTAGGTGCACGCTCGAGGGTCGTGGTGCGCGCTTACCGTCAGCCGTGGCGTTCCCGCCTGCGAGTACCAGCGACCGAACAAGCCGAGGTCGGTCTCGTTGGCGTCGGCGATCGCGGCGACGAAATCGTCGCAGGTCACCGCCTGCCCGTCGTGACGTGCGAAGTAGAGCGCGAGTCCGCGCTGGAAGCCCTGTTCGCCGACCAGCGTGTGCAGCATCCGGATCACCTCGGCGCCCTTCTCGTAGACGGTGACCGTGTAGAAGTTGTTGATCTCCTGGTACGCGTCGGGCCGGATCGGGTGCGCCATCGGCCCGGCGTCTTCCGGGAACTGCGCTGCACGCAGAACGCGCACGTCCTCGATGCGCTTGACCGCGCGTGCGCTGCGCGCCTCCGCCTGCCCGCTGCTTTGTCGCGCGAGCATGTCGGCCGAGAACTCCTGGTCGCGAAAGACGGTCAGGCCCTCCTTGAGCGTGAGCTGGAACCAATCGCGGCAGGTGACCCGGTTCCCGGTCCAGTTGTGGAAGTACTCGTGCGCCACCACCGATTCGATGCCGAAGAAATCGGAGTCGGTCGCAAGGCGCGGCGTGGCGAACACGTAGCGGGTGTTGAAGATGTTCAGCCCCTTGTTCTCCATCGCCCCCATGTTGAAGTCGCTCACCGCGACGATCATGAATCGCTCCAGGTCGAGCTCCAGCCCGAAGCGTTGCTCGTCCCAGCGGATCGCGTCGACCAGCGCGCGCATCGCGTGCCCGGTCCTGTCTTCCTCGCCCGGCTCGACCCAGGCTTGCAGAAGCGCGGTACGACCGGAACGCGTGTCGATTTCCTGCTCGCTCGCGACGAGCGTTCCCGCCACCAGCGCGAACAGGTAGCTGGGTTTCGGGAAAGGGTCGATCCAGCGCGCCCAGTGCCGCGGCGCGCGGCCCGCGGCCGGCGCCTCGACGCCGGTCTCGCTCAGGTTGCCGTTGGACAGAAGGACCGGATAGCGTTCGCACTCGGCGTACAGCGTCACGGTGTACCTGGACATCACGTCGGGGCGGTCGGGGAAGAAGGTGATTCGCCGAAAGCCCTGCGCCTCGCACTGCGTGAAGAAGTTGCCGTTGGACAGGTACAGCCCCATCAGCGAGGTGTTCGAAGCGGGCGCGGTGCTCGTGACGACGCGCAGCACGAAGCGCTCGGGCGGCGCATCGATCGTGAGCGAATGCGCGTCGCGGCGCCACGCGCCTTGCGCCAGAGGCAGGCCGTCGAGCTCGAGCTCGAGCAGTTCGATCGCCTCGCCGTCGAGCACGAGCGATGCTGTGCCCGGGCACGCCTCGTTGCGCCGCAGCCTGGAGCAGGCGGTGACGACGGTGCGCTGCGGATCGAGTTCGATCTTCAGGTCGATTTCGTCGACGAGGTAGGGCGGCGGCCGATACTGCTCGCGGCGCACGGTGCGCGCAGTGCGATCGTCGACGCACTCTGGCGAGTCGTTCACTTTCGGGCCCGCTCTTTCCACCAGTTCGGCGACGCCGATTCGAAATCGCCGCTCTCGTGCAATCGATTCGCGAGCTCGAGTGAGTCGACGCCCTGCGGCGCGGCGACCAGCCAGACGCGGTCCTGCGCTCCGATCGGGCGAGCGAGCGCGAGCGCGTGCCGCGCGAACAGCGCTTCGCGTTCGCTCGGGCCGGTGCCGGGCCTGAGCCGCACGATCACTCCTCCCGCAAGCGCGCGCAGGCCGGCGCCCGACGAGGGGCCGTCGCGAAAAACGGTCGAATCCTCCGCCGCGGCCGGCTTGGCGAGTCCCGCGGGCGCCAGCACCTGCGCCTTGGCGGAATGTCGCCGCGCGCTGAAGTCGGCCGAGAGCCCCGGCTCGGCCCAAAGATCGCGGCGCACCCCGGCGTCGTACCAGTAGCGCTGCTGCGCGCCCAGCGACGCGGGCACGATCGCGAGCAGCGCCATCAGCGACCAGCTCCAACGCGCGACATCCATGTTCAACGACCCCACAAACGCAGACTCCAACTCTGCCACACACCGCTGTCGCCCGGCTGGGCGTCGGTCACTTCGAGACGCCAGACCCCGGCGGGCGGTTCGTCCAGATGTCGCACCGAGCCGAAGCGCCACTGCGAGTAGGCGCCGCAGGCGTCGCCGCTGCCAGCGCAGACGCGCTCGTTGGCGAGTTCGCTCTGAAGCGCGTTCGGGCTCGACAGCCGCACGCGCAGGTCTCCCGAGTACGTGTGCGAGGCGCTGAACGTGACCTCGACGTACTCGACGCGCGTCATCGCGCATTCCGCTGCGACCGCGATCGTGTCGCTGCGCGGTGTGTTCGCCGACGCGCTCGCGTCGGGCAACGCGACCTTCGGGCTGCGGTGGTACGGACCGCAGGATCGCATCTGCTCGGTGCCGCCGACCGAGGTCCAGGTCGCCGCGAGGCGCAGCGCGGCGGCGG
>JAHDXY010000382.1 GCA_023384005.1 Burkholderiaceae bacterium | reverse complement strand
AGCCTGCGGCACACGCGCATCGAGCGCCCACGGCGCGCGCCGATCGATTTCCCTCACCGCGGGCCAGCGCGCGCGCGACTTCGACCGAGGCGCGCCGCGCCTCCCGGCGCGGCGCGACCTCGGCACTCGCGCATCAACCGCTAAGATTGACCGGTTCGCGCCTTCGCCGCCGCGCTCGTACGGGTACGCGCGGCAAGCGAGGGCGCGCACTGAATGCCCGTCACGGCGGGCGCGACGAACGACGAGAGCGGAAATGAAATACTGGCTGATGAAATCCGAACCCGAGGAGTGCTCGTTCGACGACCTGCTCACGATGAAGAGGAAGACGGTTGCGTGGTTCGGCGTGCGCAACTACCAGGCGCGCAACTTCATGCGCGACGACATGCGTCCGGGCGACGGCGTGCTCTTCTACCACTCGAGTTGCGCCGAACCGGGCATCGCCGGAATCGCCGAAGTCGCGTCGCCCCCCTATCCGGACGCGACGCAGTTCGATCCGAAGTCGCCGTACTTCGATGCCGGGTCCAAGCGCGACACGCCGCGATGGGTCAACGTCGACGTGCGCGCCGTGCGCAAGACACGCCTGGTGCCGATCGCCGAACTGCGCGCGCACGAGAAACTCGCCGACATGGTCGTGCTGCGCAAGGGCAACCGGCTGTCGATCACGCCGGTGAGCGCGAAGCACTGGCGCTACGTGCTCGAGCGGCTGATCGACGGCGGCGGCTGAGCGGCGCGAAGGTCTACTGGCCGATCCGCACGACCAGCGGATCGCCGATCGGCGCCAGATCGAACGTCGCGCCGGAGCGCGCCGGATCGCTTGCGGTCACCGCGGCCTTTCGCGTCGCGCTCACGCACTCGCGTCAACCCAAGCCGAGCCTGGACGCCAGCCCGATGCGCTGCAGCTTTCCGGTCGCGCCTTTCGGGATCTCGGTCAGGAACACGACGCGCCGCGGCACCTTGAAATCGGCCAGGCGCGTGGCGGCGAAGTCGCGCAACTCGCGCTCGGTGAGCGCGGCGCCTTCGCGCAGCACGACCGCGGCGCCGACCTCCTCGCCGAGCTTGTCGTGCGGCACCGCGAAGGTAACCACCTGCTGCACGCCCGGGTGGTCCATCAGCACCTCGTCGACCTCGCGCGGGGAGATCTTCTCGCCGCCGCGGTTGATGATCTCCTTCAGCCTGCCGGTGATCGTCAGGTATCCGTCGCGATCGATCACGCCCTGATCGCCGGTGCGAAACCAGCCGCTGGTGAAGGCTTCGGCGTTCGCTTTCGGGTTGTTCTCGTAGCCTGCGCACACGTTCTCGCCCCGGATGACGATCTCGCCGGTGGTGTCCGCCTCGAGCAGCTTTCCCGATTCATCCATGATCGCGACTTCGGGGCCCGCTGCGACGCCGACCGTGCCCGGCTTGCGCACGCGCGGCGGCAACGGGTTCGCCGCCATCTGGTGCGCGGCCTCGGTCATTCCGTAGGACTCGACGAGCGGCGCGCCGAAGACCCGCTCGATCTCGCGGATCACCTGCGTGGGCATCGCCGAGGACGAAGAGCGGATGAAACGCAGCGGATGCTGCGCGATCACCGCGCGGTTGTTCGCCGCGCGCGCGAGGATCGCCTGGTGCATCGTGGGCACCGCCGTGTACCAGGTCGGGCGCGCCTGCTGCATCCAGGTGAAGAACCTGAGCGCGTTGAACCCCGGCGTGCAACAGACCTGACCGCCCGCCGAGAGCGGCGCGAGCACGCCGGCGATCAGGCCGTGAATGTGAAACAGCGGCATGATGTTCAGCCCCCGATCCTGGGGCGAAAGCGACAGGAACTCCCGAATGTTTCGCGCCGACGCGCAGACGTTTCGCTGGCTGAGCGGAACGATCTTGGGCCGGGACGTGGTCCCCGATGTGTGCAGCACGAGCGCGACGTCGTCGGCCTGCGCCGGCCCGCCGCGGGCCGCGGCGGGCACGGTCGCACCCGAGGTGTCGCGCAACGCGAAACGACCGGCGCCCTGCTCGCGATGCGGCTGCAGCTCGATCGCGCGCACGCCGAGCTTGCGCGCGACGTCGACCGCGGCCGACGTGCTGCCGGCCTGGACGATCAGCGCCTTCGCGCCGAGGTCGGACAGGTAGAACTCGAACTCGTCCGCCCGGTAGCCTGGATTGAGCGGCGCGGCGGTCGCGCCCGAAGCGATCGCGATGAACGCGCTCGCCATCTCGGGGCCGTTGTCGAGCACGATCGCGATCCGGTCGTCGCGCCCGATCCCGAACGCGTTGATCGCGTCCACCGTCGCGCGAACCTGCGCGCGCAAGGCGTCGAAACCGAGCGCCGGGGCGTCGGGCGCGGTCAGCGCGACCGCATCGGGTGCTCCCGATGCCAGCAGCTTCGCGAGTGTAGGGCCGTCTTGCGCCATGAATCTTCGCCGGTGTCGTGACGCCGGTGTCGTGAATTGGCAGGCGCCATTCTGCCCCAACGCGGGGCGTTCAGCTTTCGCGCGCCTGCACCTGCAGCCGGCCCGCGCGCTCGTCCAGCGTGGCCGCGAGCAACGACGCGCACGCGTAGACCGTGTCGAGGTGAGGCGTGGGGGTCGACGTCATTCGCGCCAGTTCGACCACAGACCCGAGAACCGCGTCGAGTTCGAGCGCGCGCCCGCGTTCAACGTCCTGGAGCATCGACGTCTTGTGCTCGCCCACCGCCTGCGCGCCGGCGATGCGCTTCTCGAGCGACACGCGAAAACGCACGCCGAGCTTTTCCGCCACCGCCTGCGATTCGCGCATCATGTCCGCGGCCAGTGCACGCGTGAGCGCGAAGCGGCAGATCCCCGCCAGCGTCGCGTGGGTCAGCGCGCTCAACGGATTGAAGCTCAGGTTGCCCCAGAGCTTGAGCCAGATCTCGCTTCGCAGGTCGCTCGACACCGGCGCCTTCAAGCCTGCGCGGCCGAAGGCCTCGGACAGGCGCAGCACGCGCGCGGACTTCGTGTTGTCGGGTTCGCCCAGCGAGAAACGGTTTCCCTCGATCACCCTGACCACGCCGGGCGCGACCAGCTCCGACGCCGGGTACACGACCGAGCCGATGACGCGATCGTTGCCGACGTTCGCGGCGATCGAACCCTCTGGGTCGACGCTGCGCAGCGCCTGGCCGTCGAACTCGCCGCCGAGCCGATGGAAGTACCACCAGGGAAGGCCGTTTTGCATCGTGACGACCGCGGTCCGCGGGCCGTAGAGACCGGGCACGTCGGGCGCGAGCGCGGCGAGCTGGTGCGCCTTGAGCGCGAGCACGACGTAGTCCTGCGGGCCGGCCTTCGACATGTCCTGCTCGGCGCGAACACCAGTCGCCGAACGTTCGCTGCCGTCGGGTTCGATCAACCTGAAGCCCTTCGCCCTGATCGCCCGCAGGTTCGCGCCGCGTGCGATGAACGTGACCTCCTCGCCGGCCAGCGCGAGGCGCGCGCCCAGGTA
>JAHDXY010000381.1 GCA_023384005.1 Burkholderiaceae bacterium | reverse complement strand
GGGTTGCCATGGTGTTGCTCCTGTTCAATGCTGCACTGCATCGTGCGGTGATTCGTATCTTCCGCCTTTCCATGCATATTGCAAATGAATAGTTCGAATGTGTATCATTCATAATAGAAATGTAATGATCGGAGCCCGGCATGAACTTCCGCACCTTCGACCTGAACCTGCTGCGCGTCTTCGACGAGGTCATGGCCGAGCGCAACCTCACGCGCGCGGCACGCAACCTCGCGATGACCCAGCCAGCCGCGAGCAACGCCCTGCGCCGGCTGCGCGACGCGCTCGGCGACAAGCTGGTGGTACGCGCCGGTTACGGCGTCGAGCCGACGCCTTACGCGCTCTCGGTCTGGCCGGCCGTGCGCGACGCGCTCGGCCAGCTGCGCGCGGCGGTGACGCCCGAGGAGTTCGATCCGCAGACCTCGCGCGCCAGCTTTCAGCTCGCTATGGCCGACGCCACTGCGGCGCTGGTCGTTCCGTCGTTGCTCGCCGGCGTGCTGCGCGACGCCCCAGGCTTGTCTCTGCGAGTGCAACCACTCACTACACGCGACCCGCGCCCGCTGCTCGAGAGCGGCGAACTCGACGTCGCGGTGGGCTACTTCCCCGGCGTGACTGCCGCGCTCGCGCTCACGACGATGCAGGCCGACGCGCCCGATGTCGTCGGAATCGAGCGCCTGTACAGCGGCCGCTACGTCTGCGTGATGCGCAAGGATCACCCGCTCGCGGCGCAGCCGCTAACGCTCGATGCGTACTGCGAAGCCAAGCACCTGCTCGTCAGCTTTTCCGGGCGCCCCTTCGGATTCGTCGACGAGGTGCTCGCCGCGATCCATCGCAGCCGGCGCATCGTGCTCACGGTGAACCAGTTCTTCACCGCGGGACTGGTGGTGGCCGGTTCCGACCTTCTGACCGTTCTCCCCACGCACTTCATCGCCTCGACCGGGCTCGGCGACGACATCGTCGTTCGCGAACTGCCGCTCGAGATGGCGCCGGTGCACGTCGACATGCTCTGGCACCGCCGCCAGGAGAACCGCGCCGCGCACGGCTGGCTGCGCGAGCGAATCGTGCAGGCCGCGCGCAGCGGCTTCGAGCACTCCGCCCGATAGAATGAGCGGGTTCGCCGGCGCTCCACAGACCGGCAGATGAACTGCCGCGCCGCAGGTGCCGACCCGGTCCAGGCCCGCGCCTGCGTGCCCTTCGCCGTGCGCCAACCTACAGGAGAGACCATGCAGATCCCGAAGAAGATCCGATACGTGAGCCACGGCGAGGGCGGGCCGCCTTCGGTGCTCGCGATCGCCGAGGGTGCGACGCCCGCCGCCGCCGCCGGAGAGGTGCTGATTCGCGTCGCATGGGCCGGTGTGAACCGCCCGGACCTGCTGCAGCGTAGCGGCAGCTACCCGCCGCCGCCGGGCGCCTCGCCCTGGCTCGGCCTGGAGGTCTCGGGGGAAGTGGTCGCGCTCGGCGAAGGCGCGAGCGGGCACGCGCTGGGCGACAGCGTCTGCGCGCTTTGCAACGGAGGCGGCTACGCGGAGTACGTCGCGGTTCCGGCCGGGCAGGTGCTGCCGGTGCCGCGCGGCATGTCGCTGCGCGACGCGGCGACGTTGCCCGAGACGATGTTCACCGTCTGGACCAACGTGTTCGAGCGCGGCAGGCTGGTCGCCGGCGAGACGCTCCTGGTGCACGGCGGCTCGTCCGGGATCGGGCTCACCGCGATCCAGCTCGCCCACGACCGCGGGGCGACCGTCTACGCCACCGTGGGCAGCGCCGAGAAGGCGAGCGCCTGCAAGGGCTTCGGCGCCGACGCGGTGATCAACTACCGCGAACAGGACTTCGTCGAGGAGGTCGGGCGCCTGAGCGGGGGGCGCGGCGTGAACCTGATCCTCGACATGGTCGGCGGCGACTACGTCGCGCGCAACCTTCGCTGTCTCGCGCTCGAGGGCCGGCTGGTGCAGATCGCTTTCCTCAAGTCCCCGAAAGTCGAGATCGACCTGCTCCCGGTGTTGATCAAGCGCCTCACCTACACCGGATCGACGCTGCGCCCTCGCAGCGCGGCGGAAAAGGCCGCGATCGCAGGCGCGCTGCACGCTCAGGTCTGGCCGCGGATCGAGGCCGGAGCGATCAGGGCCTCGGTGTTTCGCGAATTCGACCTGGCGGACGCGGCCGCGGCGCACGAGCTGATGGAATCGTCCACGCACATCGGCAAGCTGGTGATGCGCGTCGCGGGAGGCTGAGCGCCGCAGGGGGCAGAACGTCGCCGGGCCGGGTCCGGGGGGAGGTCGGGCGCGGCGCGTGCCGCTCAGGTCTGTACCAGCGAGCGGTGGCGGTGGATGCTCATCAGCAGGCCCGCGCCGAGTCCCAGCGTGAGCATCGCAGTCCCGCCGTAGGACATCATCGGCAGCGGCACCCCCACGACCGGAACGATGCCGGTGACCATGCCGATGTTCACGAATGCGTAGGTGAAGAAAATCAGCGTGATCGCTCCGGCGAAAAGACGCGCGAACTCGCTCGATGCCTGAGCGGCGATGAACAGCCCGCGCGAGATCAGCAGCAGGTACACGATCAGCAGCGCGGCGTTTCCGGCCAGCCCGAACTCCTCGGCGAATGCGGCGAGGATGAAGTCGGTGGTGCGCTCGGGGATGAACTCGAGGTGGGTCTGCGTGCCCTGCAGCCAGCCCTTGCCCCAGATGCCGCCCGAGCCCACTGCGATGGTCGACTGGATGATGTGAAAACCCCTGCCCAGAGGATCGGAGCTCGGGTCGAGCAGCGTGAGCACGCGCTGGCGCTGGTAGCCGTGCATCATCGACCACAGAAGCGGCGCCGACGCGACCGCTCCCGCCGCGAGCAGCGCGATCGCCTTCCAGTTCAGGCCCGCGAGGAAGATCACGAAACCGCCCGCCGACAGCACCAGCAGCGCGGTGCCCAGGTCGGGCTGGCGCAGGATCAGCGCCGCCGGGACGACGAGCAGCAGGGCCGAGATCGCCCAGTCGAACCAGCGCAACCCGCCTTCGCGGCGCTGGAAGTACCAGGCGAGCATCAGCGGCACCGCGATCTTGAGCAGTTCCGATGGCTGGATCCGTCCGAATCCGAGGTTGAGCCAGCGCCGCGCTCCCTTGGACACGTCGCCGAACAGCGCCACCGCGACCAGCAGCGCGATCCCGATCAGGTACAGCGGGACGGCCGAGCGCATCATCCAGGTCGGAGGAATGTTCGCGGCGATCCACAGTACGGCGAGCGAGATCAGCAGGTTGCGAACGTGTCCCTCGAAGCGGCCGGGGAAGTCCATCGCGGCCGAGTACATCGTGAGCATGCTCAGCCCCACGAGCAGTGCGAGTGCCGCGCTGAGCGTCGGGTCGAAGACCGCGGCATGGTCGCGGATCCGGCGCAGGATGCCGTGGCCTTCGTTCATGGCCGCGTCGCCGCAGGTTCGACCGTTTCGGGTTCGACGCTCACC
>JAHDXY010000380.1 GCA_023384005.1 Burkholderiaceae bacterium | reverse complement strand
GTTCACGACGATCAACATGCCGCTGGTGCGCACGCCGATGATCGCGCCCACCCGGATGTACAACAACGTGCCCACGCTCTCGCCCGAGGAAGCGGCCGACCTCGTGGTCGACGCGGTGATTCACAAGCCCGACCGGATCGCGACGCGCCTGGGCATCGTCGGTCAGGTGATGCACGCGGTGGTCCCGAACGTCGCGCAGATCGCGATGAACACCGCCTTCCGGATGTTCCCGGACTCGGACGCCTCGCGCGGCGCGAAGGACAAGGACAAACCCGAACAGCTCTCGGCCGACCAGGTCGCATTCCAGCAGTTGATGCGCGGGGTCCACTTCTGACCGGGCGCGGGGGCCGAGGAGCGCGCGCGCGGCGACACCGGGCGCCGCCGGCGCGCTCAGGCGCGCCCGAGTTCGGCGATGACGGTGTCGATGACCTCGGGCGCCCGCGCGAGCGTCAGGTGCCCGAGCGCGGAGAACTCCAGCACGCGCGCGCCGGGCAGCGTCTGGCTCGCCTGCGGAGTGACGATGTTGTCGTGGTGCGAGAGAACGACGGTGAACAGCGCGCGTGCGCGGCTCGTCTCCGATCTCTCCAGCTCGCCGAGCCATTCGCCTTCGCGACGCATCTGGCGCGCGTTCTCGCCGAGGCCGAATCGGGCGTGAACCGTGCCGCGGTGCGGCGTCCCGAGGGTGACCACCCTGCACACCGGCGCATCCGGCCGAGCGCGAAGATAGGCTCGCGCGGCCAACCCCCCCATGCTGTGGCAGACCAGCGCGACGGCGGGCGCAGCGGTGCGTCGCGCGAGCCGTGCGACCTCGCGTTCCAGCGTCCCGACGTAGTCGTCGATCGACGCGAACACCGGTTCGAGGTCGACCGCGGCGACGGCGTGGCCACGCGCCGCGAGCGCGCGCGCCATCGGACGCCACAACTGCCGGTTGCAGAAGTAGCCGTGCACGAGCAGCACCGGCACGCGTCCTTCGCTCGCGTGCCGGTTCTCGCCGAGTTCGCCAGACTCGCCAGACTCGCCAGACTCGCCAGACTCGCCAGACTCGCCAGACTCGCCGAGTTCGCCGAGTTCGCCGGACTCGCCGGACTCGCCGGTCCACCCGTCGAGCGGGCGCGACGCCCTCCAGGGCATCTCCCACTGGAACGCCCGCAGCGAGTCGCCCAGCTCGCGCAGGTAGAGCCGGATCGCGCGACGCGCATCGAGACGGTGTTCGCGCGGCGTCGGGCTGCCGGCAACCGAAGCGACGACGAAGTTCGCCGCGACCACCAGCGCGTGCGCTGCCAGCGGCGCGGCCAATCCACAAAGCACGGCCGCCGCGACGGGCCAGTCGCGAGCAACGCCCAGCCAGGCGGCGATCGCGACCGCTGCCGCGATTTCGCCCATCACGAGCGCGCGCAACAGCGTCGCGACGCTGGTCACGCGAGTTGAGCCGCGGCGCGCCCGGTGAGGGTGCTCGCCAGCGCGTCGCTCAGCCTGGCGGTGATCGCGTAGATCGACAATTGCGGGTTCGCGCCGATCGAGGTCGGGAAGATCGATCCGTCGTGCACCGACACGTCGTCGAGTCCGTGCAGCCTACCGTCCGGGCGCGTGACGCCGGTGGCCGGGTCGGCCGACATCGCGCTTCCGCCCATCACGTGCGCCGACACGACGCGCGTCAGGATCGGTTCCATCGGCAGCGACTCGATCGCCGTCTTCGCGCTCGCCCAGCTCGAGTACGCAGACCCGAGCTCGTGCACCGGCTGCACCGTCTTCGCGCCGGCGGCGAACTGCAGCTCGGCCATCTTCAGCAGCGCGCGTCGCGCGCCGTCGAACAGCACCGCGTTGAGCGGATAGTCGAGCACCGGCGTGGAGTCCGCGCGAAGCTCGACTCGCCCGCCGCGCGACTGCGGATGAAATCCGTCGCGCAGCAGCGCGATCATCGCGTGGGTGTTCCTCAGGCGTTTCATCGACTCGAAGTGCGCGTTGCCGAATCCGTTCATCGTGGTCGAGAACAGCACCGGGTGGATCGGCGGGACCTCGAGCTTGAAACCGATCGGTCCGGCGATGTCGTCGAGGCCCAGGAAGTGATCGCTGTAGATCGACTGCGGCGCGCCGTCGAACGCGTCGACGCGTTCGTCGAAAACCGCCGCCGAGACCACCGAGGGGTGCAGGAAGGTGCGCGCGCCGATCAGCCGCGCCGGGTCGGCCACCTTCGATCGCAGCAACAGGGCGGGGGTGTTGATCGCCCCGCCCGAGAGCACGTAGTGCCTGGCCACGACGGTCGAACTCCGCCCGCTCGGACGCAGCCCCTGCTCGTCCAGCCACTGGACCTCGAGCCCGGTGGGCCGGCGCCCCTCGAGCATCAGCCGCTGCGCGCGCGCGCGCGTGAACAGCGTGGCGCCGTGATCGAGCGCGACCGGGATCGTCGTGACCAGCATCGATTGCTTGGCGTTGGTCGGACAGCCCGTGCCGCAGTACCCGAGATTGAAGCAGTTGCGCACGTTGCGCGCCATCGCCGGCGCGGGAATCCCGAACTGCGCGGCGCCGCGACGCAGGATGTCGTTGTTGACGTTGGGTGGCACGCTCCAGAGCGAAATCGACAGGCGGCGCTCCACCGCGAGGTACCAGGCGAGCATCGCCTGCGGCGTGAGATCGGACAGTCCGTAGCGGTCGCGCCAGAAGGCCAGCGTGGCATCGGGCGGGCGAAAACAGGAAGTCCAGTTCACCGTGGTCGAGCCGCCGACGCAGCGCCCCTGCAGGATGTTGATCGCCTTGTCCTTGGTCTTTCGCGCGGCCGACTCCTGGTAGATCGAGGGATAGGCGGCCGACTCGCGCATGTCGAAGTCGCGCGAGCTGCGCAGCGGCCCCTCCTCGATCATCACGACCGACAGGCCGCTGCGCGCCAGGATCTCGGCGCTGATCCCGCCGCCCGCACCGGTTCCGACGATCGCGACGTCGAACTCGTAGCGCGACGCGAGGTTCGGGTCCGCGGTGTCGTGCACCTTCCATCCGCGCTCGAGTCCCGTGGCGATCGGGTCGGGGAAGCCACTCATAGGTTCAGAGGGCCTCCATAGCCGATTGCCTGCCAGTTCGATTCCGTTGCGTACCAGGTGCCGAAGCACAGGTCGTGCAGCGCGTGGTACGCGACCTGCAGAAGTTCTACCGGGTGCGTGCGCCACGACTGCAGCACCGACGCGGCCTTGACTGCGCTCATCTCGCGCCACCCCTCGGTGGTCCCCGCGAGCAGCATCCTCGCGGGCGCGATCGAGAGCAGCGTGAACAACTGGGCGAGTTCTTCCTGAGCCGCGGGCGAGAGCCCGGCGATCGCGACTTCGACGCCCTCGATGCACTGCTCGAGCGCCGCGTCGCGCCCGTTGCCAAGGCTGGCGAGCGCGGCGCCGAGCATGCCCGGCACGAGGCCGGCGAGAACGTCGCGGCGATCCGCGCGCGCGTCGCGCCCCGCGAGCCACCCGGCGAAGCCTCCGCCAGCCAGAA
>JAHDXY010000379.1 GCA_023384005.1 Burkholderiaceae bacterium | reverse complement strand
GCAAGCACGCCTGCGCTGGATCGGCTCCAGCGCGGGAAATCGTATTCGTCGATCTGGCGAACGATGGTTCCGTCCCAGAACGTCAGCGTCGTGCACACCTGATTGGAGACCTGGCGATGGCTGCCCGCGAATCGGTAGCGTGCCAGCCACTGTACCTGTGCCTTGTGCGCGTCGCCCCACACGATGTCGTAGGCCAGATGCATGTCGGCGGCGCCGCGCGCCATCAGCCGCCAACGCCAGCCGACGTCGTCTCCTCGCAGGTCTGCGAAAACCGGGTCGCTGTAGCTGACCATCGGGTGAAGGCACCGCGTCATCGCTTCGCCGTCGAGACGGGCGAGCGCGTCGAAGTAACGTCGGACCAGTGCTTCGCTCATCGGCTTCGGGCCCGATGATAGCGCGCCCGCTCGCCGCGGCGCGCCGCGCCCGCGCCCGGCAGATCCGGCCCGCGCTCAGGCGAGCTGTGCCGCGCCGGGCACCGCCCGGGGTGCGGTGCGTGCCGCGGCCGGGCGCGCGCCGCGCCAGGCATCGATCGTGTCCAGCGTCACGACGCCGGACCACGGCGCGTCTGCCACCCGCCCGCGGGCCGGCGCGTCGGGTTCGCCCAGGTCGTCGAGCACGGCGAGCGCGCCGACGTGCGGCTGGTGGCGGAAGTACTCGCTTCGCGTGACGACGACGTCGACCCCGGCGCGGGCGGCCGAGCTCAGCCCCGCCGCCGAGTCCTCGATCGCGACGCAGTGCCGCGCGTCGAGCCCGAGGCGCGCCAGCGCGAGCGCGTAGACCTGCGGGTCCGGCTTCTTGCGCTGGACCTCGTCGCCCGCCGCAACCACCGCGAAGATCGCGCGCCACCCGGGTCCGTACCACGCCCCGAGCAGCGCGTCGACGTTGTGCGGTGAAGTGGTGCTCGCGATCGCGAGGCGCACTTCGCGCTCGCGTGCCTGGTCGATCAGCCGGCGCACGCCCTGTCGCGCGGGCAGGCAGTTGTCGCGCACGATCGAGCCGTAGTGCGCTGTCTTGCAGGCGTGCAGGCGCGCGATGAACGCGTCGCAGTCGGTGAAACGCGGCGTCGGCGGACGCCAGGCGCGGATGTAGTGGCGTATCCGCTCCTTTCCTCCGGAGGTGAGAAGCAGTTTTCCGTAGGTCGCGACGTCCCAGTACCAGTCGAGCGAGAACTCGGCGAAGGCGCGATTGAACGCGACCCTGTGGCCGTCTCGCTCGGTCTCCGCGAGCGTGCCGTCGACGTCGAATATCAGGGCCTCGAGCATCGCGATCTCCTTGTCAGCGTGCGTGTGCGACGTCCCGGTTCAGGCGCGCTTTCGCTGATCGACCAGCCGCAGGATCATCGGAGTGAAGATCAGCTGCATCGCGAGGCCCATCTTCCCGCCCGGGATGACGATCGAATTCGGCCGCGTCATCATCGAGTTCGCGAGCATCGAGAGCAGGTACGGGAAGTCGATTCCCTTGGGATCGGCGAAACGGATCACGACCATGCTCTCGTCGGCGCTCGGGATGTCGCGCGCGATGAACGGGTTGGAGGTGTCGACCGTGGGCACGCGCTGGAAATTCACGTGGGTGCGCGAGAACTGCGGGCACAGGTGGTTGACGTAGTCGGGCATCCTGCGCAGGATCGTGTCGACCACCGCCTCCTGCGAGTATCCGCGCAGCTTCTGGTCGCGGTGCAGCTTCTGGATCCACTCCAGGTTGATGATCGGCACCACGCCGACGAGCAGGTCGACGTGGCGTGCGACGTCCACGCTCGCGTCCTTGTAGGCGCCGTGCAGGCCCTCGTAGAACAGCAGTTCGGTGTCGCGCTCGACCGGCTCCCAGCCGGTGAAGGTGCCGGGCTCCTGGCCGTGGGCCTGCGCCTCCCTGTCGTCGTGCAGGTAGTGGCGCACTTGCCCGGTGCCGTCGAGCCCGTACTGGCGAAACAGCGTCTCGAGTTCGGCGAGCAGGTTTGCCTGCGGTCCGAAGTGGCTGAAGTTGGGCCTCCCCTGCGCCTCGGCGTCGCGCATCGCCTTGCGCATCTGCTGACGGTCGAAGCGGTGAAACGAGTCGCCCTCGACCACCTGCGCGCGGATTCCCTCGCGCCTGAAGATGTGCTGGAAGCTGTTCATGACCGTCGTGGTGCCCGCTCCCGAGGAGCCGGTGACCGCGACGACCGGATGCCTGACCGACATGTCCCTTTTCCCTTTGTCTGGAGCCGCGTTGCCTGCGCTTGCCGTGCCCGCGCGTGCTCGCTCAGGCCGCCTCGGGCCTGAACAGCGAGCGCGCGTTGAACAGCGGCGAGAGATACGGACGGTCGGTCCCGCTGTCGAACTCGGCGTGGTAGCGCGCGATGCGCTCGACTTCGTTGCGCGAACCGAGGATCACCGGCACGCGCTGGTGCAGTTCGGACGGTTCGACGTCGAGCACGCGCTCGCGCCCGGTCGACGCGGCGCCCCCTGCCTGTTCGATCAGCAGCGCCATCGGGTTGGCCTCGTACATCAGCCGCAAACGCCCGGCGCGCGTCGGCTGGCGCGCGTCGCGCGGGTACATGAACACGCCCCCGCGCATCAGGATCCGGTGCACGTCGGCCACCATCGCGGCGATCCAGCGCATGTTGAAGTCGCGCCCGCGCACGCCCGCCTTGCCGGCCTTGCACTCGGCGACGTAGCGCGCCACCGGGGGTTCCCAGAAGCGCTCGTTGGAGACGTTGATCGCGAACTCGGAGCTCTCGTCCGGAACGCGCAGCTCGGGGTGCGTCAGGATGAAGTTTCCGATTTCGCGGTCGAGCGTGAAGCCATGCGTTCCGCTGCCCACCGTGATCACGACCATCGTCGCGGGGCCGTAGATCGCATAACCGGCCGCGACCTGCCTCGATCCGGGCTGCAGGTAGTGCCCGAGCGCCGGCTCGCCCTCGTCGCCGTAGTCGAGCACGGAGAAGATCGTCCCGACCGAACCGTTGATGTCGACGTTCGCCGACCCGTCGAGCGGGTCGAACACCAGAAGATAGCGCCCGCGCCTGAACTGCTCGGGGATCGCGCTTGGCGCGTCCATCTCCTCGGACGCCATCCCCGCGAGCAGCCCGCCCCACTCGCAGTAACGCATCATCGCGTCGTGGGTGACGAGGTCGAGCGGCTTTTGCCGGTCGCCCGAGGCGTTGACCGACTCGCCAGTCTCGTCGGCCCGGATCACCGCCGACCCGAAGCCCGCGCCGAGCGCTCCGCGCCCGACGATCGCCGAGATCGCCTTGATCGCCGCCGCGACGTCGATCAGCAGCGCGGCGAGTTCGGGCTCGCCGCTGGACATGCGCAGCTGGTTGATCAGGAATTTCGACAGCGTCGTTCGGCCCAGGTGCATGGCGGACTCACGGGTGGATGGCAGGATCGGGGGTGAAGGGCCCGGGCGGCGGCGCGATCCCGGGCGAGTCCGGTTCGCCGCGCGGGTCGAGCCCGCCGCGAAACACGCGCGAAGCGCGCAGCTCGGCCGCGCACATCCGGC
>JAHDXY010000020.1 GCA_023384005.1 Burkholderiaceae bacterium | reverse complement strand
CGGCATCTTCCGGTCGCGTCTGTGCGTCGAGCTTTGCGCTCTCCAGCACCGCGGCCCAATCGCGCTGCCACTCGTCCCGCGACACGGTAGCTTCGTCGAATTCCTTCTCCTGCCTTTGCAGCAGCCCCCGGGCCTTTTCCAGTAATTCTTCGGTCTTCTTGCGCTCGCCGCTCGCGTGATCGGCTCGGGCGACAAGGTCCTGCGCCGCCTCCGCGAGGACCGGGAGTTCCGCGTTCGAATCCGCGGCCTGTCCTGCCTGGTCCAACAGCTGCGTCAGGCTGTCCCGGATCTGCGCCCGCTGCCGCTGCATCTGCTCGAGATTGAGTTGCGCCTCGTGCAGCCCGTCGAACGCGGCGAGGCAGGCCTCGCGCTGCCGCATCCAGCCCGCAGCCGCGTCGAGCGCGAGCCCGGCAAGGCCGAGCCCCGCTGCGCGATCCTGCCAGGCGTCGCCCTGCCGTGCGAGTTCTGTCTTCGCCTGCTCTAGCCTTCGGGTCGCATCGTCACGCTTGAGTTCGAGCGACTGCTCCTCCCTGCGCATCGACTGTAGGGTCGCGGACTCGTTCGCGGTGGCCTGCCGGCGGTCAGCCGCGTCGTCGGCCTGCACGACCAGGCCCTCGTACTCGGCTGCCCCATCGGACAGCTGCGTTTGTCCGTCCCGGATCGCACGCCACACGCCGTCGCGGGACTCGCGCAGTTGCCCCACCTCCTCGTGTGTCACCGGGCTGTGGGCCTGCGAGTGCTGTTCGATTGCAAGTTTCTTCGCGGCCAAGTCGGAATCGCAATCGCGCAGTTCGCGTTCGCAGGTCGCAACGCCCGAGTGCGCGTCCTTCAACGCCTGCGCCGTTGCGTCAACTTCGGATTCCGCCGGAAGCACCATCGCGCGCAGGATCTCCTCGCCGGCCACCCACTCGCCGAGCGCCACCCGTGCCTTCTCCAGCGCCGCACGCCTGCGCTCGACCAGGGCATGCGCCTCGTCGAACTGCGACGCGGATTGAATCGCGCCTTGCGCCGACGCGAGCGCGGGCCTGAAGCCGCCTGGCAGTTGCAGCACCGTCAGGTTCTTAAGTGCGGATTGCGCGTCTGCAATGTCTTCTTTCGTCGAGTCTCTTGCGCGCCGGGCTCCATCTGCCTTGGTCTTCAGCGCTTCGCAACCCCGTGCAAGCGTATCCAGTCGTTTGCGCGTGATCGGATCGGGCAGCGCGGCAACCAGCGAGCCCTCGTCGGTCAGGGTCCACCCGAGTTCGACCGCGCGACGCCGGGCCAGTTCCCACTCGGTGTCGAGTTCGCGTTGACGAAGGTCGATGTCGCGTGTGTGGGTGGCAAAACGCTGGCGGCTTTCCTCGAGCGCGACGATGTCGTCGGCAACCGCGAGGACGGGTTCATCGAGGGTGATGGCCGCGATCGACTCGGCAGCCCGTTTCATGTGCTCCGCGTGGATTCCGAACTCGGCGCTGGCCTTGGACAGTTCCGTCTGCGCGCTCGCGAGTATTGCGGCTGCATCCGCCGGCAGTTCGACCGCGTCCTCGAGCTCGGTAAGCGCCGTGCGAGCGTCCGCCCACGCGCTCAGGTGCGGCGCGACCCGCTGCACGCGCAACAGCTGGTTCTGCTCCGTGGCCAGTGCTTCCTTGCGCTGGCGCAGCTCCGCGAGCGCCTTCTCCAGTCGCACGAACTCGTCCTCGGCCTGCGACCAGTCGCGCGTGCGTACCGTCGCCTGTTTCAGCGCGTCCTGTGCCTGCTTGAGTTGCGCCCGCGCTTCGGCGAGTTCGCTCGCCTTGCTGCGGCTGACGATGTCCTTGGCATCCGCTTCGAGCGCATCGCGCATCTGGCTCACGCTGGCCATGCCGGACGCCGCCTCGAAGAGCTTCGCGCCCACGCTGTCATTCGGCGAGAGGAAGCGCTGGCTTCCCTCCACAAGCCGGGCGTGGTCGAGTCCGAACATCTGCTCGAAGAACTCCCGTCCGGTCGCACCAACGAACGGCGCAAGCGCCTCGTCGACCAGCGGGTTATCGTCGGTGTCGCGCAGCGGGCTCTTGGTTCCGCTCGTCCGGTGAAAGACGAGTGACTTCCCGGCGTGCTCGAGCGTGGCCGCAAGCCGGAGCTCGCTACGTGCGTGGAAAAACGAGAACGGAGTGAACTTCGGCACGCCGTAGAGCAGGTCCGATATCGCCTCGCGAAGCGTCGACTTGCCCGCTTCGTTGGCGCCGACGATCAGGTGGAAATCGCACTCCGACTTCGGCAGTTCGATGACCTTGTCGGTGAACTTGCCCCAGCGGATCAGGTCGATGCGCGCGATCCGCATGGCCGCTACTCCGATCGCGCCAGCCGCGCGATGACGGCCGGGACAGTCGCGCGCACGAGATTGCCGAGCTTGTCGTCGTCGAGTCCATCAAGCGATGGGACCGACCTGAGCGCTTCCGCTGGAATCGTGGTCAGGACCGCGTCGAGGTCGCCCTTCAGCCTTGCCATGAACGTTTGGTCCGCGTCGACGCTGGACAGGATTTCCTGCAACTCGGCGACCGCGTCCATTCGGGCGGCGATCTGCTCCGGCGTCGCGGAAGGACTGGTTTCGACCAGCAGCTTTTCTACCCAGACACGGCCTTCACCCAAGGCAGCGGCCTGCGCCAGCACCTGCGCGCGCAACTCGCGCTCGCGGCCGAAGAGATCACCGTGCGCGGGGGTCGCTCCGGTCAGCTTGATGCGAACGGCAAGCGGCATCCGCTCGCCATCGGTGTCGATCTTCGCTTCGAGTTGGCGGTGCACCTCGCGCACCGTTTCGTCCATGTCCTGCGCAGCGCTCACGTCCACGTCGAGCACGGTCCAGCGCAACACGTCGCAGTAGATTCGCTCCACGCTCTCGACGTCGGTGCCGTGGGCGGTCACGAGCACCGCGCCGCGCTTGCCGGTCTCCCGGATGTGTCGCCCCTGCAGGTTTCCCGGGTAAACGATCGGGCACTGATTTCCCCAGCGGGCGAACTCGTGAACGTGCCCCAGGGCCCAGTACTGGTAGTTCTTCGCGCGTAGTTGTTCGAGCGAGCACGGCGCGTAGTTCGCGTGAACCGTGCCGCCTTCGAGCGCGGTGTGCAGCACGCCGATGTTCAGCCAGCCGGACTTCGGGGCCGGGTACGCGATCGCCAGGTTATCGACCACCGCCGCATGCGGAAAGCTCTGGCCGTGCAGCGCCACGCGAAGCGCCTCGATCTCGAAGGTGCAGGGCTTGCGCGCGGTGAAGACGCTCACGTTGTCCGGCAACTCGAGCTTGCGAGTCATCTTCGACTCGGCGTCGTGGTTGCCGTGAAGGACGAACACCCGGATATCGGCTTCCTGCAGCCGGCGCATCTGGCGCGCGAAAAACACCCCGGTGTTGAAGTCCTCCCAGTCGCCGTCGTAGAGATCGCCGGCAATCACCATGAAATCGACGCGCTCGTCGAGCGCCATGTCGACCAGGCGTTGGAAGGCCTCGCGGGTGGCGTTGCGCAGCGTGTCGGCGGGCGCGTCCTGATACGCGGACAGCCCGACGAGCGGGCTGTCGAGGTGGATGTCTGCGGCGTGGATGAACTTCATGGTTTGTTTGAATTCTGTGGGTTGTTCTTCTCGGGGCATTCACCGACAGCCGCCAACGGGCGGCGCGATTGACCAATTCGCGAGTTTGCGGCCAATTGGGCTCATCTGGTGAGCCCGCGGTGATCGATATTCGAATCATGGACGGCCGATTTTCATCCGAAGTTCGCACCATGAACCGAAGAATTGAGACCCGCCGCATCAGCCCGATATTTATACACTTGTTTTATACAGTTCTTATGTGTATTAATGTCGGATGCCCGCCCCCTCAACGAACCGCCTCTCCCTCACCGACCTCGCCGGTCTCGCCGAGCTCCCCCCGCGCACGATCCGCTTCTGGATCGACCAGGGTCTGGTTCCGCGCCCCGAGGGCGTACGCCGCGGCGCCTGGTACACCGCCGAGCATCTCGACGCGGTGCTCACGATCCGGCGCTGGCAGCAGGCCGGGCTCTCGCTCGAGCGCATCGGCGAACTGCTCGCCGGTGCACCGGCAGACGTACCGCCGCGGCCTCGCGGCCCCGGCACGCTCGAGGTCTGGAGCCACGCGGTCGTGGCTGACGGAATCGAGCTGACGATCGAACCTTCCCGCGCGGGGCTCAGCCCCGAGCAGTTGCGCGCGCTGTTCCGCGGCGTGACCGCGCTCTACGAGGAAATCAGGGAGAACGACGACAACGACTAGCCGCCTCGAGACACACCCTCCCTGGCGTCCGACACGAACCCTTCCAAGAAAGAGTCAATCATCATGATCCGGTTTCCTTCGTTCCTGTCCTCCGAATCCTCCGTCATGCGCAGTGCGGACGGCACCACGCTGCCGCTAGTGCGCGTTGACGTCGACGCCTGCGCGCGCGGCCTGTCGCACGCGGTCACGTTTCGCCAGCACTGGCGCAATGCCGCCGAGAGCGACATCGAGGCGATCTACACCTTTCCGCTTCCGTCGGCCGCGGTGCTGCTCGGGTTGCGCGTAGAGCTCGCCGGCCAGCAGTTGCACGGGGTGGTGGTCGCGCGCGGCGATGCCGAGCAGCGCTACGAGGACGCTGTCGAGAAGGGTGACAGCGCAGTGCTGCTCGAGCGAACCGCCAACGGCATGTACACGGTGAGCCTGGGCAACCTGAAAGCGGGTGAGACCGCGATCGTCGAGGTGCGCTACGCGCAGCTGCTCGCCTTCGACGGCGGTCGCGTCCGGCTGACGATACCGACGGTGATCGCGCCGCGTTATGGCGACCCGCTGGCAGCGGGATTGCCGGCGCACGCAGTTCCCGAGTCCAGCCTCGATGCCGAGTACCGTGCAACGGTACGGATTCGGGCGGAGGGCGCACTCGCAAAAGCGACGGTGTCGTGCCCGAGCCACGACGCGGAATTCTCGCGCGACGCCGACGCGCTCGTGGTCACGCTTTCGGGCGCGATGGATCGCGACTTTGTCGTGACCTTCGACGACGTTCTCGCCGAGCAGATGTGCGTCGTCGCCCGCAACGACCTGGCCCCCGCGCAGGAACCCGCTTCTGCGCCGCTGCGCGAGCGCAATTCGGCACGAACGACTCCCCCCGAGTCGGAGCACGTACTCGTCGCCGGGTTCACTCCCCCGCGCGTCGATGGCCCTGCCGCAAGCCTGAGGCTGAAAATCCTGGTCGACTGCTCGGGCAGCATGGCCGGAGACAGCATCGACGCAGCCAAACGCGCCCTGATGCAGTTGCTGATGGGTTGCGACGTGTGCGACACCATCTCGCTTGCCCGCTTCGGTTCCGGGTTCGAGGCCGGCCCCGCTGATTTCGACGCATGGACCGAGGACGTGTTTGCTGACGCGATGCAGTGGCTGATGACCATGAATGCCGACATGGGCGGCACCGTCATGGGGCCCGCACTTGCAGCCGTCTTCGCCAGAGGCGGATCAGGTGCGGCGGACGCCGACGTACTGTTGATTACCGACGGCGAGATCTGGGACGACGACGCGCTGCTCGCGAACGCACGCGCGTCGGAGCAGCGCGTGTTCGTGATCGCAGTGGGCGCCGCACCCGCGGAGGGTTTCCTCACGCGGCTGGCGCGCGAGACTGGCGGCGCGATCGAGTTCGTCACGGCGGGCGAGGACCTGGTCCGTGCGATCGCCGCGCTCGGTGCGCGCCTTCGCCAGACACGTGCGCGCGACATCCAGGTGCACTGGCCCACCAAACCGGTCTGGACGCTGGCCCTGCCCGACGCGATCTTTGGGGGCGACACCGTTTACCTGATCGCCGGATTCGACGCGCTTCCCGTCGGGTCGGTCGAACTGGCCTGGAACGATTCGGCGCCGCGCACGCTCGCTGTCGGGATTCCGACTGCAATTTCCGAGAATGATGCAATTGCGCGGATTGCAGCCGCACGACGTTGCGACACGCTGATCAGCGGCGCGCGCGCGCGCTATGCCGAGCGCCACCAGATCGTCACAGATGCGACGTCGATGGTTCTCGTGCTCGAGCGCGCCGACGCGCAGCGCTCCGCGGGCGACCTGAAGACGATCAAGCTTCCGCAGATGCTCGCCGCGGGCTGGGGTGGAGCCGGCAGCGTCCAATTGTCCACAAGGCCAGCGACGAAGCGCGTCAGGCGCTCCGACAGCTTTAGCGGCAGCGGGTTTTCGGCATTGGAATCGCCCGCGACGTGGAAGACCAGGAGAACGACGCCGGACCTCAATTGCTCCTTCGATGAAATACCGGCTTTTCTTGCGCGTCAGGATAGCCCCGCGCACTCCATCCCCGATGGCGAAGAGCTGCGTGGGATCGTTGTCGAGCGTCTCGGTGGAATCGCCGCGATGCACGCCGCCCCGGAGCGTGATCTCGAGCGCTTCGCGGTCCTGCTCGCGGCCTGGCTCAGGAATCGACGAAGTGCTGCTTCAGCTTCGATCGATGACCTTCGCGCGCTAGAAGACGACATGCCACAAGCGCTTTGGGTCGCGCTGGAGGTCTTCAGCGAATGCGGGGTTTCCGAGGAAAGAGCCACCGCGGAGGTTTTCCGACAGCTCGCCGATCTGTACCCAGCCGCCGGTATTCAACGTGGAGGCGACGACGACGGCAGCGGCGAAGGACGCCGGCGCCGCGGGCGCCCATCGAAACTCACGCTGGCGATTCGTTCGCTCCTCGCCTTCGTGCGAGAAACGGCCGGGAGCCCGCCGGGCGCCTCCGCGCCTCCGCAATCGCAATCGAACTTGCCAGGGCGATCCCGTCGGCTGCGATACGGCGTCTGATCGTCACCCGAGTTAGCTGGCGCGCGGCCGGGCGCCCGGTCCACGATTGCACCGGCCCACCGAGCACGGCGCAGGGGGTCGCCACACGACACGCTACCCTGTCGCATTGGCGTCTCGACGCGAGGTTTCGATGGACTGGTTCGAGCGGCTGACCGGCTTTCGCGAGGGTGACTATCACTCGACCCGGGATCGGCTCGAGGTCGTCGGCGAGAACCTGCGCTCGAAGGTCAACGGACGCGTCTACGCCGTCGGCCGTCTCGAGACCCCGACGCTCGCCGAGTTGCGGCTTCGCGCCGAGCCGAGTCGCAGCGAGTTGTCCGGCAAGCTGAAGGTCACCTGTGTCTCGGGCGACGCGAAGGGACTTCACCTCGATCCGATCAACGCGAACGCGCTGTTCCAGGTGGCGTCGCAGTTCAACCTGCTGGAGATGACCGGGCCGAACCTCACACCCGAGGACGGCGTCACCCGATACGAGCACGACCCTACGCAGGGCCCTGCGTGCGCGGTCGCCGCGGGTGCGGCGACGATCTATCGCAACTATTTCGCCGAAGTCGACGGGCAGGTGGGGCAGACCGCGCAGCGCCAGATCGACTGCCTGAGGGACCTCGGCAACGCCCTCGGCGGCGATGCGGATCGCCTGTGGACGATGCGCAACGGCTACGCCCTTTGCAGCGCCGATGCGCTGGCCCGCATCGCGGCCGTTCTCGCGTCGTCGAGCCCTGCGGAGATCGACCGATTGCGCGGCCTGCTGCGGATCGGCTTGCACTGGGACGTCGAAGTCACTGCCCTCCCTGAGCCGCGTCATCGCGTGTCGCAGGCCTTTTGCTCCGCGCTTCCGATCAGCTACACCTCGGTTCCCGCCGATCGCTGGAAGGCGTTCGCGACGCTGGTGCTCGAAGCCACCTACGAGGCGACGCTTTGCGCCGCGCTGCTCAACGCGCACCGGACGTCGTGCAACACAGTGTTCCTCACGCGCGTCGGCGGCAGCGCATTCGGCAACCCGCACGAGTGGATCGACCACGCGCTGGAACGCGCGCTGGATCGCGTTCGCGGGGTCGGCCTGGATGTGCGTCTGGTGAGTCACGGGGCGCCATCGGCAGGGCAGTTGCGCATCGCGCAGAGATACGGCGCTGGTCACGCTCCACCGCGACGCGCTGCCGCGCGTCGCACATAGTCCTCTTGTGGCACCGTCTCGATCGCGTGTCGTCGCACGTCACGCACCCGCCGGATTGCCTCGTCCGCCGCACACCCTCTCTCGACCAGAATCACCCCGGCGACGAGGCCGGTTCTTCCCAGCCCCCCGCGGCAATGAATCAGAACGCGTTCCCCATTGTCGATCCGGGCGTGGATCGCGCGTCGCGCGCCGACCCACGCCGACTCGAATCGCTCGTCGGGCACGTCGACGTCGCGGATCGGAAGGTGGAGCCATTCCATCCCATGGTCCCGAACCCGCTGCGGCAACGCTTCCACCCCGAGCGTGCGGAACTCGTGGTCTTCGATCAGCGTGATGACGACACTCGCGCCCCAGTCGCGAATCACCCGAAGGTCGGTGTCCAGGTCACGATCCCACCCCGCGTCGCGGTCCTTCTTCCCGGGGCAGAAGGTCAGGCCGAGACTGCCGAGGCCAGGCGCCACGACCAGATCGGCGATCAGTATCGGTGAGTCCTCGCTGGTTCTTTGCGCTGTGCCCAAGTCAGCCTCCGACGTAACGAAAGTTCTCGTTCGACAGCGTCGGCTCGCCGTCCCAGCGGTAGGCGACCAGCTTGCCACCCTTTGCCACGCTGTAGTCGACGCAGGCGACGTTTTCGGCGAGCAGATCGGGCGCGCCGCTGAGCCAGTAGTGCCCGATGAACAGCGGCTTGTCTACGTCGAAGCCGAGGCGAACGTGCTCCGGAATGCGATCGAGCGGGAGCTGCTCGCGCTCCGCGTCGGAGAGCATCGCCGCTTGTCGGTAGGTCTCCGCTTCCCGATCCCACCAGCGCACCCTGACCCGATTGCGCCTGTGCCCGTCCTTGTCGGTGAACCAGTGCGGGTGCGGAAGCGGCGTCTCGATCCCCTTGAGCAGCGCCTCGACAGCCTTGAAGATCGTCGGCTCCGGGGTGTCCTTGTCCGCTTCGTTGTCCGGCTCGCGGCTCGCCGCGACCATCAGATCACGGTTCAATTGGCGCTGCTCGCTTAGGTGCGGCGCGAGATACGCCAGGAACCGCTCGTGCCAGCACGCATGCACCACGCGCAGTGCGGGCAAGTCGAGCCAAAGCGGCAGCGTCAGGAACCAGTCGATGATTTCCTCGTGCTGTTCGGCGCGCGTGATTTCCGCGAGGAACGCGCTGTGCTGCTGGCGGTTCTTGTCTCCGTACTTCGGCGAGTGGTGCGGCCTCAGGTATTCACCCGGCGCGCCGGGGTCGGGCAGCCACCACGCGATCGCGTTCAGTTCGTGGTTGCCCATCACCGCCTGCGCGCTCCCCGCGTCGACCATCCGACGCACGGTGTCGACCGCCTCGAGTTGGCGCGGACCGCGGTCGATGAAATCACCCACGAAGATCGCGCTGCGTTCAGGATGACGCCAGGCCCCGCCCCGTTTTCGATAGCCGAGCAAGGCGAGCAGCGCCTTCAGTTCGTCGGCGTGCCCGTGAACGTCTCCGATGATGTCGCAAGCCATCGTGATTCCTGTGCGCGCCGATACCGTCGGCTTCAGTGCCTGAGCGAACTCGGCATCGAGTCGGGCGTCAGCTTCCTGCCGCCGAACTCGGCCTCGAGCAGGTCGTCGAGTCCGTCGGCGATCTGGCAGAAGTTGTTCAGCCCGCGCTCGAGGTGTTCGCGCACCAGCGGGGTGGCGGCGATCTCCGAGACGGCATAGACGGTTTCGTCATCCAGGAACAGGTGCATGTGCCCGGTGCCGCGATTGATCTCGTTGATTCGCGCGAGGAGTTCGTCGGTCTCCTCGACCTCCACGATGAGAGGTGAAAAGATCCGCACGTTCGGCGGGTCGCCGGTCAGGCGCACGAAGGCCACCATGCTGCCGAAGAACACGCCGATGTCGCCGTCCCGGTCGTACTCCAGGTCCTTGAGTCCGGTGGCGTCTTCGACCATCTTCAACAGGAGCTGCGCGGGGTCCTCCTCGTCGTCAGCCTCCGCGCGAGGTGCCGCCTGTCGCAATTCGAGTGTGGACAACTCCAGCGAGCTCCCGTCCATGTCCCCTGCCTGGTACTCGAGCAAACTTGGATAAGGCACGCGCAATACCTCCGTGAAAGTGCGAACTGCCAGGTCGGCGATGACGCCGAACGCTACGCCGTGGTCGAAGTCGACGAAGAAGTTCGGGGAGCCGTCCGGGTCGTTGTCCGGCGTGGATTCGCCCGCGCCTCCGGTCGGAGGGGTCCAACCCAGCGCTGCGAGGGCGGCAACCTGACGGGCGTCGAGTCGCTCGGATCGCGCCAAGTACGCGTTGCTCGTCGTCTCGGCCCGCATCCCTGACTGCCCCTGGCAGAAGAACTGAACGAAGCTGTTCGAGCGCTTCACCATGACAGTCAGGAACTGATCCTCCTCCAGCGCGCCGAGGACCGTCGCGAGCCTCGCGCCAAAGGGCGGCCACGAAACCGACAGACGACGCTGTTCGGAGCCGACGTGCTTCTTCGCTTCCCTGTTCGCCATTTCGACCCCCTTCCGACCCTCGATCTGTCGTCGCCGAGCGCTGTTTTCGCGCACATTGCCAGTGTACGGAATGCCGGGCTCACACGGAGAGCCCCGAGTCGATCACGATGGCCGATTTTGCAGTTTCCGATCATCGCGCGATGCCTGAGCCTGGCGATTCGCATACACCCCCGCACACTCCCTCATCGTGTTCCGATGGATCTCCAGCACCGGCCCGATGCCGCCGTCGGCGTCCCGCTGATATCCCCCGGCCAGGTTCCACGCCACCGGCAGCCCGATCTGCGCCGCGGTCGAGAACACGATCCGGTCGCGCTCGGCGAGCTGCCCGGTCGTGAGCCAGCCGCCGAGCGGGTCGTCCAGGTGCGGGTCGGCGCCCGCCTGGTAGAGCAGCACGTCGCAGCCTTCGAAGCCGCGCACGGTGTCGGCCAGCCCGGCGAGGAAACGCCCGGCCTGGGCCGCTCGCCAGCACCGCCTGCCGACCGAGTCGTGGCGCACCCATCGCGCGCCGAGTTCGCGGATGATGTCGTCGGTCCCGTCGCCGTAGTGGTGATCGCAATCGAGGATCCCCACGCTGCGCGCGAGTCCGGCTCGCCGCAGCGAGACCGCCGCCACCATCAACCCGTTGAAGGTGCAAAACGCCTGCGCGAAGCCGTGCTGCGCATGGTGAAAACCCGAGACCGGCGCGACCGCGACGCGCCGGTTGGCGATCGCCTCGGTGGCCGCGGCGAGCATCGCGCCGCAGGTGAACAGCGCCGACGTCGCGATCGCGCGGTCGCAGTTGCCGAAGCCGTTGGGCTCGGTGCCGGCGAACACCTCGTCGACGAAGCGCGCGTCGTGCGCGCGATGAAGGTTCGCGCGACCGACCGGTTCGTGCGAGACGATGCGAATCGGGAGCCCCGCGCGCTCCCAGTCCTCGACCACCTGCGCCGGCTTGTGCGCGCTGGGAGAGAAGTGCTGCCGCGGGCCGACCGACTCGCGACGGAAGAACACCGGGATCGCGAAGCGCCCGGGGTGCACGCCCGACGCGGGGTGGGATTCGAACGGGTTCTGCGGGTTCATCTTGCTCCTTGTTGTGACGTGGGTGCGGGGACAGCGGCGAGCGCACTCGCCGCCGTCCTGGGCCCTACTTCGAACCGCGATAGACGGTCCGCAGCCCGCGAAGGAACTGCTCGAACTCGGGCTCGTTGGCCGCGGCCGGGGGCCCAGCCCGGACCGGGGCGTCGGCATCCCAACTGAACGCGCGCGCCGTGAGCGTCGCGCGCACCGGCGAACCGGCCTGCGCGAACTCGAACACGCGAGCACCCGGGACCCGGCGCTCTGAAAGGAAAACGGTGACGGTGGGGCGTGCGCCCCTGCGCTGCTTGCGTGACATGACAGACTCCTCGTTGGTGACGAACGAGCAACACCGGGGCCTAGACGGCCGGCCGGTTCTCTCGTGGACTGCCAACGTGGTCTAGGTAGTCATGCCTTGCGCTTTCGCTTCTCTTGCCTGGATCAGAAACACAAAACCCTCCGGATTCGGAGGGTCGTCGCACCCCGCTTGGTTGCCGGAAAACCGCTCCGGCCGCATCCGCTTTCGCGAACCACCTTGCCCGGGAGAGGCAGGTTGGCACGGGCGACGACCCGTTCTCGATGCAGACTCAATTATCGCAGAAATCGACGCTGAAATCAAGCGGTTTCGCTCGTTGGATTGTTGCGCAAACCCTTTGTTGGCGCGGGTTTCAGGGCGTACGACGTGATGTTGCGAGCGTGCCTGCCGACTACCGGACCCCTGACCAGATCAGACGATGGAACGCACCCGGCACGTTCCTGCAATCGATCCCCGATACCTGCGTGCGCTCACGCGATGATCGAGGCGCCTGGTACCAGATGGACGTCGTTGCGTTCGATACGACGCAGTCCGGACCTGGACCGAGTTCCGGGACAGCGAATCGTCCGTTTCATCCACCCGGTGCCAGGTGCGATTCCCACCGTACGCCCGCCATCTTCGCGAGCTCGCGCTTGAGCACCTTGCCGCTCGCGTTTCGCGGCAGCCGATCGGCAACGACGATACGCGCCGGCGCCTTCACGCCGAGCCGCTCGCGGCAGAAAGCGCGCAGTTCGCTCTCGTCGACGGCGACGGAAACCTCAACCGCCGCCGCCAGCAACTGGTTCCGCGTCGTGGAAGCGAGCGGGAACGCTACCGCCTCTACAACCGCCGGGTGCTGTTCGAGCACCGACTCGATCTCTCGCGGGTACACGTTGATGCCATCGAAGATCATCAGGTCATCGCTTCGCCCCTTGAAAACGAGCGTGCCGTCGCTCGTCAACAGCCCCAGGTCGCCCGGGTAGAACCACCCGCCGCGCAGCGCCCGCGCCGTCGCTTCGGGATCACCCAGGTAGTGCGAGAAACCACCTTCGCCGCGAACGCGAACGTGTCCAGCGGTTCCTCGCGGAAGCGGCCGATCGTCGTCGTCGACGACCTCGATCTCGACGCCGCTGCAGGGACGTCCGACGCTACCCGGGTGGAGATCCTGGATCTCGGGTGTTGCGATCGTCGCCTGGCCAAATTCGTTCATGCCGCAGCGAACCCAGGTATTGGCACTCACCGAGGCCCTGAGTCTCCGGCGCAACTGCTCCGACACCGGCGATCCGCCGAGGATCAGCGAACGCAGCCGTGGCAGGCGCGACCCGTGCGCGCGCATTCCGCGCAGCAACCACAGAAGACGCCACGCCTGCGGCACGACCATCGAAAGATGATCGACGGCCAGCCGGTCGCAGAGTTCGTAGATCGCAGTGGGTTGGTCGAGAAATACCGCTGCGCCACCGCCGGCGAGAAAGGCGAAGGTGTGGCGTTTGGAGGTGAAATAGTCGAACGAGGACAGCATCAGGTGTCGCTCGTCGCGGCGCACCGGCCAGATCGCGCGTTCGCGCTCGAGCAATCCAAGCAGACCGCGCGTCGTGTAGGTGATGATCCGCGGCTCGCCAGTCGTTCCGGAACCGGGCACATAAAGCGCTGGCGCGTCGGGCCCGACCCTGCGCACGCCGCGATCGATCGCGCCTTGCGCAATGAACATCTCGTTGGCGTCGACCGCGACGACCGTGATGCCGTACCGGTTCACCATCGCCGCGTCGTCGCTGAGGACCACTGCGGCAGCCGTGCGCAGGATCAACGCACGACCCAGCAGTTCGGGACTTTCCGCCGCAATACTGATCTGCGCGATGCCGGCGCGAAACGCGGCCAGCGAGGCGATCGCATGCAAGGCCTGGCTTCGAAACGAAAGTGCGATCGCCGCACCCGCGGGCAATTCCAGTCGCGCGATACGCGCCGCGAGCCACCAGACCATCTGGTCGAGCGCCCCGAAGCTGATCGTCCATCGCTCGGTGAGCAGCGCCACGGCGAACGCGCGTTCGCGCGCGTGTTGGTCGATGATGTCCGCGACGTTCATCCAGGCTCTCGCGAGGGCCGAAACCCTGATTGTGACGCGCATCCCGAACTCGCGGCTGCCGCGACTGTTGCCGCCGACACGATGGTTGCGTCGCGCGCAACGCCCGAGAGCCTGTCCTGGCGCGGGTTTCGCGGCATCTCGAACGTGCTGATCGTGCCGGATGCCAGCGGCTTCGCGTGCGTGGCCACCGGCCGGATCGACTATGCTTCGCGCATCGGGCCTGCGCCCGGTGCCGCAGCAACCCGATGAAAGACTCCCCCCCGATCGCGGGATGGACCCCGCTGGCGATCACCCTGACGATGCAGACGATCGGCTCGGCGATCGTGCTCGCGCCGACCGTGGTCGCGCCGGAGCTTCTCGCCGCGCTGGACTTGCCGATCGCGGCCGTCGGCGTCTACGTCGCGCTGCTGTCGCTGTTCGCGATCGTCTCGACCGTCACCGCCGGGCACCTGGTCAGGGCCTGGGGCGCGATCCGCACCAGCCAGGTCGGGCTCGCGCTGGGCGCGCTCGGGCTCGGGCTGATCTGCACCGGGCAGCTTCCGCTCGCGATGCTGGGCGCGGCAGCGATCGGGCTGGGCTACGGGCCGATCACGCCGGCCAGCTCGCAGATCCTGTTCCGGCTCACGCCCGCGCACCGGCTGAACCTCGTGTTCTCGATCAAGCAGACCGGCGTGCCGCTGGGTGGCGCGATCACCGGGCTGGTCGCGCCGCCGCTCACGCTTCTCGGCGGCTGGCCGCTGGCGCTCGCGGCGCTCGCACTGGCCGCGCTCGCCTGCGCCGCCTACACGATGCGCCTGCGCGCGGCGCTCGACGTCGACCGCGACCCGAGCGCCAGGTTGCCGAACTTCGCGGCGCTGTTGCTTCCGATCCGGCTGGTGGCGCGCGACCCGGGTCTGAAGGCGCTGGCGTTGTGCTCGGCGCTGCTGTCCGCGGTGCAGATTTGCCTGACCTCGTACCTCGTGACCTTCCTCACCGCGCAACTCGAGTGGTCGCTGATCGCAGCGGGAGTCGCGCTGACGGTGTCGCAAACCGCCGCGGTCGGAGGCCGAATTCTCTGGGGCTGGCTCGCCGACGGTCGCTTCGGCGCGCGCACGACGCTGATGATGCTGTGCACGATGATGATCGCCAGCTGCCTGTCGATGACGCTGATCGACGCCGGCACACCGCAGTACCTGGTGCTGGCGATGGTCGGGATCTATGGCGCGTCGGCCCTGGGGTGGAACGGAATCTACCTCGCGGCGGTCGCGCGGATCGCGCCGCCCGGGCAGGCGGGTTTCGCCACCAGCGGCACCCTCGCCTACACCTACCTCGGGGTCGCGCTGGGGCTGCCGGGATTCGGAGTCCTCGCTGCCGCGATCGGCAGCTTCGGGATCGCCTACGCGGTGCTCGGCGTTCCGCTCGCGGCCTGCCTCTACCTGCTGCAGCGCGTGCCGGACTGAGCCGGCGCGCGGGGCACGCGGGCGCGCGGGCGCGCGCAACGTACTTGCCATGGTCGCACCTTGTTCGTGCCGTCGTCGCACCCCCTTCGTGCCGTGTTCGCGCCTTGTTCGTGCCGGGTATTGCCAGCGACTCGCTCGCCTTGCTAAGGTGAGCGCATGAAACCAATGGACCAGGTCATCCGCGACGCCCGCCTTGCCGCCGACAAGCGTGCCGAAGGCTATCGCGAGCGTGCACTGAAGATGTATCCCTGGGTCTGCGGCGGCTGCGCGCGCACCTTCACGCACGCCAACCTGCAGCAGCTCGAAGTGCACCACAAGAACGGCAACCACGACGACAACCCGCCCGACGGCAGCAACTGGGAGCTGCTGTGCACCTACTGCCACGAGCACGAACACTCGAAGATCAAGGACTCCGCGGGGCGCGCCGATTCGGCGAGCGCACCGAAGGGCTCGACCTTCAACCCCTTCGCCGACCTGAAGGCGATGATGGCGTCGAAGAAACCGGGCGGCGGGCCATAGCGGAGCGTCTTGCCCGAGCTCGGGCTCGCCGGCACCCGCATCGTGATCAACGCGGGAAGAGCGGTTCGACGCTTTGTCCGGTGTCGTCTTCGGGAAACGATCGATCGCCCGAGAACGGCGACGCCCGGCTCAGTCCGGCAACGCGGCGAGAATCGCCTCCGTGCCCGAGGTGCCGATCCGGTTCGCGCCGGCGCCGAGCATTGCGAGCGTATCGTCGAGAGTCCGGATCCCGCCCGAGGCCTTGACGCCGATCGAGGGCCCCACGACGCGACGCATCAGGCGCACCGCGTGCGGCGACGCGCCACCCGCGGGGTGAAACCCGGTCGAGGTCTTCACGAAGGCCGCGCCGGCGTCGACCGAGATCCGGCACGCGAGCTCGAGTTGCGCGTCGTCGAGCAGCGCGCTCTCGACGATGACCTTGAGCGGCACCTTCGCGCAAGCGCGCACGACGGCGCCAACCTCCCCGGCCAGCACTCGCGTGTCGCCATCGAGCAGCGCGCCGAAGTCGAGCACCATGTCGATCTCGGCGGCGCCCTGCTGCACCGCTAGCGCGGCGGCGCGCGCCTTGGTCTCGCCGAGGTCGCAACCGTGCGGGAATCCCACCACCGTGACGACGCGTGCCGCGCTGCCGGCGAGTTCGCGTGCGGCGAGCGCGACGCGCGAGGGCTGCACGCAGTAAAAGCCCACCGCATGGGCGCGCACCAGCTGCGCACCGGCAATGATCTGCGCCGCGCTCGCCTCGGGCTTGAGCACCGAATGATCGATCTGCGCCGCGAGCGCGGCGCGCTTCGGATGCCCGTTCATGTCGAACTCCCTTTCGCGCTCATCGCAGCATCTGTGCGCGCAACTTCGCGATGCGATCGTCGAGGTGCCGCTTCACGGCCTCCTCGGTGGTGAACTCGGGCGTCGTGTCGGGCACGCCGAGGTAGTAGACGACCAACGCCGGCGCGGCGGCGGGACTGCCTGGGGCGTGAAATCCGAACTCGACGCGCGGGTGGTCCGCGACCTCGGCGCGCGGTCGCCGCAACTCGACGCCGGCGCCGACACGCGTCGCTGAAAGAAGCTCGCGCCGCGCATTCGTGAAGGGGTCGACCGCGTGCGCCGAAACCGCCGCGTGGCGGGCGGCGTCGGTTGCGACGCGCGTGACGACGAAAGTCCTGTCCTCACCGGGGCCGCGCAGCACCGCCCACGCGAGCGCGACACCGCGCGCGGCAAAGCTGTCGCTCTCGCCATGGAGTTGTTCGGCGGCCCACGCCGTGCCTGCCGCGAATCCCGACGCGAGGGCGAACGCGACGCCGATCACGGTGCGCGCGAGTTTCATCAGTGCGCCCCCGCGATCGCAGCGAGCCCTTCGGCCGGAATCCCGATCGCCACCTCGGCGCCCTCCTCGAACAGCGCCGCCGGCCCGGCGTTGAAGCGCACCGCCTGCAGCGCCAGCTCGCCGCACTGCACGACATACTCGATTTTTTCGCCGAGGAAGCTTCGCGACTTGATCGTGCCCCGCGCGCCCGGCCCCCCGGCTCGCGCCGCACCGATCTCGACCGACTCGGGCCGAACGACCAGGTCGACCCGGTCGCCGCGTGCGACCCCCTGCGCGATGCTGCTCGCGGTGACGCGCGCGCCGAGCGCTTCGATCACGCCCCCGCCCGCCGCGAGCGACTCGACTCGCCCCGGCACCAGGTTCACGCGCCCGATGAACTGCGCGACGAAGCGCGACGCCGGCCGGTAGTACAAGTCCTCGGCGCTGCCCTCCTGCACGATCGTTCCCGCGCTCATCACCGCGATCCGGTCCGACACCGCCATCGCCTCCTCCTGGTCGTGGGTGACGTAGATCGCGGTGATCGCGAGCCTGCGCTGCAGTTCGCGGATCTCGCGCCGCATCTGCACGCGCAAGGTCGCGTCCAGGTTCGACAGCGGTTCGTCGAACAGCAGCACGCGCGGCTGGATCACGATCGCGCGCGCGAGCGCGACGCGCTGCTGTTCGCCGCCCGAGAGCTGCGCCGGGAACTGTCGTTCGTAACCGGTCAGCCCGACCAGCGCGAGCACGTCGCTGACCTCGCGCTCGAGCGTCGCGGCGCCGCGCTTGCGCACGCGCAGCCCGTACGCGACGTTCTCGAAGATCGACAGGTGCGGGAACAGCGCGTAGTTCTGGAACACGAAGCCGATTCCGCGCTCGTTGGCCAGCGTCGCGGTCACGTCCTGCCCGCCGATCAGGATGCGGCCCGCGTCGGGGTGCTCGTAGCCGGCGATCATCCGCAGCGTGGTGGTCTTGCCGCAACCCGAAGGCCCGAGCATCGTGACGAACTCGCCCGGGCGCACGTCGAGCGTGACGTCGCGCGCCGCGTAGACCTCGCCCTTGACGCGATGCGCGAAGCGCTTCGAAACGCGTTCGACCTTGACACCGACTGCGTCCACTTGCAGCTTCTCCTATCCGCCCAGCAGGCTCGTGACCGGCATCGCGCCGGGCGCGCGAAACCACCGCATCATCAGGCTGATCGCGGCGATCACCACGAACACGATCGCCACGACCAGCACCGAGAACGCCGCCGCGGGCCCGAGCGCGAGTTCGGTCATGTTCTCGAGGATCTTCACCGTGATCAGCGTCCACGACAAGGACACGAGGAAGATCGTCGCGCTGATCGCGGTCATCGAGCGGATGAACACCACGCCCAGCCCGGCGAAGAAGGCCGGCACGATCAGCGGCAGCGTGATGCGCCTGAAAGTCGTCGCGCTCGCCGCGCCCAGCCCGCGCGAGGCCTCCTCGAGGCTGTGGTCGATCTGCGAGAGCATCGCGATCGTCGTCCTGATTCCGGTGGGGCCGTAGCGGAACACGTAGCAGGCGACGATCACGAGCGCGGTGCCGGCGAGCTCGATCGGCGGATCGTTGAACGCGATCAGGTAGGCGATCCCGACGATCGTTCCGGGCAACGCGTAGTTGATCATCGACACCGCTTCCATCGTGCGCCGCCCCGGGAAGATCCGGCGCGCGACCAGGTAGCCGAGGACGATGCCGTACAGCCCGCCGAGCGGCATGCTGAATCCGGCGATGATCAGCGTGTCGCGGATCGCCTTCAAGCCCTCGGAGAAGATCACGCCGTAGTGGCGCAGCGTGAAGCTGTGATCGGCGCCCAGTGCCGCGACGACCGATGCATAAAAGAGCAGCGCGTAAAGGTAGAGGATCGAGATCGCCACCGCGATGCACGCGGCGACCAGCGCCCAGCGCACCGGCCGCGCGACGCTGTCGAAGGGTGCCTGCCCCGCACCCTTGCCGGTGATCGTGACGTAGAAACTCTGGCTCACCCAATAGCGCTGCAGCAGGAACACGGCGAGCGCGGGAAAGAGCAGCATGAACGAGAGCACCGCTCCGCCGCGCAGGTCGAACATGCCGGTGATCTGCAGGAAGGCCTGCGTCGGCAGCACCGGAAACGCGTTGCCCGCCAGGATCAGCGGCGTGGCGAAGTCGGCGAGCGAGGCTGCGAACAGCAGCAGGAAGGCGTTCGCGAGCCCCGGGCGGCAAAGCGGCAGCGTCACGGTGCGAAACACCCTCAGCCGCGACGCGCCCAGGCTCGAGGCCATCGCCTCGACGTTCGGGTCGATCGCCGCGAGCATCGGGCGCAGCGCGAGGTAGGCGATCGGGAAATAGGTGAGCGCCTCGGAGAACATCGTGCTGCCCATCCCGTACACGGTGAAACCCTTGATGCCGAGCAGCTCGTAGGTGATCAGCCCGCGCGGGCCGAACGAGAAAATCATCGCGATCGCGGTGGTGAACGGCGGCGAGATCAGCGGCAGCAGCACCGCGACGTCGATCAGCGTGAGCGCCCAGCGCGGCAGCCGCGCGCGCGTCGCGGTGAACGCGAACAGGAAGCCGAGCACGGTGCCCAGCGCGCCCACCAGCGTCGCGAGCAGCATGCTGTTGCCGAACGCCCGCAGCTGGTGGCGGTCGGTGAGGATCGTTCCCACGCCGGCGAGCGAAAACGCCTGCCCGTCCCAGACGACGCGCGCGAGCAGCATCGCCAGCGGAAAGATCACGAACAGGCCGAGCAGCAGCCACAGCACCAGGACCGCGCCCGCGAGGACCGGATCCTGGCGCAGCTGCGACGGCGCGCCCCGCGGCGCCGCCTCAGCCGATACTGCGGGCACGCGCGCCGATCAGGGGTTCAGGACTTCGGCGATCCAGCGCTCGACCACGCGCTTGCGGTTCGCGCCGGCGTAGTTCGCGTCGATCGGAAAGATCTTCGCGTCCTTGATGACCGCCGCCAGGCTCGGCTCGACCGCCACGTCCGGGTGCGCCGGCAGGAAGTTGATCTTGTACTTCGCGAACAGCGACTGCATCGCCGGCGAACTGGCCCAGTCGATCAGTTTCTTCGCCGCCTCGGGGTTCTTCGCGCCCTTGATCAGCGCGATCGCCTCGGCGGCGGTGCCGATTCCTTCCTTCGGAAAACTGATCGAGACGTCGTAGCCCTTGGCCTTGGTGTCGAGCGCGTCGACGATGAAGAAGATCCCGCCGCCGGCCTGCGCGAGGCCCACCGGCAGCGTGCCGCCGCCGCCGCTCTTGGTGTAGAGCTGCACGTTCGGGCGCAACTTCTTCAGGTAGTCGAAGGCCTTGTTCTCGTCGCGGCCGTTGACTTCGAGCACCGAGAAGATCCGTGTCACGGCCGTGCCCGAGGTGCGCGCGTCGGCCATCTGCAGCATGTTCTTGTACGCGGGGTGCAGCAGGTCGTTCCACGACGCGGGCGGGGCGAGGTTGTTCTCCTTGAGGAACTTGTTGTTCGTCATGAACACCAGCGGGTCGTCGGCGATCGCGACCCACTGCCCGTCTGCGTGGCGAAAGCGCTCGGCGAGCTTCGCGAACACCGGCGGCTTGTACGACTCGAACAGGCCCTCCTTGATGCCGGCCGAGTGCGTCTCGACCGGCCCGCCAAACAGCACGTCGATCCGGGGGTTGTTCTTCTCCGCGGTGACGCGCGCCAGCGCTTCGCCCGAAGAGAAGCGAACGAAATTGACCTTGATGCCGGTGGCCTTCTCGAACTCCTCGAACATCGGCCGCGCCCAGTTCTCGGGCCAGATCGAGTAAGCGTTCACCGTGTTCTGCGCGAGCGCCGACGCCGCGGCGAACATGCCAAGCGCCGCGACCAGCGCACGCGCGCCGCCCAGACCGCCTCGGGACAATAGAACTTTCATTGGAGCTCCCCCGTCTCTTGTCGTCCGCGGCGATCTGCGCGACACGCGTCGCCCGGTAGCGCATCGATTATGGTGGGGCGACGCGCCAAGTCAAGAGCGCGATCGTTCGCGAACGTGCGGCGTCCACCGATCGGATCGATCCCGATAAGATGGCGCCTGATTCGCGCTGTCCTCGCGCGTGCCTGTCGTGGAGAACCCGATGTCGTCGCTGGCGAAACTCGTGAAACGGGCGGTCGTGCGCGCGGCCTCCTTCGCTCGCCCGCGACTTCCGAGCCCTGGTTGATGGACGACTCGGCGGGCGGTTTTCATCGCGTCGCCCGCGTGGCCGCTACGCGGCCGCTGCGCGACTACTTCGCCGGGCGCATCTGCTCGACCACCAGCGGCTGGGTGTTTCGCGTCACCAGCGGCTGGACGGTGTGGGAGCTCACGCAGTCGCCCGCGATGCTCGGCATCGCGGTGTTCCTGCTTCTCACGCCGCAGATGATGCTCGCGCCCTTCGCCGGCGTGGTCGCCGACCGCCACGACAAGCGCACCGTGCTCGCGATCGCGCACGCGATCAACGGCCTGCTCAAGGCGATCGTCGCGGCGCTGTTCTTCACCGACATGCTCACGATCGGCACGCTGTTTCCACTGCTGGTGGTGGTCGGCGCGGCGGGGTCGATGGACCAGGTGGCTGCCAAGACGATCGTCGGCGCGCTGGTCGAAGAGAAGGACCTCGCGACCGCGATCACCTTGAACGCGGTGATCTACACGATGGCCGGTTTCATCGGCCCCGCGCTCGCGGGGATCGCGATCGCGCAGTTCGACGTCGGCGCCAGTTTCCTCTTCGCCGGCGCGCTGTCGTGGCTGTTCGTGATCTCGCTGTCGCGCGTTCCGCCGATCGCCGCCGATGCGCCGGCCGACGCGGTACCGGCCAGTTTCGTCGACGATTTCAGCGCCGGGCTGCGCTACTCGTTCAACGACCCGCTGCTCAAGCTGCTGCTCGCGCTGCACCTCGCCTCGGCCACGCTGGGCCGCCCGATCATCGAGTTCATGCCCGCGCTGGTGAGCGCGCTGTTCCAGGGCGGCGCGGGGCAGGTCGCCACGCTCACCAGCACGGTGGGCGTCGGTTCGGTGGTGGGCGGGCTTTGGCTGGCGCAGCGCGATCACCGTCGCGGCATGCTCGCGGTGGTGCTCGCCGGAATGGCCTCGCTCACCGCCGCGCTGATCGCACTCACCTGGAACCCGGTCTGGTGGCTCGCGATCGCGCTCGCATTCGTCGTCGGCTTCGGCATGATCACGCGCGCCGCCGGCATCCAGACCATCATCCAGTACGAGGCGGCGCGCGGCATGCGCGGGCGCGTCATGTCGTTCTACGGCCTGCTGCTCAACGCCGGTTCGATCCTCGGCAGCCTGGTGGTCGGTTTCTTCGCAGAGCTGATCGGCCTGCAACTCGCGCTCACGCTGGCGGTGCTCGCCGCACTGTACGTCTGGCACCGGCTGCGCCGCCCGCTCACCACGGCGATGGACGACCGCCTGCGCGCGACCGGGCGGGCGAGCGCCTGATCGCGCCGCGGCCGCCGGCCGGGCGTCGCTGAAACCTAGCGCAGGCCCTCGCCCACGTGTCGCGCCACCTGCGCGTGCGTCGCGAACCAGACGTCGCCGCGCGCCTTCATCTCGGCGATCAGTTCCTCGACGATGAAGATGCGCGAGCGGTAGCCGATCACGTGCGGGTGCATCGTCAAGACGAACAGCCCGCCCTCGGCGGCTGCGCCCTCGAACTCGCGACGGAAGATGTCGAGCACCGCCAGCGGCGGCGTGTACGGGCGCAGCGCGCTGAAGCGGTTCATGTTGAAGTAGACCGCGTCGTCGCGGATCCACTCGGGCGGAAGCTCGACGATCCCGGTGGGTTCGCCGTTCTCGAGCAGTTCGTAGGGATCGTCGTCGGCCATCAGCGACGAGTCGTAGAGCAGGCCCATCTCGCGCTGGATCGCGAGGGTCGCGGGCGAGAAATCCCACGACGGCGTGCGCATTCCCACCGGGCGCTGGCCGGTGAGACGCTCGAGCGTGTCGGCTGCGCGCATGTGCAGCTCGCGCTCGTCGGCTTCGGGCAGCGTCGAGTTCACCTCGTGGATCCAGCCGTGCAGGCCGATCTCGTGGCCCTGCGCGATCACGCGGACCTGTTCCTCGGGGTGCAGCAGCGCCGAGACGCCGGGAACGAAGAACGTGGCCGGAACCGACTCGCGCGCGAGCAGGTCCAGGATGCGCGGCACGCCGACCCGGCTTCCGTACTGGCCCCAGGCCATCCGCCCGATCGAGCGGCCTCCGTCGCGCAGTTCGTTGGTCTCGTGGTCGCTGTCGAACGAGAACGCGACCGCGCAGCGCTTGCCGCCGGGCCAGGTCGCGGGCTTGAGCGAGCGCCCGGCGCGCACCTGCGCGACGCGCGCGCGCCAGTCGTCTTCGGGCCATTGCCAGGGTTCCATCTTCGCCTCCGCGCGAAAACCTCAGTTCGTGGCGGCAGCGCGCACGATGCCGATCGGGAAATGACAGGCCACCGTGCGCTCGTCGCGTACCGGCTCGAGCGCGGGCGCCTCCTGCCGGCAGCGCGGCTGCGCGTCGGGGCAGCGCTGGTGGAAGTGGCAACCCGGCGGGGGCGACAGCGGGGAAGGAAGCTCGCCCTGGATCGCCTTGAACACCACGGTCGCACCGGCCTCGAGCACCAGCCGCGGCACGCTCTCGAGCAGCGCGCGGGTGTAGGGGTGGCGCGGTTCGCGGTATACGTTCTCGGAGCGGCCGGTTTCGACGATCCGGCCCAGGTACATGATCGCGACGCGGTCCGAGAGGTGGCGCACGACGCCCAGGTCGTGGCTGATGAACAGCATCGTCAGCCCGAGCTCGCGGCGCAGCTCCAGGAACAGGTTGATGATCTGCGCCTGGATCGAGATGTCGAGCGATGCGACCGGTTCATCGCAGATCAGCACCTCGGGCTGCATCGCCAGCGCGCGCGCGATCGCGATGCGCTGGCGTTGCCCGCCGGAGAACTGGTGCGGGTAGCGGGCGGCGAACTGCGCTTCGAGCCCGACCGCGTCGAGCCACTTGCCGACGTAGGCCGCGGCCTCGCGCGCGGCGATCAGTCCGTGCGCGATCGGCCCTTCGCCGATCGCGTCGCCGATCTTCATGCGCGGGTCGAGCGACGCGAACGGGTCCTGGAACACCATCTGGATCCGCGTCGTGCTCTTGCGCGGTCGCGAGCCGGCGCTCATCACGGGTTCGCCGTCGAGCAGCGCCTCGCCCGCAGTCGGCGAGAGGATGCCGGCCATCATCCTTCCGAGCGTCGACTTCCCGCAACCCGATTCGCCGACCAGCCCGAGCACCTCCCCGCGTGCGATCGACAGCGTCACCCGATCGACCGCGCGCAGCGCACGCGTCTCGATCTGGCTCCCCAGGCTCGCCGCGATCTTCTCGCCCAGGCTCAATCGCGGCGCGAAGTGCCGCGAGATGTCGTTCACCTGCAGCAGCGCGCTCATTGCGCCAGCGGATGGTGGCAGCGCCAGCCGCGCGCTTGCGCGGGCGCGTCGGTGCTTGCCGGCGCGACGGCGCAGGCGTCGCTCGCGCAGGGGCAGCGCGGGCGGAACGCGCACCCCGCTGGCAGGTCCAGCAGCGACGGCGTCGACCCCGGGATCTGCGCCAGCGCCTTGCCCGGCTCGGCACGCGCGGGAAGCGACTGCAGCAGGCCCTTCGTGTAGGGGTGGCGCGGCGCCGAGAGCACCTCGCTGGTCGGGCCGTACTCGACGATGCGCCCGGCGTACATCACCATGATCCGTTCGGCCAGCGAAGACACGGTGGCCAGGTCGTGGCTGATCCAGATCAGCGCGGTGCCCAGGTCGGCCACCAGCGCGCGCATCTCGGTGAGGATCTGCGCCTGGATCGAGACGTCGAGCGCGGTCGTGGGCTCGTCGCAGACGATCAGCGCGGGCTTGTTGAGCAGCGCGACGGCGATCGCGACGCGCTGGCGCATCCCGCCCGAGAACTGGTGCGGGAAAGCGTCGATGCGCCGCTCGGCGTCCGGAATCCCGACGCGATCGAGCACCGCGACCGAACGTTCGCGCGCTGCCTTCCTCGAAACGCGCTCGTGCGCCTCGATCGCCAGGCGCATCTGCGTGGCGATGCTCAGCACCGGGTTGAGCGTGGTCATCGGATCCTGGAACACCATCGCCATGCGCCGCCCGCGCACCGCGCGCATCGCGGTTTCGTCGAGCCCGACCAGTTCGTCGCCGTCGAGCCGGATCGAACCGGCGACGATCCGCCCCGGGGGGTCGACCAGCCCGAGCAGCGAGAACCCGGTGACGGTCTTGCCCGATCCCGACTCGCCGACCAGCCCCAGCGTCTCCCCTGCCGAGAGATCGAACGAGACGTCGTCGACCGCGCGCACGACGCCCGCGTGGAGCATGAAGTGCGTGGCGAGCCCGCGCACCTGCAGCAGGGGCGGGCGCGCCTGCGCGGTCGCCCGAGGCGGCTCGGTCGCGGTGGGCGAGGCATCCGCCCGCGCGAGCCGGTCGGCGCCCGCGCTCACCGCCGCAACCTCGGGTTGATCTGGTCGCGCACCTGGTCGCCCACCAGGTTGATCGCAACGATCAGCGTGATCAGCGCAATGCCCGGGTAGATCGAGATCCAGTAGCGCCCCGAGAGCAGGTACTCGAAACCGTTGGCGATCAGCGAGCCGAGCGACGGTTCGGTCGGCGGCAGGCCGAGCCCGAGAAAGGACAGCGTCGCCTCGAGCGCGATCGAGTTGGCCACCTGCACGGTGGCCACGACGATCAGCGGCGGCATGCAGTTGGGCAGGATGTGGCGGAAGATCACGCGCCGCGCCGACAGCGGGGTGGACAATGCCGCCTCGACGTAGTCCTTGCCGCGCTCGACCGAAGCGGCGCCGTGCGCGGTGCGCGCGAAGTACGCGTACTGCGCGGCGACGAGCGCGGCGACCAGCTGCCACATTCCCTTGCCCAGCACCGCCGAGATCATCAGCGCGAGCAGGATCGCCGGAAACGACAGCTGGAGGTCGACGATGCGCATGATCAGCGCCTCGGTGCGCCCGCCCAGGAAGGCCGCGCTCGCGCCCATGGTCACGCCGAACACGAAGGCCACGGCGCCCGCGATCACGCCGACCTGAATCGAGATGCGCAAGCCGTAGACGATCGCCGAAAGCAGGTCGCGGCCCTGCGCATCGCTGCCCAGGTGATAGACGAAACCGTTCAGGCCGACGTGCCCGGGCGGGCGGCGCGCGTCGCCCAGCACCAGGCTCGCGAGGTCGTAGGGGTTCTGCGGCACGAGCACCGGCGCGAGCAGTGCGGCAGCCGCGATCAGGACGACGATCGCGAGCGAGACCAGCGCGACGCGGTTCTGGCGGAATTCGAACCAGAACAGCCGCAACGGCGAAGCGGCGGAAAGGTCGCGAGCACCGGCCTGGGTCATGTCGGGCACTTCAGGCCCGGCGCAGCCGGATGCGCGGGTCGAGCGCCGCGTTGGCGAGATCGACCAGCAGGTTGATCAGGATGAACAGGAACGCGACCAGCATCAGGTACGCAACCATCACCGGGCGATCCAGCGCGTTGATCGAATCGATGATCAGCTTGCCCACGCCGGGCCAGGAGAAGATCGTTTCGGTGACGACCGCGAAGGCCAGCGTCGAACCGAGCTCCAGCCCGAACACCGTGACCAGCGGAATCGAGATCAGCCGCAGCACGTGGCGCACCAGCACCGTGCGCTCGGACTGGCCGGTGGCGCGCGCGAACTTGACCGCGTCGGTCATCATCACCTCGCTCGTTCCCGCGCGCGCCAGCCGGATCATCAGGGCCATCTTGAACAGCGACAGGTTGATCGCCGGCAGCAGCAGGTGCGACAGGCCGTTGGGCGTGAGGAAGCTCCAGTTCAGGCCGAACAGCATCGCGGTCTGGCCGCGCCCGCCCGCGGGCAGCCAGCCGAGCGACACCGCGAACGAGAAGATCAGCACCAGCCCGATCCAGAACGTGGGCACCGAGAAGCCCAGCGTCGACGCGGCCATGATCAGGCGCGCCGCGACACCGTTCGGGCGGTAGCCGGCGTACATGCCCAGTGTGATGCCCAGCACCGTCGCGGCGAGCACCGCGGCGAGCGTGAGCTCGACCGTCGCCGGCAGGCGCGAGAAGATCAGTTCGAGCACCGGCATGTTGAACACGAAGGAGCGGCCGAAATCGCCGGTGACGAGCCGCGCGAGGAAGCGCCCGTACTGCTGCCACAGCGGCAGGTCCAGGCCGTAGGCACGAATCGCCTGTTCGCGGATCTCCTGCGTCGCGTCGGGCGAGAGCAGCACGTCGATCGGGTTGCCGATCGCGTACACGCCGACGAACACCAGCGCCGAGATCACCAGCATCACGACCGCCGCCTGGAGCAGGCGCTGGATCAGGAAACCAAGCATCGTGCGTGCCCGGTGCGTTGCGCCTCAGGCGCGGCGGCGCCCGCCGGGCGGGGCAGCGCCGCGGCGGGCGAAGCGGGCGCGGGAGGGGTTCACGCCCAGCCCTCGGAGATGATCGTTCGCGTCTCCTCGACCGCCACCTTCCACAGCGCGAGCACGTCCTCGTCGCTCCTCTGGTAGCTGCCGCCGAAGTTGCCGTCGCCGATCAGCGTCTTCTTCGCGCCGGGGTCGAGCTGCTGGTAGCGCACCAGGTCGATCATCGGCTTGCGTTCGCCCGGCATCTCGACGCCAGCGGGGCGCGTCCACGGGAAGTTCTCCATCCACGACGCGTGCGACGCGAGTTCGTCGATCTCGCAGACCTTGGCCCAGGTCTTCGGCGCGTTCCACCAGTTGTGCCACTTGACCTGCACGCCGCGGTGATCGTCGAGCCACTGCAGCACGGCGCCGTGCGCCGGGCCGTTGCCGCCGTGGCCGTTGACGATGACGATGCGCGAGAAGCCGGCGCGCACGATTCCCTCGAGCACGTCGGTCACCAGCGCGCAAAGCGTCGAGAGCCTGAGCGTCACGGTGCCGGGGAAGTCGACGAAGCTCGGCGTGAGCCCGTAGTTGATCACCGGAAAGACCGGCACGCCGATCGGTTCGGCGGCCTCGGCCGCGACGCGCTCGGACAGGATCGCGTCGACGCAAAGCGACAGGTAGGCGTGCTGTTCGGTCGAGCCGATCGGCAGCACGGCCGTGTCGCCCTCGAGCGCGTGGTCGCGCACCTGCATCCAGTTCATCTCGCTGATTCGCATCGCCTCTCCAGCACTGTCGGATCGACCGGTGTGCGCGCGCCTGGGAACACGCCCGGTGCGGTCTGGGGTCGATACACAAGCACTTCCAAATGGAACGATTAACGATCGACCTGATCGATGTTGACATTGCGGTTTGGCGGCGTCAACATCCATTTGGAATCAATTCCAGGACAAAGGGCGAGGTGCCGCGAGCCATGCTGCAGGCGAAGAACTCCGATCGGCGGATCGCGCGCGCGCAGCCCGCGGCCCGGCGCCATCCGGCGCCGCCGAGCGTGCCCGAGGGCATGAACCCGATGGTCGGCGTCAAGCTCTGGCACAACCCCTGCCGGCTGTCGTTCCGGGTCAATTTCATCGCCCACCACTTCAACCAGCCGGTATACGACTGGATCGCGCGCGCATTCGACCTCACCGGCCCCGAGCACGTCGTGCTCTACGCGATCGGCCTGCGCGAGGGGATTACCGCCGAAGACGTGGCGGCGTCCTCGGCGCGGCCGCGCAACACGCTGAGCCGCGCGGTCAATCGCCTGCTGCACCGCAAGCTGATCCACCGCATCCAGGACAGCGACGATCGCCGCCGCCGACTGCTCTACCTGACCGCGCAAGGCAGGCACATACTCGACGAAACGGTGCCGCTGCTGGTGGCGCGTGAAGAGATGCTTCTCGAAGCGCTGAGCGCCGAAGAGCGCGAGACGCTCAACTACCTGATGACGAAAGTCATCCTGAACCAGGCCGCATGGCCGACACGCATCGACAAGGAGGACTGACCCATGGCCAAGTACGCTTCGCCGGCACAGGTTGCGACCGCTGCCCTGCTCTACGCGGCATCGATCGGCCTGGCTCTCGCGCAGACGCTCACGATCGGCGTGCGCGGAGGACCCGATTCGATCGACCCGCACTTCACCGCCACCGGCACTCACGCCGAGGCGCTCAAGCACGTGTTCGACACCCTCACCTGGTCCGGCAACGGACTGGAAGTGGAGCCGCGCCTGGCCGAGAGCTGGAAGCCGGTCGACCCGACCACCTGGGAGTTCAAGCTCAGGAAGGGCGTGAAGTTCCACGACGGCTCGGACTTCACCGCCGAGGACGTCAAGTTCTCGATCGAACGCATTCCGCTGGTCGCGGGGCCGAACCCGACGACGATCTACGTTCGCCGCGTGTCGGGCACGAAGATCGTGGACCCGCACACGATCCGGATCATGACCAACGGCCCCGCGCCGGTGCTGCCGAACGACTTCATCCGCTTGTTCATCGTCTCGTCCAAGGCGGCCGCCGGGCTGACCAAGGAAACCGCCAACGCCGCCTTCAATTCGGGCAAGGCGGCGATCGGCACCGGTCCCTACAAGTTCGCGTCGTGGACGCCAAAGGGCGACCTCGTGCTCGATCGATTCGACGGCTACTGGGGCGGCAAGGAGCCCTGGGCGCGGCACGTGCGCAAGGAAATCCCGAACGACGCGGCGCGCGTTGCGCAGTTGAAGGCCGGCCAGCTCGACCTGATCTCGCGCGTCCCCGCGGCCGACGTCGCCACGCTCAAGCGCGACCCGAACCTGCGCGTCGAGGTGGTCGACACCGTGTACGTGTTCAACATCGAACTGGACCAGCGCGAGTCGCCGCCCGCCGGGCAGATCAGCGCGAAGGACGGATCGGCGCTGGCGAAGAACCCCTTGCTCGACCAGCGCGTGCGCGACGCGATCGACATGGCGATCGACCGCAAGACGCTCGCCGAGATCTCGATGGAAGGCCTCGGCAAGCCCTCGCACCAGATGGTGACCTCGTCGATCTTCGGCTTCAACAAGTCGCTGGGCGAGCGCAAGTACGACGTCGCCGCGGCGAAGAAGCTGATGGCCGACGCGGGCTACCCGAACGGCTTCCGGATCAATTTCGCGTTCACGCAGGACCGCCTGCCGGGCGACCGGCAGGTGGGCACGTCGGTCGCGCAGATGCTAGCGGCGATCGGCATCGAGGCGAAGGCCAACGCGCAGCCGGCGCCGGTGTTCTTCCCGGCGCGCACCCGCGGCGAGTTCTCGATGTCGATGTCGGGCTGGGGAACGCTCACCGGCGAGGCGCACTACACGCTCTCCTCGCTGGCGCACTCCAACGACAAGGAAGCGAAGATGGGCGCGTTCAACGTGCTCAACTACAAGAACCCGCAGATGGACAAGGTGCTGCAGGACGCAGCGGTCGAGATGGACGACGGCAAGCGCCGCGCGCTGCTCGAGCAGGCCAACGCGCTGGTGCTCAAGGACCGCCAGCGCCTGCCCCTGGTCTCGGTGGGCTCGGCTTGGGCGATGCAGAAGAACAAGGTGAAGATCAACCCGCGTGTCGACGAGGACACGCTCGCGATGGACATCAAGCCGGCGAACTGAGTCCGTGTCCGCAATCCCACGACCGGCGGGCGATCGGCAGCGATGATCGCGATCGGCATTCACGGCGGCTGCGGCACGCTGCCGGTGGAGATGATGGGCGCTGCGCAGTGGGACGAGGCGCGCGCCCATCTGGCCGATTCGCTGCGCGCGGGCTGGGCGGTGCTCGCGCGCGGCGGCTCGGCGCTCGACGCGGTCGAAGCGGCAGTCGTGGTGATGGAGGACAGCCCCTACTTCAACGCCGGGTTCAGCGCGGCGATGAACGCCGCGGGCGAGCACGAACTCGACGCCTCGATCATGGACGGCGCAGACCTGCGTTTTGGCGGCGTGTGCGCGGCGCGCAGGATCAGGAATCCGGTGCGCGCGGCGCGCGCGCTGCTCGAGAACGGGCCGAGCGTGCTGCTCACCGGGCCGGCGGCCGACGACTACGCCGCGGTGTGCGGAATCGAGCTGGTCGAGAACCGCCACTTCACCACCGAACGCCAGGTCCAGGCACTCGCGAGCCTGAAGGCGCGCGCCGCCGCCGGCACGATCGCGATGGCCGGAGAAGCCGAGAAACACGGCACGGTGGGCGCGGTCGCGCTCGACGCCGAAGGCAACCTCGCAGCGGCCACTTCCACCGGCGGATTCAACAACAAGCCGGTCGGGCGCGTCGGAGACAGCCCGATCGCGGGCGCGGGCACCTATGCGCGAAACGGCGTCTGTGCGGTTTCGGGCACCGGCCAGGGCGAGGTCTTCATCCGCCGCGTGGCGGCCTACGACGTCGCGGCACGGATGATGTACGCGGGGCAATCGCTGGAACAGGCAACCGACGCGGTCGTCCACGAGTCGCTGTCGTCGCACGCGATCGGCGCGGGCATGGTCGCGATCGACGCGCGGGGCTGCGTGCACACCCCCTTCAACACGATCGGCATGTATCGCGGCTGGGTCGACACCGAGGGCAATCTCGCGGTGGCCAGCCACGAGGACATCATCCGCGTTGGGCGACTGCAGGCCTGAGGGGCCGCGAAGCGATTGTGCAATGATCCGCGAGGAAGCGATACCCGGATGACCGACAGCGATCCGATCCTGATCTGGGGCGCCGGCGCGATCGGCGGAACGCTGGGCGCGTACTGGGCACGCGCGGGCGTGCCGGTGCTGATGACCGACATCGTCGAGGCGCACGTGCAGGCCTGCCGGAGCACCGGACTGCACATCGGCGGGCCGATCGAGGATTTCCGGGTCGTGGTGCCGTCGATGACGATCGACGAACTGCGCGCGCACGGCAGGAAATTCTCGCGCATCGTGCTCGCGGTCAAGGCGCTCGCGACCGAAGTGGCTGTCGTACAGCTCGCACCGTTTCTCGCCGACGACGGCTATGTGCTGTCGGCGCAAAACGGGCTGAACGAACTGGTGATCGCCGAGCACGTCGGCGCCGCGCGCACGATGGGATGCTTCGTGAACTACGGCGTCGACTGGCACGGACCGGGCGAGATCCTCTACGGCAATCGCGGCGCGGTCGTGGTCGGCGAGATCGATGGCTCGGTGCGCGAGCGCACGCGGGAAATGCACGCGCTGCTCGCGGTGTTCGAACCCGACGCCGTGCTCACCGACAACATCTACGGCTACCTCTGGGGCAAGCTCGCCTACGGCGCGATGCTCACCGCGACCGCGCTCACGCCCGATTCGATGTCGGCCAACTTCGCCGACCCGCGCAGGCGCGATGCGTTCCTGCGCCTGGGCTGCGAGGTGATGGCTGTGGCGAAGGCG
>JAHDXY010000378.1 GCA_023384005.1 Burkholderiaceae bacterium | reverse complement strand
ATCGTGAAGTCCCCCGGTTGAAGAACAGCGGTTGATACGGCCGCAGCACCAGATCGTATGCCGCGTCCGGAACTATGCCGATTCGGATGTTCATATGCGTCCTTTCAGAGGTGTTGCACGGGAACTTGATCGGCATAGTCCGGCTCAAACCAGATATGCCTCCAAGGAGGTTGCGATGAGCAGAGCCTGCCGCAAAAGGCCCTCTCGACTGCACGCCGAAGGGCCGCTGGTTTCGTATCTGGAGCCGTATGCCGAGTACCTTGCCGACCAAGGGTATTCGCAGGTCATGTTTTGGAAAAAGACCTACCTGGTCGCCGAGTTCAGCCGGTGGCTGCATCGAGGCGGCATCGCAATCAACGAGATCACTGCCGAGCACGCGCAGGCGTTCCTGCGCGATCTCGGTCGACACCGCCTTCCCAAGGCCGGTGACCGCTTCACCTTGTCCGGCACCCTGGCCTGGCTTCGGGACAACGGCGTCATCGACGGCCAGCCCGCAGTCGTGGCCGAGGTATCCGGCATCGAGCGGGTATTGCAGGAGTACGGAGCCGTCCTGTTGGAAGCGCGAGGCTTGGCGCCAACGACCATCGAGATGTACTGCGGGTATGTCAGGCGATTCCTGGCGGACATGGCCGTCGAGAGCGATTCGCAGCTCGCATTTGTGAAGGCCAGCCAGATGGCGGACTACCTGCGCAGGAAGGCGCCGAAGCACCGAACGACCACCTCGGCCAAGCATGACGTCACTGCATTGCGCTCGTTCTTGCGCTTTGCAGGATCGCGTGGCTACGTCCATGGCGATCTTGCGGTGGCAGTACCTTCGGTGGCCGGGTGGTCCATGGCGTCGATTCCAAGGGCGATGCCAGCGGAGTGTGTTCAGACCCTCTTGAATGCAAGCGCAGCATGGAAGGACCCGGCGGGGCTGCGCAATCGTGCCATCCTGCTGTTGCTGGCCAGGCTTGGCTTGCGTGCCAGCGAGGTTATTCAGCTTGAGCTGGGTGATATCGATTGGGGTGAAGGTTGCCTGATCGTTCACGGCAAGAGCCGTGAGCGGCGGCCGATGCCGCTGCCACATGATGTTGGAGAGGCCATCGCCGTCTATCTTGAACGTGGGCGTCCACGATCGAACAGCCGCAGGGTGTTCCTGTGCGCGCATGCACCTTGTGGTGATTTGCGCCGCGGCAGCAACATCAGTGTGATCGTCGCGCGGGCACTGAAGCGCGCAGGTATCGAGTCCTTCTCCGGAGGAGCGCATCAGCTTCGTCATTCGCTTGCCGTAGGCCTGCTCCGCCAGGGAGCATCGCTGACCGAGATCGGCCAGGTACTGCGCCATCGCAGTCCGCAGGCCACCCGACGGTACGCGAAGGTGGACATTGAAGCCTTGCGCGAAGTCGCGCTGCCGTGGCCGGGAGAATTGCCATGAACAGCTTGCGCACCGATATCTCCGACTATCTGGAGTTGCGCCGCTCGCTCGGCTTCAAGCTCAGGAAGGATGGACAGTTGCTGCTGGACTTCGCCACCTTCATGGAGCAGCATCATGCCGCGCACATCACGGCGAAGCTGGCGGTACAATGGGCGCAGAAGCCCGCATCGACCGATGCGAACTACCAGGCTGGCCGACTTCGCATCGTGCGCAGCTTCGCTCGCTACCGCATCCTCACCGATCCCCGCACCGAGATTCCTGCGGCAGACCTGCTGCCGAGGCAGCCGAGCACCTTCCGGCCTTATATCTTCAGCGAGGAGGACATCAAGCGGGTACTGGCGGCATGCCTGCGGCGACGGCGCAGTGCCAAGCCGATCTCGCGCTGGACGCGCTACGCCATCTTCGGTTTGCTCAGCGTCACGGGGATGCGCGTTGGCGAAGCGTTGAACCTCGATCTGGAGGATGTCGATCTCGACAACGGCGTTCTGACCATTCGCAACGCGAAGTTCGGCAAAGATCGGCTGGTGCCCGTGCATGCGACGACCTGTGAGGCGCTGAAGATCTACCGTCGGCAGCGCGACGAGTTCCTGGCAGGCAGGGTTGTCAAACCGTTCTTCATCTCGCCGCTCGGTTGCCGGGTGACCCATAGCGTTCTGGATCTGTCGTTCAAGAGGATGAGCCGCAAGCTCGGGCTGAGAGGCGCAACGGATGCCAAGGGTCCTCGGCTGCATGACCTGCGCCACACCATGGCGGTCGAAGTCCTGCGCCGCTGTTACCAAGAGGGCGCAGACCCTGAGCGCCGCCTGCCCGCGCTGTCCACCTACCTGGGGCATACCCATCTGGTCTACACCTACTGGTATCTGCATCAGAACCCCTCGCTCATGAAGGAGGCCGTGACCCGTCTTGAGCACCGCTGGGAGGCCGCAGCATGAGCTTGTCCATACCGACCTTCCCTGCGCTCTTGCAGCGGTTCTTCATGCAGCGTCTGATGCAGCAAAAGCACGTCAGCGCACACACGATCAGTTCCTACCGGGATACGTTCAGGTTGCTGCTGCGCTTCGTGCAAAAGCGCCTGCACACCGCTCCCGATCGGCTGGGCTTCGAGAAGCTCGATGCGCCGCTGATCGGTGCCTTCCTGACGGAGTTGGAGAAGACGCGGGGCGTGACGGTCCAGACCCGCAATCTGCGCCTGACAGCCATCCGCTCGTTCTTCCGCTTCGCCGCCTATGAGATGCCGACGCACAGCGCGCAGATACAGCGCGTCCTCGCGTTGCCGACCAAGCGGTTCGACCGCAAGCTGATCGGCTACCTGACACGCCCCGAGGCGGATGCACTGCTGAATGCGCCAGACATGCGTACCTGGAGCGGCCGCCGGGATCACGCGCTGCTGCTGCTGACCTTGCAGACGGGATTGCGCCTGTCCGAGGTGACGGCCCTGAAACGCCAGGATGTGGTGTTCGGCACGGGCGCCCGCGTCGAGGTTCTGGGCAAGGGCCGCAAGCAGCGCGCCATTCCTCTGTGCAAGCCGGTCACGATGGCACTGCAGGCGTGGTTCGATGAAGCGGGTGCGGCCCAGGACGGCATCGTCTTCCCCAGCATGCGCGGCGGGCCGTTGAGCGCGGATGCCGTGGCTCGCCTGCTGCAGAAGCACCTGACCATTGCCAGCGTGACCTGCCCCTCGCTCAAGAAAAAGCACATCACGTTCCATTGCCTGCGCCACACGACGGCCATGGACCTGCTGCACGCCGGGGTGGAGACATCCGTCATTGCGCTGTGGCTCGGCCATGAATCCATCGAGACCACGCACATCTATCTCGAAGCGGATCTGGCACTGAAGGAGAAGATCCTTGCCAAGACGATTCCCTTCGACAGCAAGCCGGGCAAGTTCCATCCCGATGACCGATTGATGGCGTTCCTCAACCAACTCTAGAGGCCAGACTATGCCGATACCCAGTCCACCACAGCCCCGTACAGCCATAGTCATTTGTTGCTCCTTGGGTAGCCGAATCGGCATAGTTCCGGACGCGGCATACGATCTGGTATTCCGCTAGCGGAATACCAGATCACGATTGACGATGATCCTCACCGGCAGGCCCGGCCGTTCGGTCAAGG
>JAHDXY010000019.1:18830-33099 GCA_023384005.1 Burkholderiaceae bacterium | reverse complement strand
CGTGATCGAGTCGCCGGTGTGCACGCCCATCGGGTCGAAGTTCTCGATCGAGCACACGATGATGCAGTTGTCGGCGCGATCGCGCACGACCTCCATCTCGAACTCCTTCCACCCGATCATGCTCTCTTCGATCAGCAGCTCGTTGGTGGGCGAAGCCTCGATCCCGCGCTTGCAGATCGTTTCGAACTCCTCGGCGTTGTAGGCGATGCCGCCACCAGTTCCTCCGAGCGTGAAACTCGGCCGGATGATCGCCGGAAAACCGATCACCCTTTGCACCGCCCAGGCCTCGTCGAGCGAGTGCGCGATTCCGGAACGCGCCGAGCCCAGACCGATGCGCGTCATCGCCTCCTTGAACTTGAGCCTGTCCTCGGCCTTGTCGATCGCCTCGGGTGAAGCCCCGATCAGCTCGACGCCGTGGCGCTCGAGCACGCCGTGGCGATGCAGGTCGAGTGCGCAGTTGAGCGCCGTCTGCCCGCCCATCGTGGGCAGGATCGCGTCGGGTTTCTCCTTGGCGACGATCTTTTCGACCACCTGCCAGGTGATCGGCTCGATGTAGGTCACGTCGGCCGTCTCGGGGTCGGTCATGATCGTCGCCGGGTTGCTGTTGACCAGCACGACCTTGAAGCCTTCGGAGCGCAGCGCCTTGCAGGCCTGCGCGCCCGAGTAATCGAACTCGCAGGCCTGGCCGATGACGATCGGCCCGGCGCCGATCACGAGGATGGTGTGGATGTCGGTGCGCCTAGGCATTGCTGCGCGCCTCCATCAACGCGACAAAGCGGTCGAACAGGTAGACGATGTCGTGCGGACCGGGGCTCGCCTCGGGATGGCCCTGGAAACAGAACGCGGGCCGGTCGGTGCGCGCGAGGCCCTGCACCGAGCCGTCGAACAACGACACGTGGGTGACGCGCAGGTTCGCCGGAAGCGACTGCGGGTCCACCGCGAAACCGTGATTCTGGCTCGTGATCAGCACCTGGCCCGTGTCGAGGTCCTTGACCGGGTGGTTCGCGCCGTGGTGGCCGAACTTCATCTTCAGCGTCCTGGCGCCGGAGGCCAGCCCCATGATCTGGTGCCCGAGACAGATGCCGAAGACCGGAATGTCGCGTTCGATCAGCGCACGCGTCGCGGCGATCGCGTAGTCGCAGGGTTGCGGATCGCCCGGTCCGTTGGAGAGGAGTATGCCGTCGGGTGCGAGCGCGAGCGCTTCCGCCGCGCTCGCCTGCGCCGGCAGCACCGTGATCTCGCAGCCGCGCTCGGCGAGCAGGCGCAGGATGTTGCGCTTGACGCCGAAGTCGAAAGCGGCGACACGAAACCGCGCCGGTCCCGGCGAACCGTAGCCGCCGCCGAGCGACCAGGTGCCCTCCTTCCACGTGTAGGGCTCGGTGACGCTCACCACCCTGGCGAGGTCCATTCCGGCGAGCCCCGGGAACGCGCGTGCCGCTTCGACCGCCGCCGCCGCGTCGACCGGCTGCCCCGGCGCGGCCGCCGCGACGATGCATCCGCCCTGTGCGCCCTTGTCGCGCAGGATGCGCGTGAGCTTGCGCGTGTCGAGCCCGGCGATTCCCGGAACGCCCTCGCGCTTGAGGTACCCGTCGAGCGACTCGGTCGCGCGCCAGTTCGACGCGCGCACCGGAAGATCGCGAATGACCAGCCCGGCCGCATGGATACGCGAGGACTCGACGTCGTCCGGATTGATTCCGCAATTGCCGACGTGCGGGTAGGTGAGCGTGACGATCTGGCGACAGTAGCTGGGGTCGGTCAGGATTTCCTGATAACCGGTCATCGCCGTGTTGAACACGACCTCGCCGGGTGCGCTGGTCGGCGCGCCGATCGAGTGACCGTGGAAGACCGTCCCGTCGGCCAGTGCGAGCACTGCGGGGGGCAATTGCGGCAGCAAGGAATACTCCTGTCTCGACCCTGCCCGCGCGCGACCGCCCGCGTGGCGCGGACGTGCGTCAGCCGCTCGACGACTCGGGGATCAGGCGCTAGTGGGCCGGAAGCGATTGAATCGACGGGATTTTAGCACGCAGCGCCCGGTGCCCGCTTGCGCGGCTGGACGCGCGGCGATGGCGCCGGGCCAGCGCTACGCGGCGGCGGGGCGCGCCTGAGTCTTCGCGGACAGGTTCGAGCTTGTCCTCAGGCGAAGATGCCCCAGGATCGCGCAACCGAGCGCAGCGGTGAACTGCGGCATGTCGCCCTCGGGCACGTTGACCTCGATCTTGAGCAACTCGGAGATCGCCTGCGCGATGCGGCCCCAGCGCAGTATTCCGCCCACCAGCGTCAGTTCCTCCTCGATCTTTACGCGCTTGAGCAACTGCACCGAGCGACCGGTCAGCGACATGCCGGCTCCAAACATGATGTTGTCGGGCGAAACGCTGTTGCTCAGGTGATTGATGACCTCCGATTCAGCGAACACCGTGCACACGCCCGAGATCGAGACCGCCTCGGTGGCGTTTTCGAGCAGGCCGTCGATGTCCTCGGTGTCGAATCCCATGTAGCGGACCGTCTTCTCGAGGAACATCCCCGTGCCCGAGGCGCACTTGTCGTTGAGGCGAAACGTCCGGACCTTGCGCGACGCGTCGATCCGGCTCGCCTTCATCGTTTGCCCGCCGATGTCGAGAATCGTGCGCGTGTCGGGAAAAAGGAACGACGCCCCGCGAGCGGCGGCAGTGAGGTCGGTCACCTGCAGGTCGCGGTCGGCGAACTGGTGACGCCCGAATCCGGTCGTGATGCAGTAGGCGATCTCGCTCTCGTCGATCGCTGCGATGCGCGCGGTTTCCTTCTTCACTTCGGCCGCGACTTCCTGCAGGCGCGCGCCACTGGCCTTCATGTGGCGCGCGACGACGCGCTCGTTCGAATCGAGGATCACGCCTTTCGTGTAGGTCGATCCGATGTCCAGTCCGATCGTGTAGCTCACCTGTCAGGCCTCCTGCCGGCTTGCGACTTCGCCGGCCTTCAGTGCATCCATCGCGAACAGCGCCGCGCCGAGCGCGCCCATGAAATGGCTGTCGTTGCTGACGTTGAGCTTCCTTTGCAGCGCATCTTCCAGCGCCCTGATCATTCCGGCGTTGTTGGCGACCCCGCCGGTGAAGGTGACTTCGTCGAGCAGGCCCACGCGCCGCAGCAGGCCGAACGAACGCGTCGCGATCGAGGCATGCACTCCGCCCAGGATGTCCTCGACCGACTTGCCCTTTCCGAGCCAGGAAAGAACTTCCGACTCGGCGAACACCGTGCAGGTCGTGCTGATCCTGACCGGCTTGGTCGCGCGCAGCGCTGTCGGCCCGAGGTCGTCCAGCGTCATCCCCAGGGCGTTCGCCGCGGCACCGAGAAATCTGCCGGTTCCGGCGGCGCACTTGTCGTTCATGCAGAAATCCACGATCTCGCCGTCGTCGCTCACGCGAATCGCCTTGCTGTCCTGCCCGCCCATGTCGATCACGGTGCGCGTGTTCGGGAACATGTGCACGGCCCCGCGCCCGTGGCAGCTGATCTCGGTGACCTGCTTGTCGCCGAAGGTGACCTTGTAACGGCCGTACCCTGTGCCGACAACGTAGCCTACCGAGGCGCCCGTCATGCCCACCGAAGCCAGCGCGGCACCGAAGGCGTTCTTCGCTGCTTCGATCACGTTGGCGCCGGTGTCGATGAGGTGGCGCGCGACGATGCGCCCGCTCTCGTCGATCACCACCGCCTTGGTCTGGGTCGACCCGACGTCGACCCCGCCCGCATAGCTCATCGCGTCAGCTCCAACGACCGATCAGTTGAACATGATGTTTTCAAGGAAGGTCTCCATCTGAATCGAGATGTCGTCGAAGGTGTTCTGGTTCTCCTCGAACTCCGAGATGAAGTACGGGATCCCTTCCTGGTCCAGCGCCTTGGCGTACGCGACCTGCTCGTCGAGTCCCGGTTCGCACATCTTCGCCGCGGCGAGGATGACCGCTTCGGCGTTCGCGGCGCGCACCCTCCTGAGCAGCATCTTCTCGCGAGGCTTGTCGTTGTCGTGCTGCACGGGGCTGTACGACGACTTGTCCATGTACGCCGCGGCCAGATTCGCCAGTGCATCGCCCTCGGTGGCGACGTCCTCGAGAATCCACCTCAGGCCGATGAACACGTCGTCGTCGACCACGAAGCACGATCGCGACACCGCCTGCAGCAGGTCGTAGGGCGGCACTTCGCAGAAACCGCCTTCGAACACCACGCGCATCTTGTCCTGCTCGCGCGCGCGGCGCGACTCGATCATCGGCAGCACGGCTTCGAGCAGACCGTTGAACTCTTCGCGCGGCAGGATCCCGGCCATGCCCACCAGGACCATTGACTCGTCGGCGCCGAGCTTCCACGGCGTCTCGCGCCTGATCCGGTACAGCTCGCGCATCATGCGCCGCGATCGATTGTAGAGCTCGAGCGACGCCCTGAGCTTCGTATCGTCGAGCGGCACGCCGCCCGCGGCCTCGATGTCGCCCGCGAGCCGCGCGTACTCGGCGCGAAGGAATCCGTAGGCCGACGGCGAGTTCGGGTTCTGCGGCAGGTGAAGCACCTGCGCCTTGTAGGGGAAGTTCCGGCCCCAGATCCCCGCAAGGTTGCGTGCACCGTCGCAGATCGGGTGGGTCACGAACAAGTCGAGCTCGACGTGCTTGCACAGCGCCAGGTCGAGCGACGTCTTGAGGATCGAGCACAGGTACGAGCCGAAATGCTGGCTCGCCTCGACGCCGTCGGCCTGGCCGCCGCGGATCTTCACCGGGAGCATCCCGCAGGCGTGGGCGATCTCCTCCGGGAAGTAGACCTGGAAGTGACCGAGGACCTTGCCCCCGGCGGCGCGCCATTTCTTCACGATCGGATAGGTCGGGTCCTCCATGTGTTCCCGGCACAGCGCGAGGATCTGCTCGAGCCGCAGGCCTTGCCACTCGGGAAACAGCGCCGCGCGGGCATTCATCGTGCTCTCGGTCTGTGACATCGCGCTCTCAGTGGCTGGCTGCACGTTTTTGCTGGCGCGCGATCAGGCCTTCGAAGAACGCGTCGGCGCGGTTCTTCATCTGCGCCTTCGACACCGCCCTCGGATCGACGATGTCGGACTCGAGCATCAGCGTCGGCAGGCCACGCGACTCGGTGACGTGGATGCGCCGGTCGGCCAGCCCCGCCGAGGCTGTGCGGCAACTCTTCACGCCGTGGTAGACGATCCCGTCGAGGTTGAACGCCGACGCGCTCGATTCGATGTCCGGGATGTCGAACAGGATTCCAGTCTGGGTCGCGCGCACCGTGCGAAGCGTTCCTTCGGCATAGCTCGCGATCGGGTCCGAGGTGTCGAACTCGAAGCCGAGCGCGGTGCCGCCGGAGGCGAACTTCAGGTAACTCGACACGACGAAGATTCCGCCCCAGTCCGAGAAGAACTCGTTGAATCCGCGAAAGATCGGGTAGCAGGGCACGCCGATGAACCCGAGCCGGAACTTCTGCTCGAGCGTGACGTCCTTGCCGTCCTTGCGCGTGAACGCACCGATACCGTTGTCCGAGCGGTACGCCATCTCCTCGTACAGTTCCCTGAAATAGGTCGCCCCCTCTTCGGTAGCGCGATAGCAATTGGCCATTCCGAGATAGGCCAGGCCGTCGGTCAGCGCGCTGAACACCGCCGGCGACCTGGCGTTGAGCATCAGCAGCTTCTTCCAGTAGTGGCTCATCGTGTTGGCGTGGCGCAGATGCTCGCGAAACTTGTCGATGTCGAACTTCTTGCCCGTTACGCGCTCGCACTCAGCGATCAGCTCCTTCACCTGGCCAACGACGTAGGCGTGCTCGAAGGAGAACTCCTTGTCGCCCTTGATGCTTTCGGTGCGAGCCGCGCGTTCGTTCGGAACGTCGATCGTCGAGATGTGGGTGCCGTACATCCGCTCCCAGATCTCGGCCCACTTGAAGTAGGTGTTGCACGCGTTGGTGGTCACCACGAGCGACGGCTTCGGTATCAGCCCCATCGGATGCTCGCCGCCTCTCAGGTGCATCGCGACGTCCGCCTTCAGGTAGCCGCAGATGTCGGGCGAGTAGCCGTAGTCCTCGGACTCCTTCAGGTACTCCTCCGAGGTTCCGCGAACCGCGGTCTGCAGCGCCGTGATCTCGGGATAGACGATCGGCATGTCGAAGGTTCGCAGCACCTCGTTCATGTTGCCCATCACGAACACGTAGGCCGCGCCGCGCCCGCTGCGCGCGGCCTCGGTCAGTGAAGAAAACCACTTTCGCGTCAGACGCGCGGACTCGCGCGCGCCGCGACCGACGATGTCGCCCTGCCCGTGGGCTGCACTGTCGTGCTGCGGGATTGCTGACGACACGATGACCTCCAAGCGCTTGATGATGAATAGAACTGACCAGTCAGTCCGGTGAAATCTACGCCGCGATCGGGGAAATGTCAACAAGCGGATTCGGGCCCTGGACTCGGGCAATGCGAAGGCGCGGTGCCAGTCGCGCGCAGCGCGCGCACCCCGCGCCGGCCTATTCGACGAGGAAACCCCGCAGGAACAGCCGCGCGATCCGCTCGCACAGCTCGCCGGGCTTGATCGGCCCGCTCTGGCGGTACCAGGTTTCGGTCCAGTTCAGCATGCCCACGAGCAACAGCGCGTAGGGCTTGTAGAGCGCCGCATCGAGACCCGGATTGACTCCCGCGAGCAGTGTTGCGGTCAGCTCGAGCACCTCCTTCTCGAGCGCTCGCAACGGCGCCTGGCGCGCCTTCGGCAGGAAGCGCAAGTCGTTGATCGCCACCATGTGCCGCCGCCTGGCCTGCGCCGACTTCTGAACGTAGATCTCGATGAAGGCCTCGAATCGTTCACGCGGGTCGGACAGCTCTTCGCGCGACTGCTCGAGCGCGTCGATCAGGGTTTCGAGATGCTGCTCGAGCATCGCGAACAGCAGCTCGTCCTTGGTCCTGAAATAGTGATAGAGCATCGACTTGGACGCACCGCAGGCCTTCGCGATGTCGACCATCGTGGCGTTCGGATAACCGATTCGCGCGAACAGCGCCGCAGCGCTGTCCAGGATCACCCTGGTCTTGTCGTCGTAGTCGTTTGCTCGTGCGCGCGGCATATCGGGAAATCCCGTTCAGGCCGGGGCATTCTACCGGCGGCAGCGCCCCGGATCGCAGGCAGGCCCGCGCTTCCTGTAGACAAACCGACGCGTCGGACTATAATTGATCGTACCACGTCAATGCCCTCTGGAAGCCGCCTCATGTTCGAATTCGCAGAACCCGATGTGCTCGACGAAGACCTGCGGACGATCCGGGCGCAGCTGCGCCGATTCGTCAGTCAGGCGATCCTGCCGCACGCCGACCGGTGGGAACGCGGCGGGCGCATACCGCGCGAGCTGTTCCGCGAACTCGGCGGCCTGGGATTCCTCGGCATGCGCCACCCGGCGCAATACGGCGGAGGCGGGCTCGGAGCGCTTTCCTCGGTGGTCCTGGGCGAGGAACTCGCGCGCTCCGGATACGGCGGAGTGGCCGCGGCGCTCACCGTGCACAGCGACATGTCGATCACGCACATTGCGCAACGCGGTACCGACGAGCAGAAGCGGCGCTACCTTCCAGCAGCCTGCGCCGGCGAGAAGATCGGCGCGATCTGCGTCACCGAGCCCAACGCCGGTTCGGACGTTGCGGGGCTCGCGACGCGCGCGACGCGCGAGGACGATGGTTGGATCGTGAACGGCAACAAGACCTTCATCACCAACGGCGCGCAGGCCGACATCTACGTGGTCGCAGCACGCACCGACCCCGAGGCGAAGGGCAGCCGCGGAATCTCGCTGTTCGTCGTCGACAGCGGCACGCCCGGCCTGAGCGTGGCGCGCGAGTTCGACAAGCACGGCTGGCGCTCGTCCGACACCGCCGAACTGTTCTTCGAGAACATGCGCCTGCCCGCCGACGCCTTGCTCGGCGAGGAGGGCAAAGGCTTCTACTACGTGATGAGCACGTTCCAGAACGAACGACTCGTCGCCGGCGCGCTGAACACCGGCCAGTGCGCGCGGGCGCTCGAACTGACGATCGACTATGTCAAGTCCCGCTCGGCGTTCGGCAGGACCCTGTGGGAACAGCCGGTGGTGAGGAACAGGATCGCTTCGCTGGCGTCGAAGGCGGCAGCGGCGCGCGCCCTGGTCTACGCCTGCGCGCGGATGGCCGACGAAGGCAAGGACACGGTGCGCGAGGTTTCGATGCTCAAGGCCTATGCCTGCGAAACGCTGCAGGAAGTCGTGCACGGCTGCCTGCAGCTGCACGGCGGAACCGGCTTCATCACCGGCACGCCGATCGAACGGATGGCGCGCGACGCGCGAATCCTCACCATCGGTGGCGGGGCCACCGAGGTGATGCTCGAGGAGGTCGCCAAGCGCCTGTGAACTCGATGCGCGACAACCTGGTCGTCGCGCGCGAGCACCCCGATCGCGACGGCGATGCCGGCGCATCGCGCGCGACGTGCTCGATCGCGAGCGCCGCACTCCCGAGGACATCCGCCGCGCGATGCGCGGTCGGCGACCCGCGCTTCAGCGCGATCTGCTGCGCCGTGGGCTGGTCTTCGGCGCGACGCGCGCCGCGGCATCGTTCGCGATCTTGCCAGCGGCGTCGAACTTGCGCCGGCCGGAGGCGGTAAGAAAGGGAACGATCAGCAACTGCTCTCCTTCGGATACGAATTGCGCGACGGAGAACTCATCGCTCAGCGCCCATTGCTTGAGCGCCCAGGTGTGGCCGAACATCAGGAACTGGTAGGCCATGATCTTCGGGTTGACCGGTCGCATCAATCCGGTCGCGATACACGCCTCGAGGCATTCGCGGATTTCGGCGACGATCTCCGATTCGATCGCCATGATCTTGTGACGCTGTTCGGGCATCAGGTCCTTGGTCGAGCGGTACGCCAGCGTCACCTCTTTCGCATGCTCCTGGGCAAGCGCGCAGTTGATCGCGAGCACCCTTCTGAGCGCCGCGACCGGGCCCAGCGTATCGAGGAGCGCGAGCGCGTATTCCTTCTTGTACTTGTCGAGCACCGCGCACAGCGCGCACAGCAGGACATCCCTCTTGTCCTCGAAGTAGCGGTAGATCAGGCCCTTGCCGACGCCGATTTCGTTGGAGATGTCCTCTATCGTCGTCGGCACGTAACCGCGTTCGGAGAACAGTGCCACCGCGGCGGTGGCGATCTGCTCGGTTCGCTTCTCGGCTACCGATGGCACGCGTTGATCGGCGGATACCTTGTTCACTGCCATGTCCTCGGACCTTTCAGAGCTTCGATGACGGCGCGCGCCCGGGCGCGGAACTACTTCGCTGAGCTGCCTTCGCCCCGATCCTGCGAGGAGCGGACGTAGACGTCGCAGTATTGCCGGGCGGCACCCTGCTCCACCTCGAAACATACCCCGCAGCTGTCGGGCTCGACCTGGTGTTCGATCACCTCGACCTCGAATCCGATCCTGCGGTACTCGGCGACGATCTCCGACAGACGCGGCTCGGCCACCGTCGTGCGGCGAGTGAAACCCCGATAGATCAGTTCGGACTTCGGACTCGCCTCGATTCTCCGGTGGATCCCTATCTTCGTCATGCGCCTCCCCCGCCAATCTGCCTGTCTAGACAGCCCGCCAATGTCGATCCAGGAACGTACCGATCGCCCGGATCGCGCGACCAGCATCGGGCAGCTCATCGGCGAACTGCTGGAAAACGTGAATCATCTCTTCCCATATTTCGAGTTCCACCTCGACCCCCGCGGCGCGCGCGCGCGCCGCGAAAGCTCTCGAATCGTCCAGCACGGTTTCGCGGCCGCCGACCTGGACCAGCACCGGCGGCAGCCCGCGCAGGTCGGCGAACAGCGGCGAAGCGAGCGGATCGCGCGCATCGCCCGACTCGCCAAGGTAAGAGCGCGCCATGGCCTCGATCATCGGACGCTGGTGAATCGGATCGGCCCGAGCGCGCGATTCGTAGCTCTCGCCGCTCGCGGTCAAATCGGTCCAGGGCGAGAGCACGACCACGGCTGCGGGCAAGGGCATCCGGTCGGCGCGCAAGGCGAGCAGCGCGGACAGCGCCAGTCCTCCGCCGGCCGAATCGCCAGCGAACGCGATGCACCGCGGCGCGTAGCCCTGCCCGAGCAACCAGCGATAGGCCGCGACCGCGTCCTCGAGCGGCGCCGGAAACCGGTGCTCGGGTGCGAGCCGGTAGTCGACGCCCAGCACCTTGCAGTTCGCCGCGCCAGATATGCGCGCGATCAGACCCCGATGAGACCGAACCGACCCTACCCGGAACCCTCCCCCGTGGAAGTACAGCAACACCCTGTCGGGCGACCGTCCGGGCGCGGCCACCCAGCAAGCGTCGACGCCGTCGGCGACGACCGCTTCGGTGCCTGCGGCGACGCGATCCGAGTCGAACAACGCGTCCCAGTCCGCGCGCATCCGCGCGACCGGGGTGTTCCGGGTCCAGCCGCCGTAGACCTTGCGAATTCGTTCGACTACACGCTCGACATCGGCGCGGGCCAAGGCACCGCTGGCGGGCGAGGCCGGAGTCACGCCCCGCATCCCATTCCGCCGGAGACGCCGAGCGTCTCGCCGGTCACGAACGCCGCCTCCTGCGCCGCGAAAAAGGCCACCGCCGCGGCTACCTCCTCGGGCTGGCCGAGTCGCCCAACGAGGGTCGACGCGATCATCGCCTCGAGCAGCTTCGCCCCGCCCGCGGCGAGCGCATTGCGCAGCATCGGCGTGTCGACCGGTCCGGGGGCGACGACGTTCGCGGTGATGCCGTACGGCCCGTTCTCGCGAGCGATCGATCGGGTGAAGGCGATGACTCCCCCCTTGGCGGCCGCGTACACCGCACCGCCGCGAGATCCCATACGCCCGGCTTCGGACGCGATGTTGACGATCCGGCCGTAGCGTGCCGACTGCATCGCGGGAAGCGCGGCGTGGGTCGTCGCGAGCACCGACTCCAGGTTGGCGGCAATCAGCTGATGCCATTGCGCGATCGTCGTCTTCGTGAAAAAGGCGTGCTGGTCGACTCCCACGTTGTTGACGAGGATGTCCAGCGTCCCCGCTTCGCGCACCGCCCGTTGCGTCGCCTCGATGTCGGCCAGATCCAGTTCGATCGCCGATGCGCCGATCTGCCCGGCAAGCGCGAGGGCGCCGGGCAGGTCGCGATCGGCCACGATGACCCGCGCGCCCTCGGACGACAGCCGTCGTGCGATCGCGGCACCGATACCCGAGGCGGCCCCCGTGACGAAGGCACGCCGGCCTGTCAGCCTCGAGGGCGCGGACATCGCTCAACGTCCGGTGAATCGTGCCGGTCGACGCTCGATCACTGCGGCCAGGCCTTCCTTCACGTCCGCCGTGGCGGACAACTCCGCGACCGTTCGCGCCTCCTCGGGCAGGGCAGCCTCGACGCCGAGCCCGACGCCGTTCCAGAGCAGGCGCTTTCCCGCCGCGAGCGCCTGAGGCGCGCCGCGCGCGAGTTCGCGCGCGAGATCGAGCGAGGCCGAGTCCAGATCTCGATCGGGAACGACCCGATTCACGAGGCCCAGAGCGAGTGCTTCGCGAGCGTCGATCACCCTGTTGGTGAGCACGATGTCCATCGCACGGCGCAGTCCGACGATCCGCGACAGGCTGACCGAGACCCCGGCGTCGGGTGCCATGCCGGCCCGCGTCGCACCCGCGAGAAACCTCGACGACTCCGCCGCCACCACGAGATCGCTCGCGCACACCAGCCCGAGTCCGCCGCCTCCGGCGGCGAAACCATGCACCGATGCGATCACCGGCGCGTCGAGTCGCATCAGCGACGACGCGGCGATCTGCAGGTACGCGGTCGCCTGGCGAAGGTATTGCGGCAGGGCTTCGCCCTGCGCGGCGAAGGCCCTGACGTCGCCGCCGGCGCAGAAGTTCTTCCCCTCGCCACGAAGGAGAACGACCCTCACCCGGGGGTCCCCATGGCAGCGCATCACGACTTCGTGCAGCGCCCTGAGCAGGTCCAGATCCATTGCGTTCGAGGACTCGGGACGATTCAGGCGGATGCGCGCGATCCCTTGCGCGTCCAGCCCGAGCAGCACCGGCCCCTGCGCCACCAGCGCCTCTTCGCCGGACTCGTGCAACTCAGCCATCGGTCTCCTCCTTGTCGCCGCGCGTCGCCGCGGCTAGATCAGAAACGACAGCGTATACAACGGCTGCTCGTTGTTCACCAGCACGACTTTCTTTCGCACCATGCGCAGGTCCGCACCCTCGCGGCGCAACAGGTACTCGTTGCGCGAGGGCCAGGATGTCTCGCCACGCGTGCTGGACTCGAACACCACCGCATTGGCCGCGACACGGATCTCGTCGCCCTCGCAGCCAAGGATCTCGATGTTCGACACGATCCGGCCGAGCCGCGAGGGCGGCGTCTGGCTGTGCCGCTTGCCGGTCAGGAACTGCCTGATCCGCAACGCGATGCGCGAGCGGTTGTCGTAGATCAGCGACATCTCGCGGTCCGGGTCCGCGCCCTCGCCGTTGGCGGGTACCCAGTAGATCCCGTCGTCGGCCCACAACGCCTCCCAGGCCTCGTACTGGTGGGTGTCCTGGAGACGCGCCTCGCAGTAGATGAACTGCGTCACCTCGCGAAGCAGTGCGCCGTCGCGCCCGGATTCGACTGACATCAGGCGGCCTCCATCAGCGCGCGGTAGTGCTCCCACATTCCGCGCGACGCGATCTCGTCGGTCACGTCGCCGACGCGAAACCCCTGCTCGTCGACGCGTTCGCGATGCACGCCGCGACCGAGAAACACCCACTGAGGATCGCGCGACTGCACGCCGCGCTGGGTGCGCTCGTACATCTCCGCATCGTCCGCCAGCAGGAAGCCGGCCGATCCCACCGATCCCATCGTCTGCTGGCGCAACCGGCGGTTGAGTTCGGGTGCACCCTTGAACTGCAACGCGGTCACGTGCTGCACCGTCTCGTCCACCGCTACCGCCTGGAGAACGAAGATCTGGATTTCGGCGATGAACAGGTTCGGAAAGATCATCGTGTGCGGGGTGCCGTCGATCATGATCCGATCGGCAACTTCCGTGCCGTGCGCCGCGCGCATCCGCGACACGTATTCGGGGAAGCGCTGCGCGTCGGTGCCGAACCATCCGAGCGGCTTTCCCAGGCGACGGAACTCGGGACGCAGGTCGTTTTCGGAATGCCCGTTGCCCAGGTATCGGGTGACGGCCGTGGACTTGCCGCCGTAGAGGCTCCCGATTCCGCTCTCGGCCACGCTGAAGATCGATGCGTGCACGAACTGCGGATGGTAGCCGTCGGTCTCGTTCTCGAGAAGGAACTTCCAGTTCGCCTTGACCTTGTGCTGGAGAAACCCGGCGGTGATCTCGACTTCGCCTTCGGGCGAGTTGCGCACCAGTCGATCGATCGCTTCTCGCCCCGCTCCGAGATGCTCGTCGAGACTCGGTCCGGTCGCGGCAAAGGACCCGAACACGAAACCCTTGTACGAATCGACCCGCGGCACGCGAGCGAGACCGAGACCCGCCTTGTCCACGCCCTCGTAGCCCGAAGGAAAGGGAAATCCGTGCAGTCGCCCGTCGTTCTTGAAGTTCCACGCATGGTACGGACAGGTGAACGAAGCCGCGTTGCCCTTTTTCGTCACGCAGATCTGTGCGCCCCGATGGCTGCAGCGGTTCAGGAGCAGGTGAACGTCCCCCTGCTGGTCGCGCGTCATGATCAGCGCCTGGGGTCCGATCGACTTCATCACGAAATCGTTCGGCCGCGCGATCTCGCTGGCGTGGCCGACGTAGACCCATCCCCGATACCAGATCCTCTCGAGTTCGGCCGCGAAGATCTCCGGGTCGCAATAGAGCGACCCGTGGACCCGTTCCGCTTCGATCAGGCCCGCCATGCTGCGCGTGTCGCGCGTTGCGCCCATCACCCTGATTCCTCCTGTGCGTCGCCGTGGGGCATGACCGCAGTCGCCCCAGCTGTAGACTGACCGGTCAGTCCCTATTGGGTGCAATTGGACCTCGAATTGCCGCGCCAGTCAACCGTCTCGCCGATCACCCCGCGGGCTAGTATGACTTCGGCAGGCCTAGGACCTTTTCGGCGATGAAGCACAGGACCAGTTGCGGGCTGATCGGCGCGATGCGCGGGATCATCACCTCGCGCAGGTAGCGCTCGACGTGGTACTCGCGCGCATAGCCGAATCCGCCGTGCGTCATCACCGCGGTCTGGCAGGCCTTGAATCCCGCCTCGCCCGCGAGGTACTTCGCCGCGTTGGCCTGCGCGCCGCAGGAGAGTCCGGCGTCGTAACGCGACGCCGCGTCGAAGACCATCAGGCCGGCCGCTTCGAGTT
>JAHDXY010000019.1:0-18820 GCA_023384005.1 Burkholderiaceae bacterium | reverse complement strand
TCCATCCAGCATTCAGCCAGCGGATGCTGGATGCCCTGGTTCATCCCGATCGGGCGACCGAAGACAACGCGCTCCTTCGCGTAGTCGCACGCCTTGCGCAGCGCCACGCGCCCCAGTCCGACCGCTTCTGCGGCGATCAGGATCCGTTCCGGATTCATGCCGTGCAGGATGTACTCGAAGCCGCGGCCTTCGTCGCCGATGCGGTCCTCGACCGGAACCGGAAGATTGTCGATGAACAACTCGTTCGAATCGACCGCCTTGCGCCCCATCTTCTCGATCTCACGGACCGCGATGTGCGCGCGGTCCAGGTTCGTGTAGAACAGGCTCAGCCCCTCGGTGTGCCGTGCGACTTCCTCGAGCGGCGTGGTGCGCGCGAGCAGCAGCACCTTGTCGGCGACCTGCGCGGTGGAGATCCAGACCTTCGCGCCGTTGACCAGGTAGTGATCGCCCCGGCGTTCGGCTCGGGTCTTCAACTGCGTCGTGTTCAGGCCGGTGTTCGGCTCGGTCACCGCAAAGCAGGCTTTCTCCTTTCCCTCGGCCAGCGGCGGCAGCATGCGCAGCTTCTGCTGCGGCGAACCGAATACGACCACCGGATTCAATCCGAAGATGTTCATGTGCACGGCCGACGCGCCGGACAGACCCGCGCCGGATTCGCTGATCGCCTGCATCATGATCGCAGCCTCGGTGATCCCCAGGCCGCTGCCGCCGTACTCCTGCGGAATGCAGATCCCGAGCCAGCCGTTGTCCGAAAGCGCCCGGTGCAAGTCGTGCGGGAACTCGCCGCTGCGGTCCCGATCGAGCCAGTACTGGTCGTCGAACTTCGCGCACAGATGCGCGATCGATTCGCGAATCGCCTCCTGCTCAGGGGTCATCGAAAAGTCCATTCTCTCCTTCTCCCGCAGTCTGTTCGCAAACGCTGCCGCGCGTCGGGGTTCGCGTCTTTCAATCGCCGACCCGCGGCGCCCGCGACGCCACGCGCCTGCCGGTCAGTTCGTAGCTGTCGCGTTCGAGTTGCTCCCGAAACGCCGGGTGCGCGATCGCGATCATCCGTTCAGCCCGTTCGCCGATCGTGCACCCGCGCAGCTCCGCCACTCCCCACTCGGTGACAACCAGGTCGGCGTCGCTGCGCGGCGTGGTCGCGACGCCGCCCGAGAGGCGCGAAACGATCCGGCTGATCGTTTCCCCCCTGGCGCTCGATGGCAACGCGATGATCGAGCGTCCGCGTGCAGAGGCCAGCGCGGCGCGAACGAAATCGCCCTGCCCCCCCACGGCGCCGAGATAGGCGGATTCGCTGGCCTCCGCGTTCACCTGCCCGCTCAGATCGACCTCGAGCGCCGAGTTGATCGCGACCAGGCAGTCGAATCGCGCCATCACTGCGGCGCTGTGGGTGTATCGGGCCGGACTGAGGCGAATCGCCGGATTTCGATCGGCATACCGGTACAGGCCTTCGCTCCCGGACAGCAAACCGCTCACCGTGACGCCGCGGTCGATCGGCTTGAGGCGATTGTTCACGACCCCTGCCTCGATCAGTTCGACGACGCCGTCGCCCAGAATTCCGGTGTGCACGCCGAGATCGCGGTGGCCGCGCAGCGACGCCAGGATCGCGTCGGGAATCGCGCCGATTCCTGTCTCGAGCACCGCGCCCAGCGGAACGTACGGTGCGGCGTGCGCGCCGATCGCGCGTTCCGTCTCGCCGATCTCGTGCGGCGTTGGCCGCGGCAGCTCGCGCGATGTCCTCACCAGATAGTCGATCCTCGTTTCGCCGAGCAATGCCGCTCCGTGCGTCCACGGCGCGCGATCGTTGACTTCAGCGATCACCACTCGCGCGACTCTCGCGGCGTCGAGCATGTAGTCGTTCGCGACGCCCAGGCTGTATCGGCCCGCGTCGTCCGGCGCGCTCAGCTGGATCATCGCGACGTCGCAGCGCAATGCGCCGCGCGCAAGCAGGTCTGGAATCCGCGAGTAGTGACACGGCAGCACGTCGAGCACGCCGGCGCGCGCGAGTCTCTGGTTGGTTCCCATCGCCCCGTAGCTGACAAAGGAGAGCTTGTCGGCGTGCTCGGGCGCGAGGGTGTCCGAGAACGATACGCCGAGGAACACCCCGATTTCTCCGATGTCGTGCCTCTGGCGGACCAGCGCCTCGCTCAACGTGAGCGGCTCCGAGCTCCCCTGACCCCAGAACACCCGGTCGCCGGGCCTGACGATGCGCGCGAGGTCCAGCGCGTGCGGATGGAGTTCGACCGTCACCCTGCGTGTTCTAGCGCTTCGGCGCCGCCAGCGTTTGCGCCGCGAAATCGTCGTCGAACAGCGCTCCTTCGGCCACCAGCTGGCGGAACCTGACGAAATCGATCACGTCGCGACCGGTCGCTTTCTTCGCATCGAATGCGTTGAAGCCGAGGAACGCCTCGTGGCTCATGTTCGCCGCGGCCCAGTGACGGTTAGGCAGCTTCATCTGGTCCCAGAAGAACTTCTTCTTGCCGCGAATGCCGTCAATCGAGTTGATCAGGCAGTTCGGAAACAGGTTGCTGAACTTCCACACGAGCCGGTCGACCTCGGCGTCGAGCAGTTCGAAGTCGGTGACGCACGAAGCGATCAGCTCCTTCGCGGCCCCGGTCCGGGCGGCGGGAACCGGTTCGCCGTAGACGATCTCTCCGTCATCGACGTAGGTGTCGGTGCGCACCAGAGGGTTTCGCACCCATTGCCCGTCTTTCCTCAGCACCGGCACTGCCTTCGTGATCAGCCCCTTGGCCTTCATCTTGTAGGCGCTCCAGGTCTCGCACGAGACGCAGTTGTACATCGCGTCTTCCATCGACAGGAACCACGGCATGAAGTCGGTGGCGCCGCCGATCGGCGCCGATCCGTGCTTCGGGCCGGCCTGGCCGTAGACGGCCAGGTCCGAGGAAACGGTGATGTCGGTGGCCATTCCGATTTCCTGGCCGCCGGCGACGCGCATTCCGTTGACACGACAGATCACGGGCTTCTTGCAGTTCAGTATGGCGTCGACCATCGCCATGAACAGGTCGACGTACTCGCCGTACTCGTTGGGCCGCTTCGAGTAGTAGGCGGCGTACTCGGCGGTGTTGCCCCCGGTGCAAAACGCCTTGTCGCCGACCGCGGTGAACACCACCGCGACGATCGCGCGGTCGCTCGACGCCTTCTGGAAACCCGCGATGACTCCCTTGACCATCTCGGTCGTGTACGAGTTGTACTGGGCGGGGTTGTTGAGCCAGATCCAGGCCGAGTACAGTCCATCGACCGGCTTGCCCTGTTCGTCGGTCACGGGGCGGCGCTCGTAGACGACCGTCGGCGCCTCGCCGCCGAAGTGCGAACCGTCGAACAGTTGATGATCCTTCAGCGAGTTGTCCCTGCGCAGCCATTCGAGCGCCATTGTCTTTCCCCTGTTCTTAGTCGTCGTTTCCGGCAAGCGCGTCGCGTTCAGAAATCGGGCGTGAGCACGATCCGCTTGTTCAGTCTTGCGTGATGCGCGTCGTCGAATACCTGCGCGATCTGGCTCATCGGGCGCGCCTCGACGAAGGGATCGAGGACGACCTTGCGTTGCACGCACAAACGCAATACTTCGGGGTAGTCCTCTGGCAGGCAGCCCCACACGCCGAGCACGTCGTGCGGCGGGCGATCGATCACAACGGTGATCAGGCCATTCCCGCAGCGGTATTCGGGAGACTGGTAGGACGGCACGCTGGGCCTCGATTTCTAGCAAACTGACCGGTCAGTCAACCAATGGTACTGACTCGACTCGACGATGTCAACGCGTGCGCGGCGCGACGTCTCGTCGCCGGGCTTCGCGCCCGGATTTCCGGCTCGAGTCCCGGCTTCGCGCTAGTGACCGGCGCGCGCCGGTCGTGCCTGCCGATGCGAGGCTGTCAGCTCGTCCTGGTTGCCGCGGCGGATGCGCTGCCGAGCAGGCCGTGCAGGAAGAGGTCGGTCGCGATACCAGCGAGCTCGGCCGGCGGCACGCCGCCTTTGGGGTCGTACCAGGCAAAGGTGTAGTTGACGATTCCCAGGTACAGCATCGTGTACACGCGCTTGTTCTTGACCGCGATCGTTCCGGCGACGTCGACCCGGATGAGGAGATCCGACAGGCGATCGAGGATCTGGCGCTGCAGCGCCTTGATCCGTTCGCGATCGGGCCCCGAGAGTTGGTTCACGTCGTTGAGCACGAGAATCTGCTCGTCCGGGCTTTGGGCGTTGAATTCGACGATCGCCCTGGTCACGTTGCGCAACTGCTCGACCGCGACGCGACTCGTTCGCATCGCCTCATCGACCATCTCGAGAAAAGCGAGGAGGTGATCGTCGAGAATGCCGCAGAGAATCGCTTCCTTGGACTGGAAGTAGTGGTAGAGCGCGCCGCGCGAGAGATCGGTGGCACTGGCGAGATCGGAGATCGTGCTCGTCGCGTAGCCCGCACTCGCAAACACGCGCGCCGCACGCTTGAGGATGTTCTGCTGTATCTCCGGATACTGCTCCGACCTGGTGCGCGCCACTTGGATCATCCTCCCGTCGCTACGGCGAGGGCCGCAACTGAAGTGCTGTTGCCGCAAGCGCGCGGCATGCAAGTTCGGCTGTCCGGATTATATGTAACTCGGCAGCGACGAATGCGCTCGCGGCCTTTCTCGGGTTCGATCGCGACTTCTTGAGCCAGCACAAACTGATGCGAAAAATTCATTGAACGGACGGCCGGTTTTATTTATACTAACCCAAATTCTGGTTTCGGCCGAGAGGCAGCGATGTCATCCGACGCGCCGAACCGATCCGGGGAGATGCGACGGTGTCCATCGAAAGCGAGCGCTTCGACGCTGTGGTGATCGGGGCTGGTGCCGGCGGGCTGTGCGCGGCAGCGCGCCTGAGCCACGCGGGTTACTCGACCGTTTTGCTCGAGTCGCTCGATCGCGTCGGCGGACGCGCGTCGAGTGAAGACATCGACGGATTCAAGGTGAATGTCGGCGCGATCGCGCTGGAACCCGGCGGCGTGTTCGAGGAGACCCTGGCGCTGGTGGGCGCCGGCCTCGACATCCGCGTGCCGGAACCCCCGTTCGCGTTCTTTCTCGACGGCAAGGTCGTCGACGTCAGCCGCGGCGGCTGGGCGATGCTGCTCGGCGGTCTCACCAAGCAGGCCGCGAAGATCCTAGAGAAGATCGCCGAGGCGCGCACCGGCAACCTGCCCGACGGACGTCAGTCGACGCAGGAGTGGCTTGCCGGCTACACGCGCAACGAAACCGTGCACGCGATCTTTCGCAACCTTTGCGCGGCGATCTTCGCGTGCAACGCCGACGAGCTTCCGGCGCGCGCGTTCCTCACGTACTTCACGAAGAAAGGAGCGTTCAAGCGCTTCGGCTTCTGTGCGCGCGGGACGATCGGAGTCTGGGAAGACCTGGCGGCGGGGGCGCGCCGGCACGGCGCCGACATTCGGCTGTCGACGCCGGTCACGCGCATTGTGATCGAACAGGGACGCACGCGCGGCGTGCTGGCAAGGCACGCCGGCGCCGACCTGCGCATCGACGCCGACATCGTGATCAGCAACACCGGGCCCAAGCTCACCGTCGCACTGGGCGGCGAGAAGGACTTCCCCGACGACTACCTGCGCCTGGTTCGCGAGCGCCTCAAACCGGCGGCGAACATCGTGATCAACTTCGCCAGTCGCGAACCGCTGCTCCACGCCCCGGGTCTGGTGACCTTCGGCAAGACGCGGCGACTGTGCAACATGGCCAACCTCACGGCGACCTGCCCCGAACTCGCCCCCGAGGGATGGCACCTTTACGTCGCGTACGCGGTGCCGATACCGGCGCTCGGCGAATTCGACGCGCCAGCTGAGACCGAGCACGCCCTGGCCGATCTGCGCGAGCAGTTTCCCGGGTTCGACAAGGCCAAGGTCCTCTCGGTGCGCGTGATGCAGGGAGACTGGCCGACCCAGCGCAGCTGCGCCGGCTACGACCTGCCCCGCGAGACCGGCGTCGAAGGCTTGTGGTGCGTGGGCGATGCGGTCAAGGAGTACGGCAACGGCGGCACCCAGGCGTGCGCCGAGACTGCCAAGCTGGTCGTCGAGCAGATCGTCACCGCGAGGGCCGCCGCCTAGGCGACGGTGTTCGGCGAATGTCGAGCGCGCAACCGCACTCCTGCCCCGCGCCCGCAGAACCGGTCGTGCGCGCCGCGAGCGAACGCGCCGCACGCCTGGAGGTGCGCAACCTGCAGGTCGTTTACGGCAGCGCGATCGAGGCGATCCGCGACGTCTCGATCAGGGTCGAGCCCGGCCAGATCGTGGCGCTGCTCGGGTCCAACGGAGCCGGCAAGTCGACGCTTCTCAAAGCGGTTTCCGGGGTGCTCGACGACGAGGACGGAGAGATCGAGAGCGGCGTCATCACCTACGGCGGGATCGATCTGGCCGGCAGCTCCGCCGACCAGATCGTGCGGCGCGGCCTGATGCAGGTACCCGAAGGGCGGCGCCTGTTCGCGCCGCTCACGGTCGACGAGAACCTCGACATGGGCGGGTACACCACCGACAAGCGCACATTGGCGCAGCGTCGCGCCGTGGTGTTCGAGTTGTTCCCCAGACTCGCCGAACGGCGGCGGCAGATCTCCGGTTATCTCTCGGGCGGCGAGCAGCAGATGGTCGCGATCGGCCGCGCGATGATGGCCGGACCGAAGTTCCTCGCGCTCGACGAACCGTCGCTCGGTCTCGCTCCGATCGTGATCGACCAGATCTACGCGGTCATCGAGCGGCTGAACCGCGACCTCGGCATGACGGTGCTGCTGGTCGAACAGAACGCCCAGCGCGCGCTGGGCATCGCCCACTACGGATACATCATCGAGCGCGGTCGAATCGTGCTCGACGGCGTCGCCGAAAAGCTGGAGAACAACCCCGACGTGCGGGAGTTCTACCTGGGGATCTCCGGCGCGACCCGCAAGAGCCTGCGCGAGGTCAAGCACTACAAGCGGCGCAAGCGGTGGCTGTCGTGAGCGCGCTGCTCGCCGCCGAGAGCCTGAGCAAGGAGTTTCGCGGACTGGTCGCGGTTTGCGACGTGAGCCTCGAGGTTGGACCGCGCGAGATCTGCAGCGTGATCGGCCCGAACGGGGCAGGAAAGACCACGCTTTTCAACCTGATCAGCGGGGTGCTCCGGCCAACGTCCGGGCGAATCCGCTTCGACGGAAAGGACATGACGGGCGTGCCCGCGTCGGGCTTCGCCGCCCACGGAATCGGACGCACCTTCCAGAACCTCGCCCTGTTCAAGCACGGAACCGTCGTCGAGAACCTGCTGGTCGGGCGGCACGTTCACCTGAAGGCCGGGTTGATCGCCTGCGCACTGTTCTTCGGCCGCGCCAGGCGAGAGGAGATCGCCGCGCGCGAACGAGTCGAGGAAATCATCGAATTCCTCGAGATCGAGGACATACGCAACACCGTGGTGGGGACGCTCTCGTATGGACAGCAAAAGCGCGTCGAACTCGGACGCGCACTCGCCTGCGAACCGAAGATCCTGCTGCTCGACGAGATGGTATCGGGCATGAACCAGGAGGAAACCGAGGACATCGCGCGCTTCGTCCTCGATATCCGCGACGACTACGGCATCTCGGTGCTGATGATCGAACACAACATGCGCATCGTCATGGACATCTCAGACCGCATCCACGTGCTCGACTTCGGGCAGAAGATCGCACAGGGATCGCCGGACGAGATTGGTCGCGACGCGAGCGTCGCGCAGGCGTACTTCGGTGGCGCGCGAACCGCGCCGGGCGGCGAACGCGGCGCCTCGCAGCGGTCCGCGGCAACGGGTGGGGCGCATGGCGGTCGCTGAAGCCACCGCCGCCGCCGTCGCAGCCGATTCGCGGGACAAGCGCACGCGCAGGGCGGCGATCAAGCTCTCGCCCGCGACGCTCGCCGAGTGCCTGACCCGCGGCGAGGTGACGCTGCCCGCGCTGCTGCGGTACCGGGCGACGACTCAGGGCACCGCGCTCGCGTTGCGCCAGAAGGACAGGGGGATCTGGCGGCGCTACGACTGGGCGCACTACTACCGCAGCGCGCGCCGGGTAGCCCTCGGGCTGCGCGCGATCGGCATTCGAGCCGGAGACCGCATCACGATCGCGAGCGAGAACACGCCCGAGTGGTACTACGCAGACCTCGGCGCCGAATCGATCGGAGCGATCACGGTCGGAGTCTATCCGACCAATCCATGGCCCGAACTGCGCTTCATCGTCGGCCACTGCCAGGCGCGCGTCATATTCACCGGAGACCAGGAACAGACCGACAAGGTGCTCGAAGCGATGGCGCACGAGGGTGGCCTGCCGCACCTCGAACGCATCGTCTGCGTCGACATGAAGGGGATGCGCGACTACCCGCGAGACAAGATCCTTTCGTTCGACGAACTGCTCGCGCTGGGCGACCGGTATCGGATGGACTCGCCGAACGCCGAGGGCGAACTCGACGCGTCGATCGACTCCGGCGCGCCGGACGACTGCTGCATCATCGTCTACACCTCGGGAACGACCGGACCACCGAAAGGCGCGATGATTTCGCACCGCAATATCGTGTACTCGGCCTACGCCTACGCCGAGCACTGCGGGCAGATCGGACAGCGTTTCGAGGCCGTCGGCTACCTGCCGCTGTGCCACATGGCCGAGCGTTGCTATTCGATGGTGATGCAGCTGGTGCTGGGCGGATGCGTGAACTTCGCCGAAAGCATCGACACGGTGGCCGCGGACGTGCGCGACATCGCGCCCACGTTCTTCATCGGCGTTCCTCGCATCTACGAGAAACTTCACCAGGGATTCCTGTTCAAGCTCGGCGAAAGCGGGCCGCTGCAGCGCTGGTCCTTCCGCAACGCGTTCGCGCTGGGCCGCGCGCTGTCGGACCGGCGCCAGCAATCGCTCGGCCGCGCGTCGCCCGGCGAGCGCTTGCTGTTCGCCGCGCTTTACTGGTTCATGTTCCGCAACATCCACCGCTACATGGGGCTCGACCGAACGTCGCACCGGCTCTGCGCGGGCGCCGCGGTTTCGCCCGAGATGCTGCGCTTCTTCGACATCGTCGGCCTGCCGCTCTCGCAGGGCTACGGCATGACCGAATCCGGTGGGGTCTCGTTTCTCCAGGACGAGAAGCATCGACGCATCGGCGGCGCCGGCACCGCGCTGCGCGCAGTGGAGTGGCGCATCGCCGAGGACGGCGAGATCCTGATGCGCGGCCCTGGGGTCTTCATCGGCTACTTCCGCGACGATGCGGCGACCGCCGCAACGATGTCGGCCAGCGGATGGCTTTCATCGGGCGACATCGTCGAACTGCTCGACGACGGCGAGATCATGGTCGTCGACCGAAAGAAAGCGATCATCATCACCAGCGGCGGCAAGAACATCGCGCCCTCCGAGATCGAGCACGCGTTGAAGGACAGCCCCTACATTCGCGAGGCGATCGTCGTGGGCGAAGCGCGCAAGTTCGTTGGCGCGCTGATCCAGATCGACTTCGACACGGTCGGTCGCTGGGCTCGCGAACGCGGCATCGCCTACACGACCTTCAAGTCGCTCACCCGGGTTCCCGAGGTGCGCGCTCTCGTGCAGGAAGTGGTCGACAGGGTCAACGAGCGCTTCGCGCGCGTCGAGAACATCCGCCGCTTCGCGCTGCTGGAGAAAGAGCTCGATCACGACGACGGCGAGCTCACGGCGACGCAGAAGGTGCGCCGCTCGATCATCGGCACGAAGTTCGCCCGCGAACTCGTCGAGATCTACGGGGAGTGACCCGGCATGCAGTACTTCATCGACCAGGTGATCTCCGGCGTTGCGATCGGCTCGATCTATGCGCTGGTTGCGATGGGGTTCGCGCTGATCTACAAGGCCACCGGTCTGGTCAACTTCGCCCAGGGCGAGATGTCGATGATCACCGCATACATCGCGTGGACCATCGCCGGTGCCGCATCGGGCAACCCGTGGCTGGTGGTCGGCGGCACGCTGCTCGCAGCGGTTGCGATGGGGCTGCTGATCGAGCGCCTGATCATGCGCCCGATGCTGGGCGAACCGGTATTCGCGACGGTGATGGTCACGGTCGGCCTCGCCGTGATCCTGCGCTCGGCCACGCTCCTGATCTGGGATCCCTATCCGCACAAGCTGAACATCGGCGTGGGCAGCGAGATCCTGCACCTGGGCCAGAGCGGCGTGCGCAGCGCGCAACTCGCGGTGATGGCGACGCTGCTGGTCGCGGTGGCGGGATTCTGGGCCTTCTTCAGATTCAGCCGCATCGGCAAGGCGATGCGCGCCGTGGCCAGTGACGAGCGCGCAGCGCAACTGATGGGCATCAGCGCGGCGCGCATCCACGCCGTCGCATGGGTCGCATCGTCGATCATCGCGGGCATCGCCGGAGTGTTCCTGGCGCTGCTCTACGATGTCTCTCCAAGCATGTACCACGTTGGGCTCAAGGCGTTCCCGGCGACGATCCTCGGAGGGCTCGACTCGGTGCTCGGCTCGGGGCTGGGCGGAGTGATCATCGGCGTCGCCGAGAATCTCGCCGCAGGCTACCTGGCGCCGAGCGTCAAGGAGATCACCGGGTTCGTCGTGATCATCATCGTGCTGATGATTCGCCCCTTCGGCCTGTTCGGCGAGCACGAGATCGAGAGAGTTTGATGCGTAGCGGCCACTTCAAGGAAACCACCGCCGAGCTGATCGTCCTGAGCGATTCGGTTCCGGTCTGGGTGTGGGGCGCGATGCTGCTCGTTGCGCTCGCGCTCGCCCCCTATTTCCTCAACGCCTACGCGTTGTCGTTTCTCGTGCTGATCCTGATCACCGGGACCGGGGCGCTCGGGCTGCACATCCTCACTGGCTGCACGGGGTTGATCTCGCTCGGACACGTCGGCTTTCTGCTGCTGGGCGCATACGCGTACGCGGTTCCCGTGGCGAAGTTCGGCCTGTCGCCGTACGTCGGATTCGCGCTCGCGGGAGTGGTTCCCGCTGCAGCGAGCGTCCTGGTGGGAATTCCCTCGCTGCGGCTCAAGGGGCTGTACCTCGCGATCACGACACTCGCGTTCTCGTTCATCATCAGCCACCTGATCGTCGAGATGAGCTGGCTCACCAACGGCGCGCGCGGCATCGCAGTGCCGCGCCCGGTGCTGTTCGGAATCGCGTTCGACAACGACACGCGCTTCGCGCAGCTGTGCCTGGTGGTGGCGCTGGTCACGCTGTTGGCGGTGCTCAACATCGAGCGCAGCCGGGCCGGGCGCGCGTTCATGGCCGTGCGCGACAACGACATCGCCGCGCGAACGATGGGCATCGACCTGGCCGCGTACAAGCTGCGCGCCTTCATGGCGAGCGCGTTCGTGAGCGGCATCGCCGGCGCGCTGTTCGGCATCTACCTGAGTTTCGTCACGGTCGAGGGTTTCCCGTTCCTGATGAGCATCGAGGCGCTCGCGATCCTGATCGTCGGCGGGCTGGGTTCGACGGTCGGCGTCGCGCTCGGGACGGTGTTCATCGTGCTGCTTCCGGAAGCGGGTCGCCTCGCGCTCGGCCTGCTGGGCGAGAGCGCGGCCAGGATCTTCTCGACCGGCGTGAACGAACTGCGCTCGGTGCTGTACGGACTGGTGATCATTCTCTTTCTTCGTTTCGAACCGCGTGGCCTCGCGGGCGTGTGGCGCGACGTGAAGCGGCTTTGGGTCAACTGGCCGCTTCGCTACTAGCCACGCGCGACAGCAGGCAACGTTTCTTCACCATGTCACTACCTTGAGGAGGGACACGACATGCAATTCGGCAAAACGATACTGGCAGTTCTGGCTGCGGGAATACTGGCCACCACGGCGCACGCGCAACAGCAGGGCGTCACCGCGAACGAGATTCTGCTCGGCGAGGTCGAGCCGCTCACCGGGCCTCCGGCGCTCCTGGGAATCGCGTACAACGTCGGCACCAAGATCGCGATCGCCGAGGCGAACGCCGCCGGGGGGGTCAACGGGCGCAAGCTGCGCCTGATCGTCGAGGACGACGGCTACGTTCCGACGCGAACGATCCAGTCGGTGCGCAAGCTGATCTCGGTGGACAAGGTCTTCGCATTGACCTCGCTCTCGGGCTCGGGCCAGGGGCTGGCGGCGCTGCCGATCGTATCGGCGGCGGGCATTCCGACGATGGCCTCGATTGCTCCGGTCACCGGGCTGTACGAGCCGCCGCAGAAGAACGTCTTCGTTCTCGGCCAGTCGTACGAGGAAGGCATCTATCAGCTCGCGCGCTACCTCGCCACCAAGTACCCCGGCAAGAAGTGGGGCATCCTGACCCAGGACGACGACTACGGCGTCGCCTTGCGCACCGGCTTCGCGCGGGCCCGCAAGGAGATGTCGCTGAACGTGGTGTCCGAAGGAGAGTACAAGAAGGGGCAGCAGGACTTCTCCTCCGAGATGCTCAGGGTCCGGGCGGCCGGCGCCGAGGTATTCATCGCCGGAGGCGTGCTCTCCGAGAACGTCGCGATGGTCAAGGAGCTCGAGAAGCTGAACTCCAAGCCCGTCGTGGGAATGTTCTGGCCCGGTCGCGTCGCAGCGACCCTGAAGCTGATGGGCCCTGCGAGCGAAGGCATCTATGCCGTCGACTACGTCGATCCGGACAGGAGCGCCAGCGTCATCGCCTTCAACGAGCGCGCCAAGAGCCTGGTGAGCGAGAACGAAGTCAAGGCGATGAACCGCTACACGCTCGCCGGGTACGCGAGCACCAAACTGCTGATCGAAGCGATGCGACGCTGCGGCGCCGCCCTTACCTGGGCGTGCACGATCGCGGAGGTCGAGAAGACCAAGGGATTCGACTCGGGCGTGATGGGTCCGATCAGCTTCGGCCCCGGGGCACGGTTTTCCTCGCAGCAGGTACGGATCATGAAGGCTGACTTCGCCTCGCTTTCGTACAAGCCGGTCGATTGATCGGGTCGGTGCCGGCCTGCGCCCGATCGGCGGGCGCAGGTTTGGCCGGCCGATCGCCGCCGCGGCGCGAGCGACCGGCGATGAACTGGAAAGTGTGGGGAGTCTGGCAGTGAAACGAGAAACGGATTACGGGTACGCGATCAAGCCGGTCTACACGCCGCAGGACATCGAGGGATTCGATTACGCCACGCACCTCGGCGACCCTGGCGCGTATCCCTATGCGCGCGGGTACCACCCTCAGGGATACCGCAGCAGGATGTGGACGCAACGCATGACCGTCGGGTTGGGCAGTTCGTCCGATGCCAACAAGGTGCTCAAGAAGTACAGGGAAATGGGTCAGCGCGGCGGCATGCAGGTGATCCACGACCGGGTGTCGTGCTCGAACATCGATTCGGATCATCCGCTGGGCCGGCGCGAGGCCGGCATCCTGGGCTGGCCAGGCTCCTCGCTGCTCGAGTTCGAGGAGTTGATGGAGGGCATTCCGCTGACCGGGCAATCGATCACGCTGCTCGGTTCGAGCGCGCCATCTGCGCTGCGCCTCGCCTACGTGATCGCGCTGGCGCAAAAGCGCGGCGACGACCTGTCGCAGATCCACGGCAGCGTGATCGAATCGCCGTTCGAGAACTACCTCGGACAGACCGACGTCCAGCCGCTCGAGCTCAACCTGAAGCTGTTCCTCGACGCCTGCGAATACGTGATCCGCAACAGGATCCGGATGCGCGCCGCGATCATCAGCCAGCATTTCCAGGAGTCCGGCGGCAACAACGCCCAGGCGCTCGGCGTCGTGCTCTCGATGCTCAAGGAAATGTGCGCCAAGCTGGTCCACGAGCGGGGACTGGAATTCGACGATGTCGCTACCGTGCCCTACGAGCTCGTGACCGTCGGCACCCGCTTCTTCGAGGAGATCGCAAAGGTGCGCGCCCTGCGACGGATGTGGGCGAAGATGGCCCGCGAGGAGTTCAAGGCGAAGAAGGAGAAGTCCTGCCACCTGCTGATCGCTGTGCACACTTCCGGGCGCACGATGACCTACCAGCAGCCGCTGAACAACATCGCGCGTTGCGCGATCCAGACGCTCGCGGGTGCGATCTCGGGGTGCACCGCGCTGGACAACGCGACGCTGGACAACGCGCACGCCGAACCATCGGAACTGGCGGCGCGGATGTCGCTCAACACCCAGCACATCGTCGCGGTCGAGACGGGCGTCACCGACGTCGTCGACCCGCTCGCCGGTTCGTACTTCGTCGAGTGCCTGACCAACAAGGTCGAGGAAGAAGGCTACAAGGTGCTCGCTCAGATCGACGAAGCCGGCGGAATGATCGCCGCCGTGCGCGGGGGGTTGATCACCGAGATGCTGCGCGCAGAGGCCGGCAGGAAGTTCCGCGAACTCGACAAGAAGGAGCGTCTGGTGGTCGGCGTAAACCATCTCGTGATCCCGCCAGAGGAGGAATTCGAAGTGCCGATCCAGGAGGTGCACCCGGACAGCTCCGCGCAGAGCATCGCGCAGCGCACCGAAGCCTGGAAGAAGACTCGCGACCAGGCGGCGCTGGCCGAGCGGCTGTCGCGCCTGCACGCCGACGCGAAAAAGGGTGACCGATTCAACCTGATGCCCGCGATCATCGAAGCGGTCAAGGTCTACGCGAGCGCCGGCGAGATCTCGGGCGTCATCCGGCTCGGGCGCGGCCTCGCCTACGACCCCTTCGAGATGATCGAATGCCCGTTCGAGCTGGACAGCGTCGAAACCGCGGAGAATGGATGATGGGCGCCGGCAAGGGAATCAAGATCATCATCAGCATGATCGGCCTGGACGGGCACACTACGGGCGCCGAAACGGTGGCGATGATCCTGCGCGACGCCGGCATGGAGGTTGTCTATCTCGGGTGCAACCAGACCCCGGAGATGATCGTCGCCGCGGCGATCCAGGAAGACGTCGACGTGATCGGCATCAGTTCGCACGCGGCGAACTACGAACAGATCGAGCAGCTGCTCGAGTTGCTGCGCCAGGAGGAGATCGACGACATACCGGTCATCTGCGGCGGCAACATCCCGCGCGCCCGGGCCAGCGACCTCAAGCTCAGGGGCGTTGCGGAGATCTTCACGCCAGGCAGCGGCGGCGAGGCGATCATCGAGTGCATCGTGGCCATGGTGCGGGATCGCGCCGCGACGCGGGCCTGAGGGCGCCACCGCGTGCCGCCGGCAACGAGCTCGCGATGACCGCCGCGCGTCGGATCGTGCCGCCCGCCTCGCCCGCATCGCCGGCGCCGCGCGCCCCGGCAAACGAGGCCGATGCGCTCGTGGCTGCGGTGCGCGCGGGCGACGTTCGCTGCTGCGCCCGACTGATCACACGGATCGAGCGCGGCGAGGCCGCACTGGTAGAGCCGCTGCAGGCGCTGTACCGGATCGGCGGTCGCAGCCGCATCGTCGGCGTCACCGGCCCGCCCGGTGCGGGAAAGAGCACGCTCGTGAGCCAGTTGGTGGCTGTCTGGCGCAAGCGCGGATTGCGGGTGGCGGTGCTCGCAGTCGATCCGTCGAGCCCGTTCTCCGGTGGTGCGGTGCTCGGCGACAGGTTGCGAATGATGGAACACGGCTGCGACTCGGGCGTCTTCATCCGCAGCATGGCCTCGCGCGGCCAGCTCGGCGGACTCGCCAAGGCGGCCGGCGACGCGCTGACGGTGCTCGACGCGATGTCCTGGGACATCATTCTGATCGAGACGGTCGGCGTCGGCCAGAACGAGACCGACGTGATGCGCCACGCATCGGTGGTCGTGCTGCTGCAAACCCCGATGGGCGGCGACGACGTCCAGGCAGCCAAGGCCGGAATCACCGAGATCGGCGACATCTTCGTCGTCAACAAGGCCGATCACCCGGCGGCGGATCATACGGTGCGCCAGCTCGAGGAAATGATCGTGATGGGGCTGTGCCTGCACCCCGACAAGACGTGGAAACCGCCCGTGGTGAAAACGCGCGCGATCGAGGGCGATGGCGTCGCCGAGCTGGCAGATCGGATCGACGAGCGCTTCGCGCACCTCGCGCAGCTGCCCGATGCCGGCCGAAGCCAGCTGCGCGAACGCGCCAGGCACCGCGTCGCGGAACTGTTGCACCATATGGTCGAGCAGCGCCTGCGTCCCGACGACGGCCTGCTGTCCGACGAGTCGATCGACGCCGTCGCCGACCGGCTGAGTGATCCGTACGCGCTCGCGGCGAGCCTGCTCGCGCGAATGGATTGAACAGGCATCGATCAGGCGGACGATAGAGCCCGGCGCCTGTCGAAACGTCCAACGGAGCGCACCAGAGATGTTCCGATACGCAACCCCGCTTCGCGACATGCGCTTCGTCCTGCACGAGTTGCTCGACGCCCACGCCTGCCTCGCCCGTGCGAATCCGCAAACGGTCTGGGACCGCGAAACGATCGACCGCACGATCGAAGCGGCGGGCCAGTTCGCCGCGCGCGAGCTGGCTCCGCTGAACGCGAGCGGCGACGAGCAGGGATGCAGTCTCGCCGCGGGGTCCGTGGTCACGCCCGAGGGCTTCGCGCTCGCCTATCGCCGCTTCGTCGACGCCGGTTGGCCGACGCTCGCCTGCGCCGAGGAACTCGGTGGCCAGGGGGCGCCGTCGGTCGTGTTCAGCGCGATGCTCGAGACGCTCTACGCGGCCAATCCCGGGTGGACGATGTACTTCGGCACCGCGCGCGGTGCCTACGAGTGCCTGCAGGCGCACGCATCGGCGCAGCAAAAAGCCTATTACCTGCCCCGAGTCGTGTCGGGCGAGTGGGCCACCACGATGTGCCTGACCGAGGCGCACTGCGGCAGCGATCTCGGATTATTGCGTACCCGCGCGACCCCGCAGCCCGACGGCAGCCATCGCATCACCGGCTCGAAGCTGTTCATCTCGGGCGGCGACCAGGACCTCACCCCGAACATCGTGCACCTCGTGCTCGCGCGCCTGCCCAACGCGCCGCCGGGAGTGGGCGGGATCTCGCTGTTCATCGTGCCGAAGCACCTGCCCCAGGGCGAGGGCCTCGCGCGCGCCAGCAACGGGATGACGGCGACGGCGGTCGAACACAAGATGGGATTGCGCGGCAGCGCCACCTGCGCGATGAGCTTCGACAACGCCACCGGCTGGCTGGTCGGGCGCGAGAACGAGGGCCTGCGCAACATGTTCGTGATGATCAACTCGTCGCGGATCGGCGTCGCGGTGCAGGCCGTGGGCATCGGACACGCCGCGTATTGCAGCGCCCTCGAGTACGCGCGCGAGCGCCTGCAGATGCGCGCGGCGCGCGGCGCGGCGCGACCCGATCTCGCTGCCGATCCGATCATCGAGCACGCCGACGTTCGCAGGATGCTGCTCACGCAGAAAGCCAACGTCGAAGCCGCGCGCATGCTGGTGTACTGGCTGTCGCTGCTGTGCGACCAGCAAGCGCAGGATCCGGACCAATCCGCCCGCCGCGAGGCCACCGACCTGGTCGGGTTACTGACCCCGGTCGCCAAGGCCTTCCTCACCGAGAACGCGTTCGCCGCGGCCAGCCTCGCGATCCAGATCCACGGCGGACACGGTTACATCCGCGATCACGGCGTCGAGCAGATCGCGCGCGACATCCGGATCGCGCAGATCTACGAGGGCACCAACGGCATCCAGGGGCGCGACCTGCTCGCGCGCAAGATCCTCGCCGACGGCGGCGCGAAGCTCGACGCGTTCCTCGATCGGGTACGGCGCGACGTCGCCAGCGAACCGATCGCGGCGGCTGCCGGCTTCGGCGCGCCGCTCTCGAGCCTGTGCGACGAGATCAGGAGCTCGCTCGAGCAGATCGGCGAAGCGGCGCGCGCCGACGCCCCCCCGATCGGCGCGGCGGCGTGGGACTTCCTGCGCGCGCTTGGCCACCTCTGTTGCGGCTGGCTCTACATGCGCGCCGCCGCGATCGCGCAGGAACGAATCGACCAGGGATCCCCGGACGCGTTCTACCCGTCCAAGCTCGCGACCGCGCGCTTCTATTTCGCGCGGCTGCTTCCCGAGGCGCGAATGCACCTCGCCGCCGCCCGCTCCGGAAGGACGAGCCTATCCGAACTGGCGCAGGACCAGCTCTTCGTCTGAGCGCGGCGCCGCGTTGCCCGCAGGGCGCGAAAGGCGGCACCGCGCGCCGCGCGCCGGGGAATCAGACCTTCTCCGTCTCCCCGGAGCGTGGCTGCCACTTCATCAGTCGCTTCTCGGCCACCCCGACCGTGGCGTCGAGCACCAGCGCGAAGGCAGTGAGCACCATGATTCCGGCGAATACCGTGTTGATGTCGAAGGTACCCTCGGCCTGAAGGATCAGGTAGCCGACGCCGCGCGCCGAACCGAGATACTCGCCCACCACCGCGCCGACGAAAGCGAGGCCGACCGAAGTGTGCAGGCTCGAAAACACCCAGCTCATCGCGCTTGGCAGGTAGACGAAGCGCAGCAGCTGGCGCTGCGACGCCCCGAGCATCCGCGCACTGGCGAGCACGTTCGGGCTCACCTCGCGCACGCCCTGGTAGACGTTGAAGAACACGATGAAGAAGACGAGCGTCACGCCGAGCGCGACCTTGGACCAGACGCCCATGCCGAACCACACCGAGAAGATCGGCGCGAGGATCACCCGCGGCATCGAATTGAGCGCCTTGATGTACGGATCGAGAATCGCCGAGGCGGTGGGCGAGGGCGCGAGCCACAAACCCATCACGAGCCCCGCGACGGTGCCCACCGCAAAGGCCATCAGCGTCTCGAACAGCGTCACCCCGAGGTGGATGAAGATGTCGCCCGTGACGAACCAGTCGACGATGCGCAGGAACACCTTGTGCGGCTCGCCGAAGAAAAACGCCGCCTGATGGGCGTTGCTGAAGTAGAAAGCCGGCAGCAGCGTCGGGCTGGTCGCCGCGTACCAGAACCCGATGACGCCGACGAACACCAGCAGCTGGTAAAGCCGCAGTCGAGCCCTG
>JAHDXY010000018.1 GCA_023384005.1 Burkholderiaceae bacterium | reverse complement strand
CACCGTAACGATCCAGTGCGTATCCGTCGTCTGCACTGCGGCCCGATGTCTTGCCCATGCCTTCCTCGAAGAATGCGCCCTCCGCGAGTCGGTCGACCCGGACGCACGAGAAAGAATGATAAATCAACGCGCCGACGCAGCCGATCGGCGACCGCGGCCCGAGAGGGGTCAGTGCCGGCGAGCGCCCGTCGGCTGTGCCGCGAGCAGGTGCATCGCCGAGGTGTCGAGCATCGCGAGCACCTGGGGGTCGCGCACCAGCGCGCCGGACGAGCGCGCGCCCGCGAGCAGATCGGTGTGCATCGGGCGCGCGAGCCCGTAGCCCTGCCCGTAGTCGACCCGCAGTTCGATCAGCGACGCGACCGTATCGGGTGTCTCGGCCCACTCGGCGATGCTGCGCATTCCTAGCTCATGGGTGAGGTCGACGATGGTGCGAGTGATCGCGTAGTTCGCCGGGTTGACGTTGATGTCCCTGACAAAGCTTCCGTCGATCTTGATGAAATCGGCTGGGATCTCCTTCAGGTAGCTGAAGGAGGTGTAGCCGGCACCGAAATCGTCGAGCGCGAGTTTGCTGCCGTACGAGCGAAGCCGGTCGACGAAACGGCGGGTCGACTCGAGATCGTGGAGCGCGATGCTCTCGGTGATCTCGAAACACAGTTTGTTGACCGAGAGCGGGTGTTCGCGAATCATCGAAACCGCGTCGTCGACGAATCGGGCGTCGTTGAGCGACGAGCCGCTGATGTTGATCGTCGCGAAGGTCAGGCGCTCGCGATGCTCCGGATGCGCATCGAGCCACTGGAGGGTGGTCTTGATCACCCAGCGATCGATTTGAGACATCAATCCGTTGCGCTCGGCCGCACCGATGAACTTTCCGGGTGGAATCACGCCCCCGCGCTCATCGTGCATGCGCAGCAGCACCTCGTAGTTAAGCGACGTGAGCGCCGAACGAAGCGAGACGATGGGCTGCATCTCGAGGAAGTATCGATCAATCGGGAGGCGCTTCTGGAGATCGGCGACGACCTTCAGTTCCTCCAGATGGCGGGTGAGTGCGTCGTCGCCTTCGTCGAGGCGCACGACGCAGTTGCGACCGCGCGACTTCGCCTCAGCGCACGCGCGGTTTGCAGCGGCCATCGCTTCGATCGGGGGCATCTCCGGGTCGAGCGACGTGACACCGACGCTCACGGTCATCGTCAGGCTCTTGCCCTCGAGTTCGAAGGGGTGCTCGCCGATCGACTCGCGCAGGCGCTCGGTCAAGCGCACGACTGCGCGGTCGGGACAGTCGAGCAGGAGAATCACGAACGAGTCGGCGATGCGCGCTACAAAGTCGCGCGAGCGAACGGTGGAAAGCAGCCGCGTCGACGCTTCCTGGATCATCGCGTCGCCGGTTGCGTGGCCGTACAGATCGTTGATCAGCTTGAAGCGATCGAGGTCCACGTGGGCGATGGCGCAGGGCAGACCACGTCGTGCAGCCTCGGCGGCCGACTTCATCGCTTCCTCGAGTCCGTGCCGGTTGAGCAGTCCGGTCAGCGAGTCGTGATCGACGAGATGGCGCAGGCGGGACTCGGCCTCCTTGCGCGCCGTGACATCCTGGATCGACCCCTCGATCGCGTCGCCGTTCGCCGTGACTCGCGACTGAAACCAGCGGCGCTGCCCGTCGTCTGTGTCGACGTTGAACTCCAGGTCGAGCGGCCCCGCCGTGTCGATCGCCCCAACGAGGCGCTGCGCGGGATTCTCTCCGAGCAGCGTCTCCATCGCGACCGAGCTGTCGTGCCGCAGCCGGGTTCCCTGAATTCCGAACATCTTGGCGAACGCCGGGTTGAACAGCGTGACCGAACCGAGCCGCGTCATGCTGAACAGCCCGACGGGCATCGAGTCGTAGTTCCGTTTGAACTTCTCGAGAACGTCGAACTTCTCGCGCTGGGCGGCTAGGCGGCCGAGGCGTTCAACGCGCAGCTTCTCTGCGAGAGCAATTGCAGTGACGAGTGCTGAAGTAACCGATGCCGTCTGCGAGTTGAGCCCAGGTACGACCTGCGAGATGAGCCCTGACGCGTATCCCACTTCGGTAAGAACGCCGATGAAAGTCGCACACCAGGATCCTGTGTACCAGAAGGCAACGCTGCTTCGAGTCCGAAGTACCACTAGGGTCAGGCTGGTCAAAATCAGCAGGATCCCAAGCGCCGCGGATACCCAGAGTGCGGGTAGGAACGCAGCATGCCGTAGGAACGGCGACGCTACTACCAATGCGGCGAAGAGGGCTGTCGCTCCCGCGAGCCATGGGCTGAGTTTCGATCGCTCAAGCTCTGACGCGAGTAGTGATCGAAACAGCGAAATAGTGAGTAACGCGTGCGCAGCGAGACTCACCCTCATGAGCATGAGGAGGAGTTCGTTGTCGAGCGATATACCAAGCCATGTCAAGTCCCATCCATCATTAATCGAAGCAACTCGCAGTGTCGTGATGAGCCATCCGGCAAACAGAAAGAACGACCAGTCTCGATTCACTGCGCCGACGAAGGCACTGAATATCGCCAACATGATGAACGAGCCAAGCAGCGCTCCACCGCCACGTTCAAACAGGAGCACCGAATCGTCGTAAGCATCCTGCGACCACAGGAAGACCTTTGGACGCCCTACGCCCTTCGGGATGATCGATCCGACGATGAACGTATTGCCGACGTCGAAGCCATCCAGCTTGACCGAGATTCCACCCTTGTCGTTTCGAGCTTGTAGCTCAAGCGGCACTAGATCGCCGGCGTCGAGCGCCCAGAACCGAAGCTCGGATGCTCTGAGCATCCGCAGTTCGAGGACAGGCCGTTCCGGGCGAGTCTGGGCTTGTAGGGGTTCAAGTCCGATCCAGAAATGCCCATCCGGTTGGCTGCTCGCGGCATACCTCTTCGCGCTCGAATCGGAAAACAGCGCCGCTTGCGCCTCGCCGGGGGTTAGGGAGGCGCTTGGATCGGAGAGAATTCTCAGACGTGCCGTCGCGATCGGGTCAGCGAGTGGTCTGGACAAGCCCACCGCCGCAATCACCGCGACGACGCCGAGCAATAGGGATACGACGATTGCCGAGAGGAATACTCGCATCGCTGTGTTGCCGGCAAGTTGCCCCGGCCTGAATGCGAGCCTCGCGAACATCGATTCGATCAACGCGCCTGCCGCGCCCTTCGTAGGAGGTTGGTCCCTAGTTTGATCGGACCTGACCCTATTCGGTCACGTCGCCGACAAGCGGCGGATTTCGCATTCCAAACGGTAAGTACGAGTTGCAGAGAAGCGGCGTATCGAGTGGTTCGAAGGAACTAATACGGCCCTTCAAATCAGCGGTAGGCCTAGCTCATCGAAGATTGACACCTTGTCGGTGAACTTCGGCGTTGCCCTGCGTGGGCGCGACCACATACCGCTGACAGAGGAAAACACCTCGATGTCAGGGTGGTAGTCGCTAAACATGAACTTGTACAGAGGGTGGCTCGACGTGTACCACCTCCGCTCTGCAGAAATGACTTCAAACGACATTAGCCGAACAGGAATGCCACCCGACGAAGTTATCGGCGTTAGCACACCTTCGCTCATAATGTCCGAGAAACCGAGGCGAACGTAATCGCGATCGTTTGGCGGTCGCACGCCAACGAGTAGCCAGTGCAACTGCTTCGCTAGGCAGTACCTGTGCAACGACTTGAAGAGGGCGAGTTTTACCAATGACCCGAGGGAACCCTGCTTAACGCCCAATCGAGTGACGTACGCGATAGTCCGCTTGGCAATGCTGTCGGGCAGAGAAACGTCGCGCGTGATCTGTAGGGGCGTAACGAGGTTGGTGTCCACTCGCATGGTCCCCATCGGGGAGCTGCTTTCCTTCGATTCGGCCAGAAAAATGAGTGAGTTCGGGTTTCGATCTTGATCTTCCGGGCGCTGGAGGCGCAGAGAGAGGTTCGGCCAGTGACGCCCGTATGCCTGAGCGCGGATGTCGACCGCCTTGCTCAACTGCTCTTCGTTCCTAACAATGCGAACCCGAAAGGGCAATTGCTCGGGCGCGCCTTCACTGTGAGGTTTCGTGCGAATGATCCCGATCCGGTCAGTACCGGCGCGAACTACGGGAGAATTGCTCATAAACGACTTGGCATCAACGGATCAGTGGCTACGCTGTTCTGGGGAATCGAACGCGGCCCGCTCGCTCCTACACCGAAATTGCGCCTACCGCTACTCGGAAGATCAAGCACGGCTCACGTTGCAACTAAAGAACGTTTCCTAACTGTATGTAAATTAACGGATTTATTGCCTCATTAGCAAGCTATTTGGCGGTCTGTTCAGCATTTCAACCACAGAGAGTTTCGGGTGAATCAGAACGATTCGCGCTCCGACGTTGTGTGCTCAACGCGTAACAGCTCTTGCGCGGCCGGAGTTGGGGCAACAAGATGAATAGGTCGAGTGGACTACGCGCTTGCCACGTTCGTCGGTAATAGGTCGAACTACAGGTTCGCGAGACGCATGAGCATGCGTGCGTGCAGCCAACCGATCACAGTACTTGTAGGTATACGCCGCGTATGACCGCCTTCGAACCAGAAATCGAACGGAGTTTCCTTCGGGAGTATCGGCGCGCAGGGTTGGCGTGGGCGCGTTACGCGTGTATTGCCGCGATTGTCCTCGTCGCGCTCTTTCTAGCTGTCCCGCGCCTGTCAGCGAACCAGACCACTGCGGTGATCCTGATCCGGTTCTTGATGCTGGCTATCCTGTTGCTAACGTTCTGGATTCTCAATTGGCGATCGGAATTCGCAGCAGATCGCTATGTAGTAGTCGTCGGGATGTGCAGTTTCCTGATCATGTTTGGGATCGCTACGATCGTGGCGGTGCCGAAGTTCGGATTGGTCAAGCAAGGATTCAGCCCGCTTCCGGTCGTCCTGTTTGCGCTGTTCCTGAACTACGGTTTCTTGCGACTACCAGTACGAGTCGTATCGTCGCTCTGCCTTGCCTTTAGCGTTACTGTGGTCATCGTAGCGCCTGAGGGTTTCGAAGGGATCGGCTCGCTTCGTTTGATGCTCTACCTGGTCGCTGTGAACCTGCTGGGCTTGGTGCTTACCAGATCCATCGAATTCCGCGAACGCGAGCTCTTCACCCAGCGGCGGCGGGCGGAGGCGGCGCAGGAGGAAGTCGAGCGCAGGGCGAGGGCGGCTGAGGAGGCGCACCAGGAGAAGACCAGGCTGCTCGCGGCGGTGAGCCACGACTTGCGACAGCCGATGGTCGCGGCGGTGTTCCACCTGTCGGCACTCAAGGGCGGGCTCGAGAAGGGCGATGTGACTCAGGCAGTGCGTCAGGCGAACCGCCTCGGCGAGTCGATCGACACGCTCGGCGCGACACTGGACCACCTGCTCACGGCGGCGCGCTACGACAGCGGTACCGAGCCGATTCGCATCGGGTTGGTCGAACTCAATCCGTTGCTGCGCCGGCTGGAGGAATCGTTTGCGTCCGATGCGCTCGCCAAGGGGATCGAGCTCAGGATACGCGTTCCCGAGCGTCGCCTGATGGTCACCTCCGATGCGATGACGCTTTGGCGTGTGTTGCTCAACCTCGTGTCGAACTCGGTCAAGTTCACGCACGCTGAAGGTCGCGAGGGCCGCGGCGTACTGGTCAGAGTCAGGGTCCGCGACGGACTGTGCCGCATCGACGTGGCCGACACCGGCGAAGGCATCGAGGTGAAGTTCCTCGACGACATCTGGCAACCGTACTTCCAGGTGGCGAATGCCGAGCGCAACCGTGAGCGCGGCCTGGGCCTCGGCCTGTTTCTCGTGCGCAGGGCACTCGATCACCTTCCGAATCACCTGCTGACGCTTCGTTCGGCTCCCGGGCGCGGCTCGCGGTTTTCGCTGACCTTGCCCGGTCAATGGGTCAGCCACGCGGAGATCATCGGCGAGCCGGGTGATGCCATGGCGACCACGGACGTCGACTTGCTCAACGGTGCGTACCTGATGCTGATCGAAGACGATCGCGACGCGCGCCGTGCGATCGAGGAGCTGTTCACCGAATGGGGCGCGGTGTATTCGAGCGGCGCCAACGTCGAGGAGGCGCTGAAAGACGACGAGTCCGCGAATCGTCTCGTCGACGCCATCGTTTCGGACTACCGGCTCCCTGGCGGTCGCGATGGCATTCAGTCGATCCTCGAGCTGCGCAAGCATATCGGAGCCCAGGTGCCGGCGGTGATCATCACCGGGGAATCAGACCTCGCGTCGATCCGGCGACGCGCGCCTGCGGGCGTCGCCGTACTCCAGAAGCCGTTTTCCGTGTCCGAGTTCGCGCGTCCGATTGTCGACGCGGTGCGCACGGCACGTCACCAGGAAAGCCTGTAGGGGCAATCAGCGAGCACGCCAATGATCGAACGCCAACTGTTCACCGACGATCACGACATCTTTCGCGACTCATTCCGTCGATTCGTCGAAAAGGAGATCGTTCCCCACCACGACCGCTGGGAAGATCAGGGGTTTGTCGACCGCGAGGTCTGGACGAGCGCAGGGGCGAACGGCTTCCTGTGCACGTCGATGCCGCAGGAGTTCGGCGGCGCCGGCGCCGACAAGCTCTACTCGGTGGTCGTGATGGAGGAGCTCGCCCGAGTCAACGCGACGGGGATCGGCTTCGGCCTGCACTCGGAGATCGTCGCACCGTACATCCTGCACTATGGTTCCCTCGAGCAAAGGACGCGTTTTCTCCCGGCAATGGCGAGCGGCGAGTCGATCGGCGCGATCGCGATGAGCGAACCGGCGGCCGGATCCGATCTGCAGGGAATCAGGACGACCGCACGGCGCGACGGCGATAGCCTCGTGCTCGACGGATCGAAGACCTTCATCACCAACGGATGGCATGCCGACGTCGTCATCGTGGTCGCCAAGACGAACCCGGCGGCTGGAGCCAAGGGCACCAGTCTGGTGCTCGTCGAACAGGGTACCGAGGGATTCTCGAAGGGCAAACGCCTGAAGAAGATCGGTATGAAGGCGCAGGATACCTCGGAGCTGTTCTTCGATGGCGCCCGTGTTCCGGCGACGAACCTGCTGGGAAACGAGAACGAGGGCTTCGTCTACCTGATGCAGGAACTGCCGTGGGAGCGCCTGCAGATCGCCGTCACCGCAGTCGCGTCCGCGCAGGCTGCGATCGACTGGACGCTCGAGTACGTGCGCGAGCGGCGTGTTTTTGGAACCACAGTCGCACAGTTCCAGAACACGCGCTTCAAGCTCGCCGAGCTCCAGACCGAGGTGCAGATCGCGCGCGTGTTCGTCGACCGGTGTCTGGAACTCATGATGCGCTCGGAGCTTGACACGGCGAGCGCGTCGATGGCGAAGTACTGGTGCAGCGACTTGCAATGCAAGGTGATCGACGAGTGCCTGCAGCTGCACGGAGGCTACGGCTACATGTGGGAGTACCCGATCGCGCGTGCCTATGCTGACGCGCGGGTGCAGAGGATCTATGGCGGCACGAACGAGATCATGAAGGAAGTGATCTCGCGCTCGATGGGTCTTGGCGCGAAGCGGGGCTGAACTCAGCTCACGACGTAAGCGGCGCTGCCGGTTGCGATCAGCAGACCCGTCTCGTTTTCCAGTCGCATCTGGGTCGAGCCGACGCGTCCGCCGAGGCGGGTGACTGTCGCGCTCGCGTGGAATCGCTTCCCCACGCCGGGGCGCAGGAAGTCGACGCGCATGTCGATCGTGCCGATCTTCGCAAAGCGAGCCATCACCTGTTCGGTCGAGTCGTTGGGATGCTTGTGGGCGCCGGCCACGACCAGCGCGAGCCCCCCGGTCGCGTCGAGCGTCGCGGAGATCACGCCGCCATGCAGGCGACCGTAGAGATAGTGGCCGACCAGTTCCGGGCGCATGTCGAAGCCGATCCCAAGCGACTCTGGTGCGAGCGATTCGACCCGCAGCCCGAGCACCTGGTTGAAGCTGATCCGTCGATCGAACAGCTCGCGCAACGCGACCTCGAGACGCGCCTGTTCGCGTGCCGAGCGCGGCCTTCCCTGGGGTGCGGTCACGGCACCAGCCTCGTCGCACGCTCGAGGTCGCCGCCGGCGCAAGAACCCCTTCCTGCGCCGGTGAACACGAGCGTGCGCAACGCGCCCGCACTCGCGATGCCGTCACTTCGAACGATCCGCCGGCGTGTCACTGCACACCCTGTTCGGTTTGAGCGTCGCGTTCGATCACGACGAGCAGGCGACCGGGGCTGACCTGATCGCCGTCGCGGACCGCGATTTGCGCGACGACGCCCTCGGTCGGCGCGCATACGTGATGCTCCATCTTCATCGCCTCGATCGAGAGCAGGCGCTGTCCAAATGCAACGCTCTCGCCGTGCCCGACCGCGACGGCGGCGATTCGACCGTGCATTGTCGCGAGCATCCTTCCGTCGACGGCCGATCGCCTGGCCGACGACGGCGCGAGCGTGCAGTCGTCGAAGCGCGCCGAGTGCCCGAGCGCGTCGAGCCAGCCGCCTGCCAGATCGCCGACCAGCGCGATCTGCGTCGCAATGCCGTCGACGCAGGCACGCTCGCGCCACCGATCCGCGATGTGCGCCGCGATCTCGTGTCGCCAGCCTTCGCCCGATACGGTGCACGCGAGCCGCGCCGACGACTCGACCCGAACGCTGTGCGAATGCGCCCCGGTGCGCAGCAGGATCGTCGACTGCAGCGAGCCGGTGGACGACCAACCCGCGAGCGCGCCGTGCCGCTCGCCGCCGGCGAAAACGCGACACGCCGCCGCGATCGCGAACCAGCGCGAGTCGGGCGGTGCGGCTTGGCGGGTCGCAGACCAGGCTTCGAGCCAGTTCGTGGAGATCGCCGCGTCGACGAACGCAGGGGCGCGCAGGCAGTCGATCAGGTACGAGCGGTTCGTGGGCAGTCCGACGACCCGGGTTTGCGCAAGTGCGCCGAGCAATCGGGCGCGCGCCTGTTCGCGGTCCCGTCCGTGCGCGATCAGCTTGGCGATCATCGAATCGTAGTGCGGCGAGACGAAGGCCGGGTCGCCCAGCCCGTGATCGACGCGCACCTGCCCCGAGTCGGGCAGTCGCAGGCTCCGGATCACCCCCGACTGCGGCGCGAAACCCTGTTCCGGATCCTCGGCGCAAAGGCGGGCCTCGATCGCGTGGCCATCGAAGCGGATCTGCGACTGGGCGAGGGCAAGCGCCTCACCGCGCGCGACCCGAAGCTGCCACTCGACCAGATCGATACCGGTGACCGCCTCCGTTGCCGGATGCTCGACCTGCAGCCTCGTGTTCATCTCGAGAAAGTGAAAGCGACCGTCGGGTTGCAGCAGGAATTCCACTGTCCCGGCGCCGCGATAGCCGGCCTCGCGCGCGAGCGCGATCGCCCCGGCGCACATCGCATCGCGAACCTCGGGTGCCAGCCCGGTGGCGGGCGCTTCCTCGATGATCTTCTGGTGCCGGCGCTGGGTCGAGCACTCGCGCTCTCCGAGGTGCACGAAGTTGCCACACGCGTCGCCAAATACCTGCACTTCGACGTGCCGGGCGTCCGCGAGGAGCGACTCGAGCAGCAGGCTGGCGTCGCCGAAAGCGCCAAGCGCCTCGCGACGCGCGGCCTCGATCAGCGCGCGCAACGCGGTTTCGTCGGACGGATCGTCGCAGCGGCGCATTCCCCTGCCGCCGCCGCCTGCCGCCGCCTTGATCATCAGCTTGCCCCCGAGCGCGCGTGCCTGCGCGAGCAGCGTCTCGATCGACTGATCGTCACCGTCGTAGCCCGGCAGGCAGGGCACGCCGACGCGGCGCGCGAGGCGTTTCGCGAACGCCTTGTTTCCCAGCGCCTCGATCGCTTCGGGCGAGGGGCCGACGAACACCAGGCGCGCGTCGCGACAGGCGCGCGCGAAGTTCGCACTCTCGGCGAGAAAGCCGTAGCCCGGGTGCACGGCGCCGGCGCCGCTCGCCTGGCAGGCGGCGAGGATGCGCTCGACGTTCAGGTAGCTCTCGGAGGGCGCTGACTCGCCGATCCGCACGGCCGAATCGGCCATGCGCGCGTGCAAGGCCCCCTCGTCGGCTTCGGAGTAGACGGCCACCGTGCGCAGGCCGAGCGCGCGCGCGCTGCGAATGACCCGGCAGGCGATCTCGCCGCGATTGGCGATGAGCACGGCGTCGAATCCCTGGTCAGCGGGCATTGGGCCACCAGCGAATGCGGGAGTCGGTGCAGTCATGCCCGGGCGGAGATGCCCATCGTCTTGGCGATGATGCCCATCATCACCTCGTCGGCGCCGCCTCCTATCGATGCCAGCCGCGAGTCGCGCCAGAAGCGGTTGACGCGCGTTTCCTCGATGTAGCCCATTCCGCCCCAGAACTGCACGCACCAGTCGGCTACCTCGCGCCCCACGCGTGCGCCCTTGAGCTTGCACATCGAGGCGAGTTGCGTCACGTCCTCGCCGGCGACGTACAAGGCGACCGTCCGGTGCAGCAGCGCGCGCACCGCTTCGACCTCGGTCTGCAGCTCGGCGAGCTTGAACTGGATGAACTGGTTTTCCAGCAACGGCTTGCCGAAGGCGTGGCGCTCGCGCAGGTAATCGATCGTTTCCCGGATCACCGCGTCAGATTTCGTCCACCCGGCGGCGGCCCACAGGCGCTCCTCCTGGAACTGCATCATCTGGTAGGTGAAGCCCATGCCTTCCTCGCCGATGCGAAAGCGTTGCGGCACGCGCACGTCGTCGAAGTGGATCTGGGCGGTGTCCGATGAGTGCATGCCGGCCTTGCGCAGCTTGCGCGCGATCTCCACGCCGCGGGTCTTCATTGGCACGCAGATCAGCGACTTGTTCCTGTGCGCGGCGCCCTCGGAGGTGTTCGCGAGCAGGCAGATCCAGTCGGCCTGCGTGCCGCTGGTGGTCCACATCTTGCCGCCGCGTATCAGGTAGTCGTCGCCGTCCTTGCGCGCCGTGGTGCGGATCGACGCCACGTCGGAACCTGCACCGACCTCCGACACGCCCAGGCACGCGACGTACTCGCCAGAGATCGAGGGTGCGAGGAACTCCGACTTGAGTTCGTCGGAACCGAATCGCGCGAGCGCCGGCGTGGCCATGTCGGTCTGCACGCCGATCGCCATCGGCACGCCGCCGCAACGGATGTGCCCGAGCGCCTCAGCCATCGTGACCGAGTAGGAGTAGTCGAGTTCCAGCCCGCCGTAGCGCGCGGGCTTGCACACGCCGAGAAAGCCGAGCTTGCCCATCTTCGGGAACAGCTCCTTCGCGGGGAAGATCCCGGCAGTTTCCCACTCGTCGACGAAGGGGTTGATTTCGGACTCGATGAACTTCTTCAGCGAATCCTGCAGCTGGATTTGTTGTTCGGTGTAGATCATCTGCGACCGACTCCGTTGTGTTGGCCGCGCGTCGCGCGCCTGGCGCCGCGGCAGCGTCGATTCACGGGCGCGACACGCCGAACTGCATCGGGCGCGGCGAGCGCGCGTCGCCTTCGAGGCAGGTTTGCAGCACGAACGCGAGCGTCTCGCGCGTATCCCTGGGGTCGATCACACCATCGTCGAGCAGCAGCGCGCTGGTGTGGAATGCGCTCGACTGGCTCTCGAAGTTGTCGATGATGCGCTTTCCCAGCGCCGCGAGGCGTGTTTCGTCGACGGGTTCTCCCTTGCGCCTGGCGGTGCCCTCGCTGACGATGCGCATCGTCAGCGCCGCCTGCTCGCCGCCCATCACGGCGGTCTTCGCGTTCGGCCAGGAAAACACGAAGCGCGGTCCGAATGCCCGCCCGCACATGCCGTAGTTGCCGGCGCCGAACGACGCGCCGCAGTGGATCGTGATGGTCGGCACGCTCGCGTTGCTCACCGCCTGGATCATCTTCGAGCCGTGCTTGATCATCCCGGCCTGCTCGCTGTGCTTGCCGACGATGTAGCCGGTCGTGTTCTGCAGGAACACAAGCGGCGTGCCCGTCTGGCAGCACGCCTGGATGAAGTGCGTGGCCTTGTTGCTCCCGGCGGGGTCAAGGGGACCGTTGTTGGTGACGATTCCGACGCGCATGCCGTGAATCGCGGCGTGCCCGCACAGCGTCTGCGGACCGTAGTCCGATCCGAATTCGAGCAGATCGGAGGCGTCTACGATGCGCGCGATCAGCTCGCGCATGTCGAGCGGCTGGCGAAGATCGAGTGGCGCGATTCCGTCGAGTTCGCTCGGCGGGTATCGCGGAGCTTCGAATCGCTGTGCCGCGAGAGCGCGCGGGTTCCCCCCCTGAGCGGGGCCGTCGTTCCAGCCGAGCCGAGCGAGCAGGTCGCGCGCGATGCGCAACGCGTCGGCGTCGTCCTCGGCGAGGTACTCCCCCAGACCGGACACGGCCGTATGCATCTGCGCGCCGCCGAGCTCCTCGTCGGTCGCGATCTCTCCGGTAGCGGCGAGCAGCAGCGGCGGGCCGGCGAGAAAGGCCTTCGCGCGGCCGCGGACCATCACGACATAGTCCGACAGCCCCGGCATATAGGCGCCGCCCGCAGTGGACGAGCCGTGCACGACGGCGATCACCGGTATCCCGGCCGCCGAGAGCCGGGCGAGGTTGTAGAAGATCCGGCCGCCCTCGATGAAGCCCTCGACGCGATACTTCAGAAGGTTGGCGCCGGCAGATTCGATCAGTTGCAGGTACGGCAAGCGGTTCTCCAGCGCGATCTGCTGCCCGCGCAGGATCTTCTCGCGACCCATCGCCTGGATCGCGCCGGCGTCGATTCCGGAGTCGCTCGCGTTCACGAAGCAGCGAACGCCGCTCACGAAGCCGATGCCGGTGATCACCCCGGCGCCACCGACGCCGTCCCCGGAGTCGCCCGCGGGTGCCCCTGCCACGGTGGAAAGCTCGAGCCAGGGAGCGCCTGGGTCGAGCAGGCGCTCGATGCGTTCGCGCGGCAGCAACTGCCCGCGTCGCGCGAAAAGCGCCTGCGCGCGCGCCGAGGCGGCCGCCGTGCGCGCCTCCATCTCGCGCAAGCGGGCGACGAGCGTGCGAACGCCCGCACGGCGCTCGTGGAACTCGCTCGAGCCGGTGTCGATCCGCGAGGCGATCAGCGGCATCGTGCGCGCCGGTTCACAGCCCCTCGAGCGCCTTTGGCGTGCTCGCGAGGTGAAAGCCGTCGAACGCCATCGCGGCGCGTGACCGCGGGTTCGAGCCGTGAAGCGTCCAGGTGTGACGCGCGTTCGGCACGCCGCCGTCGATCCGGATGCAGGTGCCGGTGACGAAGGACGCTGCCTCGCTCAACAGGTAGACGATCGCCGACGAGACTTCCGATTCGGTGCCGAAGCGCTGCAGCGGAACAACGCGTTTCAGGCGCGCGAACTGCTCGCGCACCGACGCGTCGTAGGTGTCCAGTCCGCTCGACGCGACCCAGCCCGGCGCGACGGCATTCACGCGCACGCCGCTCGCGGCCCACTCGCAGGCGGCGGTCTCGGTGAGGTTGAGCATTCCGGCGCGTGCCGCGCCCGAGTGCCCCATTCCCGGCATGCCGTTCCACATGTCGGCGACCATGTTGACGATCGCTCCGCCGTGTTCGTTCATCCACTGGCAGTAGACTTCGCGCGCCATCAGGAAACCGCCCGTGAGGTTGTTGCGCACCACGGTGTCCCAGCCCTTGGCGGAGATCCGCTCGAGAGGCGAGGGGAACTGCCCGCCGGCGTTGTTGACCAGCGCGTCGATCCGCCCATGGGCGTCGAGAATCGCGGCGACGCCCGCGCGTACCGCGTCCTCGTCGCGGATGTCGAGCGGGTGTGCGCTGGCGCGTCCGCCGCTCGCAGCGATCTCGTCGACCACCGCGTCGAGCTTGCGCGCGGTGCGTCCGATCAGCGCGACCGTCGCGCCCAGAGAGGCGAGTTCGTGCGCAGTGCACCTGCCGATGCCCGAGCCGCCTCCGGTGACGACGGCGGTTGTCCCTTCGAACAGACCGGGACGGAATACCGAGCGATAGCTCGCGACAGTCATTGGCGATCCGAAAAATATTGAATGACGCTCAGCAATGTGCTCTACTGGATCGAATCCGTCAAGCTGAATCGCGAAGAACAACCGCCGCCTTCCTCAAGAATCTCTGTCGAAATGTTGTAATGAGTGATACTCAATTATGAAGCCCGCCACGCGCGAGACTGTGGCGACGCAGCCGAAACGGCGCAAGGAGGCACGCCGCTCCGAGATCCTTGCCGCCGCACGCGAGGTGTTCGCCAGCAAGCCCTTCGAAGGCGCGTCGGTGAGCGAGATCGCCGCGCGCGCGTCCTGTGTCGAGGGCACGATCTACACGGTGTTTCGCAACAAGCGCGCGCTGTTCGACGCCGTGCTCGTGCAGTTCTACGATGCGCTGATCGCCGACATCGAACCGCACTTCAACTTGATCCGGGGTACGCGCGACAGGTTGCGATACCTGGTCGCACGACACTTGCGCATAGCGGTCGACAGTCCGGACATCGCTTCGATGATCATGCGCGAGTCGCGTGCCCACAGCGTCTACTTCGGGTCGACGTTGCACGCGTTGAACCGGCGCTACAGCAGCTTCATCCAGCGCACTCTCGCCGAAGGGGTGGAACGTGGCGAACTGCGCGCCGACCTCGATCTGGCGCTCGCGCGCGACATGGTCTTCGGAGCGCTCGAGCACTGGATCTGGAACCAGCTCGCGCGCAGGCGATCTTTCGACGCGCTGCGGGTGGCCGAGGAGATCGTGTCGATGCTGCTCGAGGGCTGGAGCACCCGCGCCGAGGCGGCTGAGTTCGCGACGCTCTCGCGGCGTCTCGAACGGGTCGAATCGAAGGTGCTCGGATCGCCCGCCCAGACGCGCCCCCAGCGCGGGCGGCCACGGTCCGGATCGTGACGCGCATCGTCGCGGCGCGCAACGTTCGGACCCGGCTGCAGATGTCCGTCCAAGGTGGCGGATCTCTCTCGAAAGGGAGGTGCGTCACTATAATCGAGCGCATGGCCGATTCTGTCCGCGAGCGCGTCGATGATCGGGTCGCCCGATTGCTGATCGTCTGGTGGTCGATGACCGGGTGCAGCCGTCAACTCGCGCACGCGGCCTGCGACGGAGCGACGATGGATCGGTCCCTGAACTGCGCGGTGCGCACCTTGTCTGCCGATCTCGCGGGGCCGCCCGACGTGCTCGAGGCTTCGGGCTATCTGTTCGTGACGCCGGAGAACCTCGGCTCGATGGCGGGCATCATCAAGGACTTCTTCGATCGCAGCTACTATCCGGCGCTCGATCGCGTGACTGGTCGCCCCTACGCCACGATCGTGTGCGCCGGGTCGGACGGGCAGGGCGCGACGCGGCAGATCGATCGCATCGCCACCGGTTGGCGACTGCGGCGCGTCGCCGAACCGTTGATCGTTTGCAGCCACGCGCAGACACCGCAGGCGATCCTTGCGCCGAAGGTCGTCCCGCGTGATGCGCTCGACGCGGCGTCGGAGATCGGAGCGGCGATGGCGGCCGGGCTCGCGCTCGGCATCTGGTAGCGCCGCGGCCGCACGCGGTCGGCCCCGTTTAGCGGCGAGCCGACACTGCGCCGACCATCCGTCTGCCCGAATGGACCGGTGCGCGTTCGCCGCGGGAATCCTCTGCCCGGATTGGGTGAATCTTGGGCGCAGCGGCCGACGCCGTCCGCCACGGTCTTCTGGTGTGGACCGAGTTGAACCCCGGAACAACAATGCACAGAAGGGTTTGATGGACACCTTGCACCCGCTGCTACAGGCGCAGCTGCAGTCGCTCGCGCTGGACTCGGCGCCGCCGCGCGACCAAGCGGCCTGGGGTGCGCTGCTCGAGCGCGTGAGCGCGTGTTACGAGGCTTGCGACGCGACCCGCGACGCGATCGCCGTCGGCAAGCAGCAACTCATCGAGAGCGAGGCGCGCTTCGACGCGCTGATGGCGCTGTCGACCGACTGGTTCTGGGAACAGGACGCGCAGTACCGTTTCGTTTCGCTCGCTTCGGGCGGGCGCAGCGCCGCGTTTGCGCAGGAGGTCTACCTCGGGCGCACGCGCTGGGAGCTGCCCGGAGTGGAGCTCGTCTCGGGCGACTGGGACGCGCATCGGGCGGTGCTCGAGCGCAAGGAGCGTTTCAGGAATCTCGTGTACCGCATCGTGGGCGGCGAAGACGAGGAACGCTTCATCAGTGTCAGCGGCGAGCCGATCGTCAACGCCAGCGGGGCGTTCTGCGGATATCGCGGCGTGGCGCGCGACGTGACCGCGGAGAAGATGGCCGAGCGCCAGGCGATCGACCTCGCGCAGTACGATCCGCTGACCGGGTTGAGCAATCGCACGCTGCTCTCGCGCCAGCTCGATCTCGCGCTCTCGAAGGCGCGCCGGCACGGTCGGCGCCTCGCGCTGGTGTTCATCGACCTGGACGGATTCAAGCAGATCAACGACACCTACGGGCATTCGGTCGGAGACCGCGTGCTCAAGGAAACCGCGCGCCGGTTGCGCGAAGCCGTGCGTTCGGAGGATTGCCTGGCGCGAGTGGGAGGCGACGAGTTCCTCGCGCTGATCGAGGACTTCGACTCGCAGACGCCGCAGCAGGCGGCGTGCCGGCTGCTTGAAACGCTGTCGATGCCGATCGTGGTCGAGGATCGGGAGTTCACGCTTTCAGCCAGCATCGGGATCAGCACCTTTCCGACCGACAGCGCCGAGTCCGAAATGCTGCTGCAGCAGGCCGACCTGGCGATGTACCGTGTCAAGGCGGGCGGCGGTGCAGGAATCGGCTACTTCTCGCCCGAACTGCACACCAACGCCTACGAGCGCCTGCAGACGGCGACCGGACTGCGCCGCGCGCTCGATTCGGGGCAATTCCGGCTCGTCTGGCAACCGGTGTCCGACGCGTCGACCGGGCAAGTCGTGAGCGTCGAAGCGCTGCTGCGCTGGTTCCATCCGCAGCGCGGCGAGGTCACGCCGGACTCCTTCCTCAAGGTGGCCGAGGAGACCGGCCTGATCGTGTCGATCGGGCGCTGGGTGATCACGCAGGCTTGCCGGCAGGCGCGGCTCTGGCACGACGCGGGCCGCAGGGTCCCGATCTCGGTGAACCTGTCGGCGCGGCAGATCCGCGATCCGGGATTGCTCTCCGACATCGCCGCGGCGCTGGCCGAACACGGGATCGCGCCCGCTTACCTGGAACTCGAGCTCAACGAAGCCGCCGTGATGTCCGACGTGGCGCGCAGCACCGAGCTGCTCGGGCGCATCAAGGAACTGGGCGCCGGCGTCACGCTCGACGACTTCGGGACCGGGCACTCGTCGCTCGCATGGATGCGCAGGCTGCCCTTCGACACGGTCAAACTCGACAGGACCTTCCTGCTCGAACTGGTCGCGCACCCGGACGATCTCGAACTGACGCGCGCGGTGATCGCGATGGCGCACAGCCTGCGTCAGCGAGTGGTCGCCGAAGGCGTTGAAAACGAAGCGCAGGCGGCGCTGTTTCGCGAACTCGGTTGCGACGCGCTGCAGGGCAACCTGACCGGCGCGCCGGTGCCGGCCGATTCGCTCGATCTCTCGGCCTGGGTCGATCAGCCCTTGTCCTTGCGAAAGGCCTCGAGAAGCGGGGCGAGCACGTCCATCGGCATCGGAAACACGATCGTCGACGACTTGTCGCCGGCGATCTGAGTGAGGGTCTGCAGGTAGCGCAGCTGCATCGCCTCGCTCTTTTGCGCGAGAATCTCCGCGGCCTGCAGCAGTTTCTCCGATGCCTGCAGCTCGCCCTCCGCGTGGATCACCTTGGCGCGCCGCTCGCGCTCGGCCTCGGCCTGGCGCGCGATCGCCCGGATCATCGTCTCGTTCAGATCGATGTGCTTGATCTCGACGTTCGCGACCTTGATTCCCCAGGCGTCGGTCTGCTGGTCGAGCACGGTCTGGATGTCGATGTTCAGTTTTTCCCGTTCGGTGAGCATCTCGTCGAGTTCGTGCTTGCCGAGCACGGCGCGAAGCGTGGTCTGCGCGAGCTGGCTCGTGGCCTCGAGATAGTTGGCCACCTGGATGATCGCGAGCTGGGGATCCAAGACACGCATGTAGACCACGGCGTTGACCTTGACGGAGACGTTGTCGCGCGAGATCACGTCCTGGCTCGGAACGTCGAGCACGACCGTGCGCAGTTCGACGCGAACCATCTGCTGGATGCCTGGCACGACGATGACCAGGCCCGGGCCCTTGACGCGCTGGAATCTCCCGAGCAGAAAGACGACGCCGCGCTCGTACTCGCGCAGAACGCGCAACGAAGCGACGATCAGTGCCAATGGCAGGATCAGCGCGCCCAGGCCGAAGCCGATGTCCAGTGGGAACCACATGTTCACTCTCCTTTCGGGTCGTCCTGTGCGGGTTCGGCGCGCAGCACGAGTCCGTCGATCGCGGTGATGCGCAGCGGCTGGCCGCGCGCGACCGGCTCCCGGCAGCGCACCTGCCAGCGTTCGCCCTGCACGCGCGCCCATCCCGTTCCGTCGAATGCGTCGATCGCGACCGCGCGTGCGCCGAGAAGCGACTCGCGCCCGCTCACGACTGGCCGGCGGCGACCGCGGGCGACCATCCCGATCCCCACGAGCACGAGGGCGCCCGTGGCGAGCGCGACTCCCGCGATCAGCGAGTACGGAATCCGGAACTCGGGAAGATCGGTGTCGATCAGTATCACCGAGCCGAGGATGAATGCGGCGAGCCCCCCGATTCCCAGTGCCCCGAACGACGGCATGAAGGCTTCGGCGACCATGAACGCGGCGCCAAGCAGCATCAGCGCCGCGCCGGCGTAGTTCACCGGCAGGAGGTTCAGCGCGTACAGCGCGACCAGCAGGCAGATCGCCCCGATCACGCCGGGAACGAGCAGCCCCGGATTCGAGAACTCGAACACCAGCGCGTACAGCCCGACGATGATCAGCAGGTAGGCGACGCTTGGATTGGTGATCACGCCGAGCAGGCGCGTGCGCCAGTCGGGCGTCACCTCCAACGTCGGGGCCGCGGCGGTCGCGAGCGTGAGCGCGCGTCCCGCGGCCTCGATCGTACGACCGTCGAGCCCCGCGAGCAGCGCGGGGATGTCCTCGGCGACCAGGTCGATCACCTTGCGCTCGAGCGCGTCGTGCGCCGAGAGGCTCACCGCCTCGCGCACGGCGCGTTCGCCCCAATCGGCGTTGCGCTTGCGAAGCTGCGCGAGGCTTCGGATGTACGCCGATGCGTCGTTCATCTGTTTGCGCATCATCGTGTCGCCGGGGCCCTGCGGCGTCTGCGCCTTGTCGGACCTGGGTTGCGCGCCCGGCGTCGCACCCTCGGGTTTGCCCTCGTCCCGGGGCGCCGGCGAGGTTCCTGGCGCTCCGATCGCCACCGGCGAGGCGGCTCCCAGGTTGGTTCCCGGCGCCATCGCCGCGAAATGGCTCGCATACAGGATGAAGGTACCGGCGCTCGCGGCGCGCGCGCCCGACGGAGCCACGTAGGCGGCCACCGGCACGCGCGAGGCGAGGATGCTCTTGATGATCTCGCGCATCGAGGTGTCGAGTCCGCCGGGCGTGTCGATGCGCAGCACCACCAGCTGGGCGCCGGCGGCGTGCGCGCGTTCAAGGCCTCGTGCGACGAAATCCGCTGTCGCGGGCCCGACTGCACCATCCAGTGGAATGATCATCACCGGGGCCGACGCGCCTGCGCTGCCGACGGGCATCAGGATCAGGCACGCGAGCACCAGCAGCAACTTGCGCATGGCTTGCCTCCGACCGCTGGGTGTGTCTCACCCAACTATACCCCCGCGCGCCTCGCGGCCGCGGGGCGCGCGCTCAGTGCGTCTGCGGCACGCGGTTCACGAGCGACCAGTAGAAGTCGAGCTCACGAACGATCGCCCTGAAGCGCTCGAAGTCGAGGGGTTTCGCGACGTAGCTGTTGGCGCGAAACGAATAGGCCCTGGTCACGTCGTCGGGGTCGCCCGAGCTGGTGAGCACGACGACCGGGATCGTGGACAGGTCGTCGTCCGACTTGATCGTTCGCAGGACTTCGAGCCCGCTCATCCCCGGCAGCCGCAGATCGAGAAGAACGAGATCGGGGCGCGGCGCCGCGCCCGCCTGCGCGTACCTGCCGCTGCGGCGCAGGAACTCGAGCGCCTCCTCGCCGTCGCCGACGTGGTGCACGGGGTTTCGAAGCCGATCCTCCCGCATCGCGTGCATCATCAGCCTCGCGTGCGCAGGGTTGTCCTCGACCAGGAGGATGCGGGTCGGCTGGCGCCCGGAGGGGTTCAGAGTGAGAGCGTCTTCGGTCGGATTCACTGGTGCACTCGTCGTTGTTCCGGAAGCGCCGAACAACCGCTCGCTGCGCGGCAGGATCGGTGCTCCGGACCCCAAGTGGGTCGCGCGCCAAGGCCCAAGCCTTCTTGTTTCTGCCGCGATTGTCGCACGACAAGCCCCTGATGGTGAAACGGTCAAACAGGGCACGGAATCGGCCTTTCCGGCGCGGGCGCCGGCGGCGTTGCGAGGGTTTATCCTGTCGCGGTGCCGAGTCGGTTCGCTGTCTGCGGGGAGCGGCTGGCGCCGGGGAAGAACACGGAGGAGCAGCGATGGGCAATGCTCGAGGGAGGTGGGTCGCGGCTGTCGTGCTCGCGTTGACCTGCACCGCAGCGACGGCGCAGTCGCTCGAAAAGGGCGTAGTGCGCCACGGAGCGATCGAGGTTCCGGTGGAACTGGCCCGCCCGGGCGGGGCGGGGCCGTTTCCGGCGGTGCTCTACATCCACGCAAAGCGAGGCTACGAGGACGTCGATCGCGCGCATATCCAGGCGCTGGCGCGCGACGGTTTCCTGGTGCTCGCGCCCGACTGGCTCGCGTCGAACATGATCGAGCGCTGGCCGGACCGCCACTACCCGGAAACGGAGGACGACGTCGAGGCGGCGCTGGTCGCGCTGCTCGCGCGCACCGACACCTGCCGCGGCCCGGTGGGAATCGTCGCGAAGTCGCGCGGCCCGTACTTCGCGATCCGGCTCGCGGCCAGGCGCCCGGGCGACGTCGCGACGATCGTTTCGTACTACGGACACTTCCAGAACCCGAACGCGCCCGAGCCGCAGCAGCTGTTCTCGATCGCGCCCGAGGTGACCGCGATCACCGCGCCGGTGCTGATGCTGATCGGCGACGCGGACTACGAATTGCGCCGTTTCGTCAACGGACGCGCGTTCTATGCGCTTTGGGAGCGCGGGGTGCCGGTCGAACTGCAGATGTACCCGATGGCGAGGCGCGCGTTCGATTTTCGCGCCGACCAGAGCCCGGAGGAAAAGGTCGCGACGCGTCACGCCGCCGAGCGCGAGCGCGCATGGCTTCGGCGCTACCTGAAGGTGGACGCGCACGGGCGCTGCGGCTGAGCCGGCGGCCCGGAATCGCAGGCCGAAGGTGCTCGGGCGGCTCAGAGCCCCAGGTCGATCGTGTAGCCGAGGTCGATCACCTGTCCGACGAGATCGACGGCCTCGCGGCCTTCGGCCGCTCCGAACAGGATGTAGTGCGCGATCGCGCCGTTGGTGCGACTTCCGAGGAAGTCAGCGATGAACGCGTCGACGTACCCGGCGACGTCGGGGTTCTGTGCCAGGTAGCGATTGCCGTCGAAGCGCTCGAAGGCCGGCCCGGGCGAGCGGCCTTCCCAGACCCCGAACAGGTTGAAGTGGCGAAACAGCAGCGCGTCGTCCAGCCGCAGCGGCGCCAGGTCTAGCCACTTGTTCTCGTAGTACGAGGCGTCGAACCAGCTGGTCGGGGCCTTGCCCTGGGCCGCGCCGACGGCCTGGAAGTGCTCCCACGCGCCGTCCAGCCCTTGAGTCGCGATCGATCCGGAGTTGCCCAGCGAATAGAACACCGGGTCGAACAGGAACCAGTCGTTCACGCCGTAGCCGGGCGCCGCCGGACGCGGCGCGGCGAGCAGTTCGAACGCGCGGTCCGCGAACTCGAGTCGCTCGACCGACACCAGCGTGTCGGCGCCGTCGGCTTCACCGGAATGGGTGACGCTCCATCCGGAAGCGGTCTTCGCGACCACGTACTCGCGCGCCATGCCCGAGTAGATCGCGGTGTCGACTCCGGGGCCGCCGTCGATCGCGTCGTTGCCGCTTCCGCCCCTGAGGCGGTCGTCTCCGGCAAGACCCCTCAGGCTCGCGTCACCCGAGTGGTCGGTCAGCGTGTCGTTGCCCGAGGTGCCGATCAATTCGTCGCGCACCGCGCGCACCGAGATGCTGACGGCGTAGGTGGTTCCCGCGCCGCCGGCGTCGCCGACGCGGAACTCGAAACGGTCGGCGCCGTTGAAGTTCTGCGCCGGGGTGTAGGTGTACTGGCCCGACGCCGCGATCGCGACCGTGCCGTGCGCCGGGTCGAGCGCCTTCGAGTAGGTGATCGGGTCTGCGTCGACGTCGGATGCCTTGGGAAGCATCCCCGAAACCGGAGTGTCCTCGTCCGTGCTGATCGATGCGCCCGACGCCACCGGGGCATCGTTGACAGGCGTCACGTTCACCGCGATCGTGGCGCTGCTCGAGAGGATTCCGTCGCTCACCCGGTACACGAAGCTGTCGTTGCCGTTGTAGTTCGCGCGCGGGGTGTAGGTATAGGTCCCGTTCGTTCCGACCGCCGCGACGCCGTGCTGGGCAGCGCTCGCCAGCGCGTAGGTCAGTGCGTCCCCGTCGGGGTCGACGGCCACGGGAAGGGTGCCGCTCCTGCTCGCGTCCTCGGCGACGGTGATCGTCGCGCCCTGAGCGATCGGGGCCTCGTTGACTGCGGCGACGACCACGCTGACCAGTGCGGTCGTGCTCAGGCTGCCGTCGCTGGCGCGATAGCCGAAGACGTCGTTGCCGCTGAAGCCGGCTTTGGGCGTGTAAGTGAACTGCCCGTTCGCCTGCAGCGAGACAGAGCCGTTGACCGGCGACGACGCGAGGGTGGCGAGCAGCACCTGCCCGTCCGGGTCGCTGTCGTTGTCCAGCACGTTTCCGGAAACCGGGCCGTTCTCGCTGGTGGAGTAGGCGTCGGGCGCGGCGACCGGCGCACGATTGCTGAGGTCGCGCAGCGCGACGACCGAGTAGGTACCGGTGCCCCCGGCGATCGCGCTCGAGGCTTCGAGGTAGTGCGCCCCGGTCGCGGTCGCTGTGTAGGCGATGCGCGCGTTGGTCGACCCGCCGGCGTCGTCGTTCGACGCCAGAAGACCTCCGGCAGCGGAGAGCAGCCTGAGCGAGGGGTCCGCGAGCGTGCCGTCGCCGCTGGCCGCGCCCAGCAGTTCGAAGATGTAGCGCGCGCCCGCCTGCAGGCTCACCGCGAACCAGTCGCGGTCGCCGGCGCTCTCCAGGGTTCCGGCGCTCGCGCCGCCGACCGCGACCGCACCGGGTGTGAAACGCGTCGCCGGGAAGTCGTCCGCTGGCGGCTCGTCCGGAGGCGGCACGTCGGGTGGCGGGTCGAGAGTGAGCGAGGGGCCGTACCTGGAGTTGTAGCCGAAGTCGCCGCCCAGACCGTCCGTGCCGTAGATCCAGCTCAACGCGAGCAGGTCGTAGGGCTGGAACTGCGACTCCGGCCCGCCCACGTGGGTGTACGACATTACCGTGTTCGCGGTGTTGTCCTGGGCGCCGGGCAGGCGATGCGGATCGTCGAAGGGGTGCCCCAGGCCGAGCGCGTGGCCGATCTCGTGCAACAGGACTTCGAAGCCGCTGCTGCCGGCGACCGGGGCAGCGTTGGCCGAGGCGAATTCGACGTTGTCGAGAAAGACATAGGCGTCGGCCGAGTAGCTCGTCAGCACGCCGCCCGGTCCGCTCGAGTAGGTCGAGGTGGACGTTGTCTGGCCAAAGGTGTTCGCTCCGGAGATGTTGGTCGACCCGAAGTGCAGGTCTGCCGACGCGCTGCTCGCGACCTGCGCGAACGAGATGCCGGTGACGATGCCGACATGGGCCAGGATGGCGGCTACCGCGCTCTGCTGGGTCGCGTTGAATCCGGAAACGGGCCCCGCCGCCTTGCCCGATATCGCGCCGAGATCGAAGGTGAAGTAGAGCGTCGTTCGCGAGGGCAGCAGGTAGTTCCAGGCGGGGCCGACGTTGAGCAGGGCGTCGACACGCAAGTCGCCCGAGTACCTGATCGTGGTGACGTCGGTGGTGAAGGCCATGGTGCGCGCGCGGCGAATCGAAACGTTGTCGGCCCGGCGACGCCGGGGGGAGTCGATCAGTTGCTTCGGCACGCCTTGGCAGTTCTCGCGCGCGCGACGCGCTCGGGCCGACGAACGCCCGCCTGCGTCCGCCAGACGCGAGGGTCGATCGGTGCGCGGCGCGGCAGCTCTATGCCGGCCTTGTTGTGAAGCGGGTCGACACATGCGCGGTACTCCGATGCCAGGCGAAGTGGCCCCGGGAGGGGACGGATCGGTTCCCCCGCCTGGCGCAGGTTGCCCTGGCGGTGCGCGTGAAGGTCGGGCGGGAGAAGCCTCGCCCGGGAGATGACGAGCTCGCGGCCCGGTTCGGCGCGGTCATACGCGCCGTCCGAACGCGCCAGGCTCACGAATTCCCTGCACCGGCTGCCGTCGACGCCAAGTCGGTCGAGCGACTGCCGATGGCGGACATCGAGGATCCGCTGTAGCGGGCGCTGCGGGGCTCACAGGGGCTGCGCAGCAGCCGCTTGGAGGCGAGCAGAGCCGACGCGGCAACTGCCATCCCACCGCGCGGCGAACGCAACCGTCCAGGTCGTGACCCGCCGGATTTCCGAGCGTCGACATGCAATGTCAATAAAACTACGAAGTACATGTATGTGCAATACGGGCGCGAGACTCAACCCCCCTCGTCTCGCAAGCGAGGCGCATGTTCGATCGTTCGCATCAAAGCAAAGACCCCCTCTGTGCATCCCACGCAAGGGGAACGCAAAGGCGGTTTGGCAATGGAATCTTCGGCACCGTAGCCTGTCGCTTTCATGGATCGATGACGCCACAGATATGTCAATAACCGTCACAAATATCGGCTATTGACAAATCAGGCGCCCGCGTCGACACTGAGTCCGATTCACCGGTACGCTAGGAGCTGAAAGACCCATGAGCAGAGCGACACGGGCACCGCGGCGGCGCTCGGCCTTATCCGGATCTCCTCGCGCGGTCGAGTTCGGCGAGCGCGAGCTGCGCGCCCTGGGCGCCGAGTTCCGCTCGCTGAGAGAGCAGCGAGGATGGACGCTGAGGCGCATGGCCAGCGAGAGCGGAATCAGTGTCGCGGCGATCCAGAACATAGAGGGCGGTGGGGTGAACCCGAGCTTGTTCACGATGCTGCAGCTCGCCGAGATCCTCGATCAGTCGCTCGACCGTCTCGTTGCAGCGGCTCGCAAGGCGGTGGAGACAGTCCACTTCGCGCACGGCGTCCTGCCACGCACCGGACCGGTTGCTGAGCTTGCGCAAGCGCTGCATAGCTCCGTGTTGGCTGCGCGTCTCGTAACGGTCCCCGGTAGACAGGAAGTTCGTGAACTGGACATCGAGGCGCCGTTCTTCGCGTACCTGCTCGAAGGCAACGTCGAATGCAGCTTCGAGGACGGCCGGACGGAACGGCTACGGGCTCACGATTCGATACACGTTCTCGACCGGGCACCTCTGGTTCTGAAGAATCCGCTCGCAAAGGCGGTTCGACTTCTGTGTTTCACCGACCTGCGCGGCCAGCCGCCACTTCTCGACGGATACGAAATCGCATGACGAAGAAATACTTTGTTGCCACGGATGTCGGTGGTACCTGCACCGATACAGTTGTCTTTGCACCTGGTGAAGCCATCAGGCTGGGAAAGGCGCTCTCGACTCCTCCGAACTTCGCCGATGGTGTTCTCGACTCGATTCGTTCTGCTGCGGATTCGATGGGTCTGAGCCTGAACGAGTTGCTCGCTCGAACGAGCCTTTTCATTCACGGCTCGACCGTTGTCGACAACACCATCTTGACGCGTGAAGGCTCTCGAACCGCCCTGGTTGCTACGCGAGGTTTCGAGGACACGATCCGCGTGACGCGGGGCGCCTACGGTCGTTGGGGCGGGCTGAACGAAGACAGCATCAAGCACCCGGTGAAGACCGAACGCGCAAAGCCGCTTGTTGACAATGAATACATTGTCGGAGTGCGGGAACGAACCGACTACAAGGGCGCCGTCCTCGAGGCGCTCGACGAGGCGCAGGCCGAGAAGGCGCTCCGGTTTCTCGTCTCGAAGAACATCGAGGCCGTCGCCGTCTGTTTCCTCTGGTCCTTCTGCAATCCGGAGAACGAGCGCAAGCTCAAGGGCATCCTCGCCAGGATCGCCCCGAGTGTCTACTGCACGTTGTCGAGTGAAGTGGCTCCAGTACCCGGCGAGTACGAACGGACGTCGACGACTATAATCTATGCCTACACCGGACGCATCGCGCGCGACTACCTCAATAGTCTTGAGACGCTCCTCGTGCAGGCCGGTTACGACGGCTCCTTGATGGTGATGCAGGGCTACGGGGGTTTGCTGCCGTCGCACGAAGCTGCCGAGCGTTCGATCGGCATGCTCGAATCCGGGCCGGCTGCCGGAGTCATCGGAAGCCGTGCGCTCGGAGAACTGCTGTCGCAACCGGACGTGATTGCTACCGACATGGGCGGTACGACGTTCAAGGTGTCGGTCATCCAGAGCGGTTCGATCGAGTATGCGCGCGAGCCGATGGTAGACCGGTTCCACTACACCCAGCCGAAGATCGAGGTTGTCTCGATCGGCGCAGGCGGTGGGTCGATCGTCTGGCTCGAGGAAGGCACTCTCGCTCCGCGTATTGGTCCGCGGTCGGCCGGCTCCAGACCTGGGCCGGTTTGCTATGGTTTCGGCGGCACGGAACCCACGTTGACCGACGTGTTCATGCTGATCGGGTACATGGACCCGGGAATCTTTCTTGGCGGCAGCATGGTGCTCGACAAGGAAGGCGCCCGCCGGGTATACGCGGAGAAGATCGCGGCGCCTCTGGGCCTATCGGTTGAAGAGGCCGCGTTCGGCGTTTACCGGGTGGCGGCAGCGCAGGTCACCGACCTGATTCACGAAATCACCGTCGAGCGAGGCCTGGATCCGCGCGACTTCGTTCTGCATTCGTTTGGCGGCTCGTGCGGCATGCTCGCGGCGATGTTCGGCGCCGAGTTGAACGTCAAGCAGATCGTAGTTCCGTACACGGCGTCCGTGAACTGCGCATTCGGGCTCGTTTCAGCCGATATTGTTCATGAGTACTCGACGACAAGACTGATTTCCTTGCCCGCACCGGCCGAGGAAATCAACCAGATCTACGAGCCGCTGCTCGCGCGGGCGAAGGCGCAGCTCGAGAAAGAGGGATTCACCGGAGATGCCACTTGCTTCGATTGGTCGGTTGACCTCCGTTATGCGCGCCAAGTGCATGAGGTCAACACTCCTGTCCACGCTGCTACACCGCTCGACGACGTTGGTCTGGCGCAGCTCGTTTCCGATTTCGAAGCGTCCTACGAGCGCAAGTACGGGAAAGGCTCGGCGTATCGTGAAGCGGGAATCGAAATGACGCAGTTCCGGCTCACCGCGCGCGGTCTGATGGAACGGCCGAAACTGGAGCCGATGCCGCTTGGAGGCACGGACCCGCGTCGCGCCCGGACCGGAAAACGACCGATCTTCGTCAGTGCGTACGGCGGGATGAGGTCTGCCGACATCTACGATTTCGGGAAACTCGCGCCGGGGAACGTAGTTCCCGGACCGGCCGTGGTCCATACGCCTATTACCACCATCGTCATACAGGCCCACCAGGTTGGAAGGGTCGATGAATACCAAAACGTCATCATTCAGAGAGAGTAACGAAAGATGAGCTCGATCGATCCGATCACCTTTTCGATCATTCGGCACCGCCTGTTCCGGGTCGTCGAGGAGGCTGTCATCACGCTGAAGCATGTCTCCGGTACGGCGATCACGAACGAGGGCCACGATCTGATGGTGTCGTTGTACCGCGCGGACGGCTCGCTGCTGATGGGAGGAGTGGGATTCCTGCATCACCTCACAAGCGCGGCGGAGGCGTGCAAGGCGGTGATTCGCCGCTTCGAAGGAAGCATCGAAGAAGGCGACATGTTCCTCCTCAACGACCCGTATACGGCGGCGCTTCACACCTCCGACGTCTACGTCATCTGTCCGATCCACCACGAAGGTAGGCTGATTGCGTGGAGCGCGTGCTTTGTACACGTCTTTGACATCGGAGCTATGAACCCGGGAGGATTTGCGCCGGACGCGGTCGACATCTTCAGCGAGGGGTTCAGCAGTCCGGGGATCAAGCTGATGTCCCGTGGAGTGCTGCGAGACGACGTCTGGGCGACGCTTCTGAACATGGTGCGCGGACCCGAGATGGTCGCGCTCGATCTGCGGTCGTTGATCGCGTGCAACAACGTGGCGCGCGAACGTATGCTCGGGATCGTCGAGAAGTACGGCTACGAAACGTTAGACGGCACGTGCAGCGAGCTGATCGTCCAATCCGAAGCTCGCTTACGACAGCGCCTGCTGGAGTTGCCCGATGGGCAGTGGCAGACGCGTCAGTACCTGACCGCGAAGGGCGAGCAGTATCGCGTCGTGCTTACGATGAGCAAGAAAGCGGATTCGCTTACCTTCGACTTCACCGGCTCATCTGCGCAATCCCCGTACGCGGTGAACTGCACTAAGTGGGCATCGCTCGGCGGACTCTTTGCGCCGCTGTTCCCGCTGTTGTGCTACGACATCACGTGGAACGAAGGCGTGATCCGCCCTGTCACCATGATCGCTCCGGAGGGAACGATCGTGAACGCGAACCGTCCAGCGCCGGTCTCCGTTGCAACCGTCGGCGCGATTCAGTCTGTAAACAACGCCGCCTGTTCGGCGATCGGCAAGATGCTGTCGGCGAGTGAGCGCTATGCCGACCAGGCGACGGCCGTCTGGCACGCGAATCATTTCGCGCTATTCCTGTTCGGGCAAAACCAGCGCAATCGGCTGTCAATCGGCATTCTCACCGAGACTTTCGCCGGCGCAGGAGGGGCCAGGTCGTTCGCAGACGGCGTCGATATCGGGGGCGAGATTCCGAACCCGATTTCCCGGATGGCGAACGTGGAGACGACCGAAGCCTCCTTTCCGATCCGGTATCTGTTCCGACGCCGACTCCCCGATTCCGGAGGTCCGGGTCGGTACCGGGGAGGAACCGGTGGAGAAATCGCGGTTGTCCCGCACGACGCGCCGGACGGGGGCGTTCAATACGTCCTCTCCGGCAAGGGGTCATCGTTTCCGCAGAGCGACGGCCTGGGCGGCGGCTATCCAGGGGCGGTAAACGACTACGTCTGGATACACGCGCCCGAGAATCAGTCGCGAGCCACGTTCTCTGATTCGCTGGAAGGTATACCGGGTACGAGGGAGCCAATCGACTGGGGCGTGTTCCCACTGATGGGCAAGGACGCATTGTATGTGCGCTGGAACGGCGGCGGCGGAATCGGCGATCCGCTGGCGCGTCCTGCCGAGGAGGTCGAGCTCGACGTCCGGGAGGGCGTAGTGTCCGAAACCGCCGCTCGCACGATATACGGCGTCGCCCTCGAGGGGACTCGTGCGGATGATGCGGCAACCGAGACGTTGCGCGCAACGATGCGCAAGCAACGTTTGGAGACGGCGAAATGACGACAAGGAAGATCCTCTCCGAGAGTCTTGTCCAGGAAGGCGACCAGCTCCGGTGCCGAAAGTGCCTGCATCTCGTGGCCTCGTCGGGGGGGCGTTGGAAAACGACTGCGCCGATGCGTTCGATCGCGTGCGCCGATCTGCCGGGCGCCGGCAGCAGCGTGAATCCCGAAGTGATCCTGCGACAGTTCTTCTGTCCGGGCTGCGCCGCACTGCTCGATACCGAGATCGCAATGCCAGCCGATCCGTTTCTCGACGATATCGTCATTTCATGAGCGACGCGCGTCGACCGCTGGGGAGGCGCGGTGCCGCAATTGCGGCCCGAGAAGCGCAGTCACCCGAGACCTTGGGCGGGCGGTTGCACGCACTACGAACCCAGCGCGGGCTCACAATTACCCAGCTAGCCGAGATCGCTGGCGTGCCGGGAAGTACGATCAGCAAGATCGAGCGCGGGAGACTCGGTCCGAGTCTCGTCAACGCGATACGACTTGCGCGCGCGCTCGGCGAGAACCTCGGATTTCTCACCGGGAAATACCGCGACCCGATTGAATCTCTCGTGATCGTCAGGGCCGCGCAGCGCCAGAGCATTGACTACGAGGAAATCGGCCTGCTGCTGCAGGATTTGAGCGGTCACTTTACCCCGGGTCTTCTCGAAGCCCGCATCGGAATCCTGGCGCCCGGAGCAACGTCGGGCGGAGACCCGATGACGCACGCCGGCGAAGAGTTCTGTTATGTGCTCGCCGGCTCAATTCGCTATCTGATCGGTGTAGAGGAAATCACCTTGGGTGCCGGGGAGTATATCCAGTGCAAATCGGATACGCGGCATTCGTGGATGAACGTGGCACGCGGCGAAACGCGCGTGCTGTGGGTATTTTCGGACGGATTGTCCTTCTGAGGGATTGCATGCACAACGTCTCTATTCGACCGGAGATCGTCGAACGCGTATTGGCGCGCCGCGGACGGTTGCACTGGTTTGATCGACTCAACCCAGGATGCACGGCGCTGGTGGTCATCGACATGCAGAACACGTTCTGTGCTCCGGGTGGCCCGGCCGAAGTGGCGGTGTCGAGGGCGATCGTTGACCCAATCAACCGCCTTACCCGCTTGTTGCGACCTCAACGAGTGCCGATCATTTGGGTGCTTCATGCCAACTCGCATCACGCAGGCAGGAGCGACTGGGAGATCTTCTTCGATAATGTCGTCGCCGATGAAACCCGAAGCCGCACCATCGAAAGCCTCGCGCCTGGCGTCCAGCGCGTCTGGGAGGAACTCGAGGTCGGAGTCGACGACATCACGGTGTTGAAGAACCGATATAGCGCATTTGTCAGCGGATCGTCCTGTCTGGAACGCGTCCTGCGCAATCTCGGCGTCGACACCGTGCTGATTGCCGGCACGAAAACCAACATCTGCTGTGAGTCTACGGCGCGTGACGCGATGATGCTCGACTTCAAGGTGGTCATGCTCTCGGACTGCACTGCGGCGCTCTCGGATGAGGAGCACCGCTCGTCGCTGGAGAACATCATCCAGCAGTTCGGCGATGTCATGACTTCCGGCGAGGCGTTGGAGAAACTCGGCATCCGTTGAATCGCTCGATCTCTATGCAACTGACACGAGAAGACACCATGAAACCGTGTCGATGGCCCAGAGTCTCGTTGATCACCGCCTTCGTTGTATTTCCGTTTTCTCCGTCGTCGCGCTGAGTCAGGCGACGAATCGGCGAGCAGTCGCGATTGCGCTTCCTTGGGGCTCGCGGGCCGAGTCTTCGTGCCGGCACGTCATTTCCGATTTGGAGCCTTCCATTGCCTACTGCTTACATCGATACGTTCGCTCGTGATCATTTGCCCCGGATCGATCAACAACCTGAGTTTCTCTTCGAATTGCCCGGTCTCCAGTACCCGGCGCAGTTGAATAGCGCGACGGAATTGCTCGACCGCCACATCCGCGAAGGACGTGGCGACCGCCCGTGCATTCAGGCGCCCGGCGTGCGTTGGACCTACGGTGATCTGCAAGACAAGGCGAACCGGATTGCCAACGTCCTTGTCGAGGAAATGGGGCTCGTCCGGGGGAATCGTGTACTCCTGCGCGCACCCAATACGCCAATGCTCGCCGCTTGCTGGTTTGCCGTGATCAAAGCAGGCGGGATCGCTGTCGCGACGATGCCGCTGTTGCGCGCGAATGAACTGCACGCGATCATTGAAAGGCATGTATCCGGCACGCGCTTTGCGATTGCAGACTCGCAGAGGAGCTGAATCGGGCCTCGTCGCAGGCGGGTACCTCGATGCGAACGCTCTTCTTCAACGGATCGAGCGAGGAAGGGCTCGAGGCATCGATGCGGAACCGGTCGCCCGCGTTTCGGAACATCGAGACAGCGCCGGATGACACGTGCATTCTCGCGTTCACTTCTGGAACCACCGGCATGCCTAAGGCCACAATGCACTTTCACCGTGACGTGCTGTCGATCTGCGTTTGCTGGCCGGCGCACGTGCTGCGCCCGAAGTGCGATGACGTATTCATCGGAAGTCCGCCGCTTGCATTCACCTTCGGCTTGGGTGGCCTGTTGCTGTTCCCGATGTCGGTAGGCGCCTCGACCGTTCTGCTGGAGAACGTCGCACCGGAACCCCTCGTGCACGCGATCGACGCTTACGGGGCAACGATTCTCTTTACCGCGCCGACTGCATATCTTCATCTCGGCCGACGAGGAACGCGCGCGTCCGGGTGCGACCGGTCTGCCAGTGCCCGGTTACCGCGCGTGCGTGCTCGGAGACGACGGAACGCCTGCCGCGCCCGAAGTGGAAGATGCTTTGCTTCAGCATCTGGCCGTGGCGGAGTGCGGCGTCGTAGGCGTTGCAGACGAAGCACGCGGACAGATCGTCAAGGCGTTCGTCGTGCTCGCATCGGGCAACGCGCCGAGTGCGGCTCTCACTGCGGAGCTACGGGATTGAGCATGGGTGGCCACAAGTGGGGGGTGTGGTGGCCGCCGGGGGCCTGATTCCTCTACGGCGAAGATTGCGCCAGCTGCAACAAGAACCGCGTTTCGCGCGATTCCGCTTGAGTGGTTCAACGAATAAAGTCCACGTACATGGACCACAAGCAGACGCGAGAGGCCACTGAGGCGATGGCGGAAACAAGAACTCCCGGATTCTGTGCGCTTTGCAAGTCGCATTGCGGCTCGATCCTGGTCACCCGGGACGGGCGCTTCGTTGGCCAGGAGCCGAATCCCGATCATCCAACCGGAGCTGCCCTTTGCGTCAAGGGGCGGGCTGCAGCCGAGATCGTAGACAACCCGCAGCGCCAGCTCTATCCGATGATGCGGACCCGCCCCAAGGGAGACGCTGATCCCGGTTGGCGAAGGATTTCCTGGAACGAGGCCCTCGACCGGACCGCTACAGCTCTCGACGGTATCCGCAACGCCTCAGGTCCGGAAGCAGTAGCCTTCGGGTTGGCTACGCCGAGCGGCACGCCGATCTCGGATGATGTTCGATGGATCGAGCGCTTCGCAAACGCTTTCGGAACCCCGAACGTGGCCTACGGAGTCGAAGTCTGCAACTGGCTCAAGGATTTTTCTCACGCCTATACGTTCGGGCGCTCCGTTTCTTCTCCCGATTTCGAGAACACTGGTTGCATTGTCCTATGGGGGCACAATCCAAGCGCCACCTGGCTTGACCATGCCGCGGCGACAGCCGCCGCGCAAGCGCGCGGCGCGCGGCTGATC
>JAHDXY010000377.1 GCA_023384005.1 Burkholderiaceae bacterium | reverse complement strand
ACGTCGTCCCGGCGCTCAAGGTCGACGGCAAGTTCGTCGCCAACCCGCTGGTCGAAACCCAGCGGCTCTATGACGACTACGGCCGGCTCGCGTTCGGCAAGCCCAAGACCGGTGCGGCGCTGGCCGAGGGCAAGGCGCTGCTCGCGCGCGGCAAGGTGGACCTTTCCATGCTCGACGCGCGCGTCGAAGAGCTTTGCTCGAAGCTGCTGCTCACCTTTCCCGATTGCACGACGAAGACGGTGGAAGAACTGCGCAAGCCCAAGCTCGACATCTGGAACCGGAACAAGGAGAACTCGCGCGCGTGGCTGGCGCTGAACATGATGACCGAAGCGCGCGCCGGGTTTCGCGCCTTCAACGAGGGCACGAAGGACGACCGCGAAGTGGACTTCGTCGCGGTGCGCCAGGCGATCGCCGCCGGCGAGGGATGGAGCGCCGCGCTCACCGATCGCGTCCAGCCGCGCGCGAAGAAGGCCGTCTGAGGCGCGAGCGTCGCGCCCGCGAGAGGAGACCATCCGATGAACGACACCCGACCTTCCACGCCTGCGCTGGCAGTCTGGCTCGAGCGCGACGATTCGCTGCTCAGGTTGCGGCTCTCGCGCCCGAAGGCGAACCTGATCGACGCGCAGATGATCGCGGCGCTCTCGCAGGCCTTCGCCGAGCACGGCGATCGCACCGGGATCAAGGCGGTGCTGCTCGATCACGAGGGTTCGCACTTCAGCTTCGGCGCGAGCGTCGAGGAACACCTGCCCGATCAGTGCGCGCAGATGCTCGCCGGTCTGCACGCGCTGATCCGCGCGATGCTCGAGTTCCCGGCTCCGATCCTGGTGGCGATCCGCGGGCAGTGCCTCGGCGGCGGCCTCGAAGTGGCGATGTCCGGCTCGCTCCTGTTCGCGGCGCCCGACGCCAGGCTTGGACAACCGGAGATCCGCCTGGGGGTGTTCGCGCCCGCGGCGAGTAGCCTGCTGCCGATGAGGATCGGGCAGGCCGCGTCCGAGGAGATGCTGTTCTCGGGGCGCTCGCTCGACGCGCAGGAAGCGCTCGCCAATGGGCTCGTATTCGCGGTTTCGGACGATCCGCAAGCTGCGGCGCTCGCATGGTTCGACGCGCAGCTCGCCGACAAGAGCGCGAGCGTGCTCGCGCTCGCCGTGCAGGCGGTGCGCGCGCCGTACCGCGCCGAGGCGAAGCGGCGCATCGAAGAGGTCGAGCGCCTCTACCTCGAGGCGCTGATGAAAACACACGATGCCAACGAGGGGTTGCGCGCGTTCGTCGAACGCAGGAAACCCGAATGGAACCACCGATGAGATACACACTGACGAGGAGCGAAACGCGATGAGCACGGTGCAAGAGATCGTCGAACGCTGTCAGGTCCTGTACGACGACCTGCAGTTCGAAACCGTCAAGCGCTGGAAGGCGGCCGTACCCGGGCGCAAGGCGATCGGCTACATGCCGGTCTACGTCCCGCGCGAGATCATTCACGCCGCCGGCATGCTGCCGGTGGGCATCCTGGGCGGGGGCGACCAGCTCGAGGTGATCCAGGGCGACGCCTACTACCAGAGCTACATCTGCCGCATCCCCCGTTCGACCATCGAACTCGGCCTGACCGGGCGGCTCGACTGCATGGACGGGATGCTGTTCCCTTCGATCTGCGACGTGATCCGCAACCTCTCGGGCATGTGGCAGCTCCTGTTCAAGGACAAGTACGTCCGCTACATCGACGTGCCGCAAACCTACGAAGACGACATCGGCGGGCGTTTCTATATCCAGGAGATGCAGACCTTGCGCGAAGATCTCGCCAGCCTCGCCGGGCGCGAGATCACCGATGCGCAGATCAACGCGTCGATCGAGGTCTACAACGAGAACCGCCGCGCGCTGAACGAGCTCTACGCGTACCGCGCGCAGCAGCCCTGGCAGGCGCCCACGTCCGAGGTCTACCTGCTGCAGCGCGCAGGCATGGTCCTGCCGCCCGAGGAACACACGGTCCTGCTGCGCGAGTACCTCGAGGCGGCCAAGGCCGAAGAGCGCCCGATACGCGACAATGCGCGCGTCGTGTTGAACGGCACGTTTTGCGAACAGCCCCCGCTGGGCCTGATCAAGTCGATCGAGATGGCCGGCTGCTACGTCGTCGAGGACGATTTCGTGCTCGTGAGCCGGTGGCTGCTCGAGGACGTGCCGAGCGACGGAGATCCGCTGGACAACCTCTCGAAAGCCTTCCTGCACCACTCGGCCGCGACCTCGGCCAAGTACGAGGCGCGCAAGGAGGACAAGGGCCAGTTCCTTCTCAAGCAGGTCCGGGACAACGGCGCCGAGGGCGTCGTGTTCGCCGCCCCGTCGTTTTGCGATCCGGCGCTCCTGGAGCGCCCGATGCTGCAGGAAGTGCTCGCAGCGAACAACGTCCCGTACACCGCGTTCAAGTACGCGGAGAACTCGGGCCAGATGGCCCCGATCCGCGAACAGGCGGGAACCTTCGCCGACTCGATCAAGCTCTGGAGCGCCGCATGAACACGATCATCACCCCCCCGACCCGCTCGAAGAAGCCCGCCGCCGTCCAGAAAGAGGACGCGATGTGGCTGCAAAAGGAGCTGATCAACCGCAACTACATGGAGCTCGCCACCGCGCGCGCGATGAACCGCAAGGTGTCGGCCACCTTCGTTCCGGGCAACCTGAACGAACTGCTGATGTGCTTCGATTTCGCGCGCAGCCTGCCCGAGACCAACGCGCTCCAGAACGGCATGCGCAAGAAGTCCGGCAAGATGATCATGGACGCCGAGCGCGACGGCCAGTCCGAGGACGTGTGCACCTACGTCAAGGCCGACCTCGGGATGATGATGGGCGGCGAAGTGGGCCCCACCGGAGACCCGCTGCCGCGCCCCGACCTGCTGCTGCTCTCGTACACGGGCTGCTTCACCTTCATGAAGTGGTTCGAACTCGTGCGCCACAGATACGGCTGCGAAACGGTCATGCTGCACGTCCCCTACCAGGGCGACGGCAAGATCAACCCGAACATGCGCGACTACGTGGTCAAGCAGCTCAAGGACACCGTGATCCCGGCGATGGAGCGTATCTCGGGCGTGAAGTTCGACATCGACCGGCTGCGCCAGTACATGCGCGAGTCGGCGAAGGCAGAGGAAGACCTCGTCTGGACGCTGCAATCGGCCAAGAACAGGCCCAGCCCGATCGACGGCTATTTCGGCGCGGTTTACTACATCGGACCGATCTTCACCGCCTTTCGCGGCACGCCGGAGGCGACGCAGTACTACGCGACGCTGCGCTCGGAGATCGAGGAGCGGGTTCGCCTCGGCATGGGCCCGATCACGCCCGACGGCGAGATGGGCGCCGAGAAGTACCGGCTGGTGGTCGAAGGCCCTCCCAACTGGACGAGCTTTCGCGAGTTCTGGAAGATGTTCTACGAGGACGGCGCGGTCGTCGTCGCCAGCACCTACTCGAAGGTGGGAGGCGTGTACGACTTCGGCTTCCGCCACGACCCCGATCACCCGCTCGAGTCGCTGGCGGAGTACTGCCTGGGTTGCTACACCAACCTGAACCTGCCAAGCCGCGTGGACATGATCTGCAAGTACATCGACGAGTACCAGGCCG
>JAHDXY010000376.1 GCA_023384005.1 Burkholderiaceae bacterium | reverse complement strand
ACACCTATATCACCTCGTCGCCGAGGTGGTTGATCACCTTCACCGCGATCCGCCCGCTCGCGGGCTTGGGGAACGGGCGCGAGACGTCGCTGTTCAGGCTCGCCCAGGCCTCCTCGTCGATCTCCGCCTTCAGCGTGGTCTTCAGCGCCTTGTACGGGTCGTTCGCGCCGAGGAAGTAGGCGTGGCGGACGAAGAAGCTCTCCTCGTTGTAGTCGGTGTCGATCATCCAGAGCGCGATGCCGTCCTTGCCGACCGACGTCACCTGTCCGGTGGTAGGCTGGAACACATCGACGCCGTTGATCCGCACCTGGAGCATCCCGCCCTCGGCCGGTTCGATGTCGATGTCCGGCTCGCCGAACACCACGAACAGGTTGCCCGTCGTCGTCGCCTTCAGGTCCTTCGCCATGTGCAGGTCGGGGTTCATGCGCGCCTTCAGCACCGCCACGCGGCCGAGCTTGTCAAAGTCCGTGGCGTGCGCGTCATAGGCGAAGGCGCAGGCGATCAGGATGTCGAACCCGGCATCCGCGGCCTCGCGCGCCGCGGCGACCAGGTCGGGGCGCGAGACGGTGCCGAACTCCGGGCCGATCAGGATGCCGGCGCGCCGTTCGTGTGTACCTTCGAGGAACCGCCCCTCGGCGCAGACATACTTGCCGGGCCAGCCGGTCAGGCTGGTGAAGCTGATCCGGTCCTGCTTGCTCGATTGCTGCACGCCGGCGCTGCGCAGGTTCTCCAGGATCATGGTGGCGAAGTCCTGCGGTGCGCCTGCGTGCGGCTCGGCCACGCCCTTGCGCTGCGGATCGATCAGCTCGTCGTTCCAGTCCACCGCCAGCGTGCGGTGCGGCGAGAGGCTCTCGACCGTGAACGGCCCGGCGACGCGGATGCGTGCGCGATCCTCGTAGGGCTTGTCGTAGAGGTACTCGACATCCGCCTTGGCGGCGATCGAGGCGTCGATCTCCTTCTGCCGGGCGATGCGCGCCTCCCACCACGCGGCGTGTGCTGACTTCGCCGCGGCGGGCCAGGACGGGTCGGCCTCGCGCGGGATCTCCCATTCCCGCCACTGCTTGCCGAGCGCCGTGTTCAGCGTCTCGCGCAGGGGTTCGAGCGTGGCCTGGACCTTTTCCCAGATCACGTCGATCTCGGCGTTGTTGGCGATCGACTTCAGCGTGATGTGCGGCACGCGCTCATAGACGAAGCCGTGGCGCAGGCTGCCCGTGGTCGGCGTGGTCTTCGGCGCGGAGCGGGTGATCTCGGCTTCGCGCTTCTGGCCCTCCGGGCTGTCGGCGAGCAGGTAGTAGGGGTAGCGCGCGCCCATCAGGCGCGAGCGGGCGAGTGCCAGGGCGACGCGGGAAGTGTCGATGGTGATCCAGCGGCGTCCCCATTGCTCGGCGACATAGGCGGTGGTGCCGGAACCGCAGGTGGGGTCGAGCACGAGGTCGCCGGGGTCGGTGGCCATCAGAAGGCAACGTTCCACAACGCGGGCACCCGTTTGGACGACATAAATCTTGTCCCTGCCGGCCCCCGCCACGATGTCGTCCCACAGGTCGGTCGTCGGCTGACTTGGCGAATCAGACAAGTATCGCTTGAGGCGGAGGCTATTGCCTGAAACCGCGATGCGGTTCGCAAGCGTGAGCCTGTTCATGCCAGCACGCGTCGTGGTCCAACCCCGTCCTCGTGACGGCAAGAATTGGCGACCCCGGAACTGGTAGGGAAACCCCATCGCAGAATCGACTGAGGTGTCGCGACCCTGACGCTGACTGGTGAGGGTGATCAGTTGCAGTCGGCGGCCATCTGTCCCGCCGTGCTCGGCCGCATCAAACACGACCCAGTCGTCGGGCGCCGTCTCGAAAAGTCCGTAGTCATCCTGCCGGCGGGCATCGACATCGTTCGAAAAAACAGTTCGGAACTTCAAGCGGTCTGCATCCCGAGCATACCAGCAGACAAAATCAGTGATTCCAGGTAGGTATCTGCTCGTAGCGCCACCCGACTTCTTCAATTGGATCTGAGCGACGAAACTGTCCTGCCCGAACACCTCATCCATCAGCGCGCGCACGCGGTGCACGTTCTCGTCGCCGATCTGGACAAAGATGCTCCCGCTCTCGTGCAGCAGGTCGCGCGCCACCGTCAGCCGGTCGCGCAGATAGGTCAGGTACGAATGGATGCCGTCGCGCCAGGTGTCGCGGAACGCACGTACCTGCTCCGGCTCGCGCGTCACATGGTCGCGCGCGCCGTCCTTCACGTCGCGGCTGGTCGTGCTCCACTGGAAGTTGCTGTTGAACCGGATGCCGTAGGGCGGGTCGAGATAGATGCACTGCACCTGCCCGCGCAGCCCCTCGCGCTCCGCCAGGCTCGCCATCACCGCGAGCGAATCCCCCAGGATCATGCGGTTCGACCAGTGCTGGTCGTGGCGGTAGAACTCGGTCGCCTTCGGGCTGCCGGAGAGGCCGTTGAAATCCGCGAACAGGTCCGGCCCCTGGTCCGAGGTCTGCTCCGCCCGCGCGCGGCTCATCCGCTTCAGGTCCTCGATCAGCACCTGCGGATGCACCTTCTCCTGGATGTAGAGCGGCGGCGCCTGCACGATCAGGTCGGACCAGTCCTGCTCGTCCTTGCCGCGCCAGACGAGCTGCGGATCGAGGTCGCGGTTGCGCCGCTCATAGGCGAGGCGGATCGGCGAGCGGTCCTCCTCGCGCAGCATCGGCTCGTATTCCGCGGTCGGGATGTTCCGGCGCGTCGCGTCCTTGTGGCGCAGCGAGGTGACGTCGATCGGGCGCTTCGCCATCACGCGGCCTCCTGCGCATCATCGCCCCGCACATCATCCTCCGGCACGGCGGCTTCGAGGTCGGGCGGCTGGTCCTCCGGCTCCTCGCCCTCCTCGGCCGCGGGGTCGGACTCGACGCGATGCCCGGTCGCGCGCGCGATCAGGGCCAGCAGGCGCTTCTCGCGGTCGGCGATGAAGCGCTCGAAATCGTCCGCGCGCAGCAGTGCCGGGTCCATCTGGTGTTCGGCCAGGAACGCATCGAGCGCGGTGCGGCCGATCGGCGGGCTGCCCTCGGCCTCCAGCTTCGCGAGATAGATCGAGGGGGCGTGCCCGCCGATGATGCGGTTGGTGCGGTAGCTCAGCGGCGTCTTGTTGAGGATGCTGTCGTAGAGGCGCATATCCTTGCCCGCCGTCGCACACCACTTCTTGGGGAAGATGTGGTGGACGTCCACGTCCTCGTCGAAGAACACGGTGTCGTTGAACGGCTGGCCGGTGCGCCAGTCGCGCGCGCCCTCGGCCATCAGCAGGGCGTGCACCCCCTTGTAGGCAGCCGAGAGGCGCGTGCGCATCGCACGCAGGCGCTCGATCCGGAACACGCCCTCGGTCACGGTCGAGGGCTCACCGCCGCCCGCGATCCAGGCAGGCACCTCGATGATGTCCTTGGCGAAGCGGGACTCGCTGGCCGAGCTGTAGAGCTCGCCGAACACGCCGCACCAGTACCAGCGCGCCAGCTTCGCGCGTGCCGCGGCCTGCTCCCACCGCTCGCCGATCACGGCAAGGATCGCGGCCAGCGGAACGATCTGCGTCTGGTACGGCAGATCGACGGCACGGAAGATGTGCAGCTGGCGCAGGACCCTGACCGCGCGGCGGAACCCCT
>JAHDXY010000375.1 GCA_023384005.1 Burkholderiaceae bacterium | reverse complement strand
GCGTCAGCCGCCCCATCGACGTGGTGGTGTTGAACGATTGCGTGACCGAGACGAACGTCACGCCGTTCCGGTCGAACACCTCCACCAGCTTGGCAAAGTCGGCAAGCGACCGAGAGAGGCGGTCGATCTTGTAGACCACGACCACGTCGACAAGCCCGTCCTCGATGTCCTCCAGCAGCCGCTTCAGGCCGGGGCGTTCCAGCGTGCCACCGGAGATGCCGCCGTCATCATATTGATCGCGGACGAGCACCCAGCCCTCGGATCGCTGGCTGGCGATGAACGCCTCGCAGGCTTCGCGCTGGGCGTGGAGCGAGTTGAACTCTTGCTCCAGCCCTTCCTCTGACGATTTCCGGGTGTAGACGGCGCAGCGCAGCTTCCGGACGACCTTCGATTTTTCAGGCGGCTTCGTCATGTCCGCCCCCTGTGGTTCTTGAGCCCGAAGAACACCCAGCCGTTCCATCGCGTCCCGGTGATGGCGCGCGCGATGGCGGACAGCGACTTGTACGGCCGCCCCTGCCATTCGAAGCCGTCAGCGGTGACGGTGACGACGTGCTCGACCCCTTGCCATTCTCGCAGCAGCCGGGTGCCGGTGATCGGGCGGTCGCGGTCGAGGCGCATTCCGCGCTTCTTTTTGTCCCCGCCGTCCAGTTCCTCGCCGAGCCGTTCCAACCGCCGGATCGTCTCCGGTTTCAGCCCGCCATAGGCGAGTTCCTGGATGCGATAGGCGATGCGGCTTTCGAGATAGCGGCGGTTGAACGGCGGCGGCTCGCTGTCGAACAGGTCGCGCCACTGATTCTTCAGGTCGGGCGTCGACGTGGTCTTGAGCGCGGCCATGCGCGCGGGGATGGGGTCGGGCTTCGTCATGCGTTTCTCCGGAGAGTTGAAGTTGCATGACGGCATTGGTCGGGCGGATAGTGTAGGCAACGTTCTCCAGTATCGTCAGTTACTTCGCCCCTATCCCGCATGCGCAATCGAACCAGCCCAAGCGCCAGCAGACCGCACAGCTCGGCGCGGCGTTCTGCGGGCGTCATCTGGTCCGGCGGCAGTGGATTGGGGCGTTTCATGTCTCGGTGGCCGCGTTCGGTGGTACTCACCGATCAAAAGCCACTCGGCAGTCAGGAACGGGACATCACCCCATATACGATCATGTTGGCCGCTCCTGCCGCTTCAGGTTGCGCTTCGGTCTTGTTTTGTTCGATTGAATCGTCAGACTGGCGTTCCGCAAAGTGTAGTGAGGGCAGCAAGTAGGAGGGCCAGGTGGCAAGGGCATTGTTTCGCGGGGCGCCGGAGCTTTCGCGCCTATTTATTGAATCTCCAATCCAATTGATCAGCGAATTTCTTTCGCACTCCCAGTTTTAGGTATTCCTAAGCGATGCAATGGCCGCTGTGCCCGCCGATGCTGAAGATCAGATCCGTACCGAAAGCATGGCGGAAGCTCTGAAGGCTCTGAAGAGCGACAGAATTAACCTGATCGAGATCGAGGCCCGTCGCGTCATGCTGATGAACGACAAGACGCCTGATGCGATGCTGCGTCGGCTCGCCGAAGACCCGCGGTTCGCTGCGAAGGAAGGGTTGAAGGGGCAGCGCGACGCGGTCGCCAGAAGCCTTTGGGCTTACCTCCATGCCATAGCACTGTTCGAAGCCGCTGAGCGTGCGATGCAGGTGCGGGTCTACCGCGAGCATGGAACGCTATACGAGGCGTGGTCGATAGATGCCTCGATCCCCCTAGCGGCCGCGGGTGTCGACCATGATGCGCTCTCGAAAGAGATCGCCGAGCGCCTGCAGCATGACGATGGCTGCAAAGTGGAGGCTGTCGACCTGCCCGCCGAAAACGGTGAGAGTCAGGACGTCTTGCTGGCTGTCACCTTCTTCGGCGCCTATGCGAGCCAGAAAACCGTCCAGCCGGACAAGTCGACGAAGCTGCTCTATTTCCGCCCACCTGATGAGATGCTTCTGGTCTATTCGCATGCCCGGCGACGGATCGAGGTGTGTTCGCGCGACAGGGTGGAACGCAAGATCGTCGCCAATCTGTTCGCCGCAGATACTCTGAAGCACGACATTTCGAACAAGCCCCTGACCCAGAAGACTTACAACCTCTCTCGCTTCCGAAACTCGCTCAAGCTGCCGATACCCGATGAAGAAGCGCATCGGGTCAAGAAGGCAGGCATCATCGAAGTTCAGGTCGCGCTGGGCGACTGGTCTCGGAAGGTGACCCTCAGTGTCGCGCCAGAGGACGACATCGATGCGATTGCGAGGAGCGTCTTCGGGGCGATCATCCCGAAAGCGGGCGGCGGCTATGTCACGAAGGTCCGCTTCCGGATCGAGCACGTGGACGGGCGCGGGCGAAAGGGTGTCCTTCAGTTCGACGTCTTCGGAAGGAACAAGTCGAACATCCAGAGCGAACGTGATCCCGCCAAGCGAGAGCTGGGCTACGATCTACTCGAAGCCTGGGGTGTGCTGGAACGCATAGGCGACCTTTCGAAGCCGCAGCGCAAGGAGAAGCTTCCGCAGCTGTTGACGCTCTACGACCTCGCGTCCGAGAAGGCGTCCGGCCAGAACCTCGATGAACTTGGTGTTGCCGCCGACGAGTTGACCGGCGCCGGTTTCCTGACACGCAAGGGATGGTCGGATGTCATCCTGTTCGAGGACGATGAGCTTGGCGAAGTCGTTCACAACGTCAAGCGCGACGGCACGAGCGACGAGGCCACGCTGACGCTGGTCGAAGGCGGAACGGGGTCGACGGTCCCGGCAGGGGATGTCTCCGAGTACGAGATCCGTTTCGATTACCTGCGAGACGCGCTGCGCGACTTGCTCAAGCCGATGGGCCTGAAAGGTCGCGTGCGCGAACTCGCCGATCATCTCCATCAGTTGGGTGTCGCAACCATCGGTCTGGCCGAAGCACCGATCTACCTCGCTCGGGCGACATCGGTCGACAAAGTGCTCGAGGTGTCCGACCGCCTCGTCCGGGGCGAAGGCAACCGCATTCGCGGGATCGTCTTCGTGCCGCAGGACGTGCGGTTTCCCTATTTCGGTTGCCATGTCGTCCTGAGCCTCAGGGATCACGTCGATGCCGATACCGGCATGATCGACGCGGATGCGGTCCGTTCCTCCTATGAAGCTGCGATCGATCCGGCTGTGCGGGGTGCCGCTGTACACTTCCGCAGGCAAGACGATGGTGCCGCTCAGATCACCGTGCCCGGTCAGGATCCGTGGATCGTCACCGGCGCGAAAAAAGTGAAGCTGTTCGAGCGTCTCTACATCGCTCACCGTGATCGGGAAGGCGACGTGAAGCTCGCTGTGCTGAAGAAGTACGCCGGGTTTTCGCAGCTCCCTCAGTTGTTTGGCGATGAATGGGGTGAGGTGAACAGCCGGTACCTTTATTCGCCCCGGCATGGCCACTGGGCCCTGTGCGAGGAACCCATCTCCGTTTGATCTCCCTTTGGGGGGTCTGACCATCTCCGATTCGGGCCGTCACTAGGGGTGCTCACTCAGTCAGAGAAGCACTCCGATGCCGACTCCCTTCCCCTCGCGCCAGGCAGCCCCGACGAGCTGGTCCGGCGCCGCGAACACCAAGCTCACCACCCACAACTCGGAATGGCGCTGCACGCGCTGTGACAAGCTGCTCGGCGTCTGTCGGGAC
>JAHDXY010000017.1:21252-33898 GCA_023384005.1 Burkholderiaceae bacterium | reverse complement strand
AGTCCCGCGCCCCGCCCCCGCCGGCTAGCGGCAGCGGCGCGCCGGCGGCTGTCGTCACGCCGAGCGCGGCCCAGTGCGAGAGCGCGTTGCGCTTGCCGCGCCCGGCGAGCGAGGCGTCGAAACCGGCCGGCAGGCGGACTTCCAGCCCCCAGGATTCGCCGCTCGCCCATCCGGCGCGCTTGAGGAAGTTCGCGGTCGAAGCCAGCGCGTCGGGCACGCTGTCCACCACGTCGCGCCGGCCGTCGCCGTCGAAGTCCACCGCGAGACGCTCGAACGACGAGGGCATGAACTGCGTGTGCCCGAACGCGCCCGCCCAGGACCCGACCAGCAGCCCGGCTTCGACGTGGCCGTCCTGGACGATGCGCAGCGCGGTGTAGAACTCGCCGCGAAAGAACGACTGCCTGCGTCCCTCGCACGACAGCGTGGCGAGCGACACGAGCAGCGGGCGCGTTCCCTGCGACCTTCCGAAATCGCTCTCGACTCCCCAGACCGCGACCACGGTGTGCATGTCGACCCCGAATCGGCGCTCGACCTCGACGAGCGTGTCGCGCCAGCGCTCGAGCATCGCGCGCCCGTCCTGAATCCGCTCGTCGTCGACCAGCGCGGCGAGATAGTCCCAAATCGGCGTCCTGAACTCGGGCTGGAAATCGAGCAGCGCGAGGACCGAGCGATCGGGCGCGAGATCCCGGGTGTGACGGTCGAATACCTGCGCTGACACGCCTTTGGCGATCGCGGCGCCGCGCAGCGCAGCGATGCACCGCGCGAAAGCGGGGTCGGCCTGCGCCAGCGCGACCGTCGGCGCGAGCGTGAGCGCGAGCGTGACGAGAGCGGTGGCAGCCGCGCCGAGGGCAGCGCCCGCGGCCGCGCGAGCGGCACCCGTGCCGGCAGTCGAATCGGCGGTGGCACGCGCGGGCGCCGCCGCGCGCCACCGCCGTTCGAGCCGCTTCGTCGGCAAGGCGTTCAGATCGCGCTTGCCGATCCGACCGACTCGCGCAGCAGGTGCTTCTGGATCTTGCCCGTGCTGGTCCTGGGCAGCTCGGCGAAGCGCACCTCGCGCGGACACTTGAAGCGCGCGAGATGCGCGCGGCAATGCTCGATCAACTCGGCCGCGAGCGCCGCGCGCGCGGCCGCGTCGTGCGGCGCGGCTTCGATCCTGAGTTCGACGAAAGCCAGCGGCGTCTCGCCCCACTTCGCGTCGGGCTTGGCGACCACGGCGCAGGCGAGCACCGCTGGGTGCTTGTGCAGCGCGTCCTCGACCTCGATCGAGCTGATGTTCTCGCCGCCGGAGATGATGATGTCCTTCGCGCGATCCTTCAGTTTCACGTAGCCGTCCTCGTGCAGCACGCCCAGGTCGCCGGTGTGAAACCAGCCTCCGGCGAAGGCTTCGCGGGTGGCGGCTTCGTTCTTCAGGTAGCCCTTCATCACGATGTTGCCGCGAAACATCACCTCGCCCATCGTCTCGCCATCGCGCGGCACCTCGCGCATCGTCTGCGGGTCCATCACGGTGAAGCCCTGCTGCACCTGGTAGCGCACGCCCTGGCGCGCGTTCATCCGGGCGCGTCCGACGACGTCGAGTTGCTCCCAGGATTCGTGCTTCGCGCACGCGCCCGCCGGCCCGTAGACCTCGGTCAGGCCATAGACGTGGGTCACGTCCCAGCCTATGCGCTCCATGCCCTCGATCATCGCCGCCGGCGGCGCCGCACCGGCGACCATCGCCCTGACCTGCCAGTCGATGCCCTCCCTAAGCCGCGACGGCGCGTCGATCAGCGTGCTGTGCACGATCGGCGCGCCGCAATAGTGCGTGACGCGGTGCGCGCGCATCAACTCGAAGATCAGCGCGGCGTCGACCTTGCGCAGGCACACGTGGGTCCCGGCCACCGCGGCCAGCGTCCACGGAAAGCACCAGCCGTTGCAGTGAAACATCGGCAAGGTCCACAGGTACACGGGGTGGCGCGGCAGGTTCCACGCGACGACGTTTCCGATCGAGTTGAGATAGGCGCCGCGATGGTGGACGACCACGCCCTTCGGGTTGCCGGTGGTGCCGGAGGTGTAGTTCAGCCCGATCGCGTCCCACTCGTCGCCCGGGTGCGCGTACGGCGCGGCCGGGTCGCCGGTGGCGATGAAGTCCTCGTAGTCGATCCCGCCGATCGGCTCGCCCTGGCCTGGGAACTCGGGATCGTCGACGTCGACGAGGAGCGGAGCTTCGCCGCCCCGCGCCGCGAGCATCTCGAGCGCCCGCGCCGCAACGGCCGAGAACTCGCGATCGACGATGAACACGCGCGCGCCGCCGTGCTCAAGGATGAACGCGACGGTCGCCGCGTCGAGCCGGGTGTTGATGCTGTTGAGCACGGCGCCGGACATCGGCACGCCGTAGTGCGCCTCGATCATCTCCGGGGTGTTCGGCAGCATCACCGCGACCGTGTCGCCAACACCGATCGCGCGCGCGCGAAGCGCCGAGCCGAGCCTGCGCGAGCGGTCGTAGAGTTCTCCCCAGGTGCGCCGCAGCGCACCGTGCACGACCGCGCAATGCTGCGGATACGCGTCGGCGACCCACTCGACCAGGCTGATCGGCGTGAGCGGCGCGTGGTTCGCCGGGTTGGGTTCGAGTCCGCTGCGGTAGACGTCCTGGTCGGTGCTCATGCCTGCTCCTATGCGCGGATCGGATCGAATCGGGTCGATTGTAGGCAAATTCAGGGGCGCGCACCGGGCAAATCCAGGGTGCGCACCGGCGCGCACCGGCGGCGGCGCTTGCATTTCGTCAACCGGTTGACTATCATCGCCGATAATTGGTTTACCGGTTGACGACTTCGAGGCCTGTGATGCACGATGCCCGCCGCCGCTTCATCCGCGTGATCGGCTCCGCGAGCGTGATCGCCGCAGCTCCCCAGGCGCTCGGCGCCTGCGCCCCGATGCCCGACGAGGCGATCGAAGCCTGGCGCCGCGCGGGGCAGGAGCAGGACCCGCGCCGCAAGCTGCTGTCCTGGGCGATCCTCGCGCCCAACCCGCACAACCTCCAACCCTGGCTGGTCGACCTGCGCAGCGCCGATCGGATCATGCTGTACTGCGACCTCGAGCGCCTGCTCCCGATGACCGACCCGCCCTCCAGGCAGATCGTCATCGGGCACGGGTGTTTCCTCGAACTGCTCGCGCTGGCGGCGGCTGCGAACGGGCTGCGCGCCGGGATCACCCCGTTTCCGGAGGGCGAACCAGGCGCTGCCGCGCTCGACGCGCGACCTGTCGCGCGGATCGACCTCGCCCCGGCGCCGGTGGCGCGCGACCCGCTGTTCGACCAGGTACTCGCGCGCGGGACCTACCGCAAGCCGTTCTCCGAGCGCAAGGTGCCGCGCGAAGCGCTCGAGGCGCTGGTCGACGCGGCGGCGCGACCCGCGGTGCGCGTGAGCGCGACCCAGGAGCCTGCGATGGTCGCGCACCTGAACCGGATCATGGTCCAGGCCTGGGAGCTCGAGCAGCGCACGCCGCGCGTGTGGAAGGAAAGCGTCGACGTGATGCGCGTCGGCAGCAGCGAGATCGCCCGCCATCGCGACGGGATCGCGCTGGGCGGCACGATGATCGAGATCATCCGCCTGCTGGGCATGACGACTCCGCAGACGATGATGGATCCTTCCTCGGTGTTCTTCTCCCAGGGCCTCAACCGCGTGTACGACTGGGCGCCCAACACCGGCGCCTACGCGTGGCTCACGACCAGCGCAACCGGGCGCGGCGCGCAGCTCGAGGCCGGTCGGGCGTTCGTGCGCCTGCAGCTCAAGGCCGCCGAGCTCGGTATCGTCACCCAACCCCCGAGCCAGGTGCTGCAGGAGTTCGCCGAAATGGACGCGCTGCGCGCGCAGTTCGAGCAACTGGTCGCGCAGCCCGCGGGCGAGAAGACCCAGATGCTGGTGCGCATCGGCTACCCGGACGCAAGCGAGGCGCGCAGCGCGCGACGCCCGCTCGAGTCGTTCGTTCGCACCTGAGGCCGGCCACGGATGAGCGCGACGCCGACCCCCGAAGACCCCCCGGTGTTTCGCCTCTTCAACGAGATCGGGATCATCGAGCAGCTCGCGCGCACCCGCTTCGAACGCGCGCAGCCTGGGGCGCTGTCGCTGGCGCAGTTCACCGTGCTCAATCATTTCGTTCGGCTCGGTGGCGAACGCAGCCTGGTCGAGCTCGCGCGCGCCTTTCAAGTGAGCAAGGCTGCAATCGGCAAGCTGGCGAGAAAGCTCGACGACGCCGGCTACTTGCGGGTGCGGGCGAATCCGCGCGACCAGCGTGGCAAACTGGTTTCGATCACCCCCGCGGGGCGGCGCGCGCGCGATGCGGCGATGCGAGCAGTCGCGCCGCAGATGGCGCGTCTCGCGGAGCGGTTCGGCGAAGACGAGATCGCTCGCCTGCTGCCCGCGCTCGAACGGATCCGGGTCTGGATGGACGCGCACCGCGCCGACTGATCCGCCGACCGACGCGCCGACTGTGGCGTCGGCTGAGCGCCGCAAGACGCGCCGAAAGACGCGCCGACCGACGCGCGGCGCACGGCGCGACCGGCGCTGCTAAGATTCAGGCGCGCAGCGCGGCCGGGGGAGGGCCTCGAAGGGCCGACCTTGTCGATCGCCCGAACCGTCCCCATCTGCCGGTATCGAACCAGTCACAGGAGAACGACGATGTCGGTCCAAACCCTCACCGCCGAGAACTTCGACAGCACCGTAGCCGGGAGCGACATCGTCATCGTCGATTTCTGGGCTCCGTGGTGCGGGCCGTGCCGCGGTTTCGCGCCGGTATTCGAGCAGGTCGCGGAGGAGAACCCGGACATCCGTTTCGCCAAGGTCAACACCGACGAGGAACAGGCGCTGTCGACGCATTTCGGGATCCGATCGATTCCGACCCTGATGATCTTTCGCGAGCAGGTGATCGTGTTCCAGCAGCCGGGTGCGCTGCCCAGGGGAGCGGTCGAAGACGTGCTGCGGCAGGTCCGCGCGCTCGACATGGCAGAGGTCAAACGCGCCGCGATCGCCCACGGCAAACCCTCCGGGAAGCAGGCGACGCACTGATCGCGCGCCGGGCCGGGCCCGGCGGGGGCGCTCACGCGGCGGCGCGCATCGCCTCGAAACCCGCTTCGAGATCGGCGATCAATTCCGCGGGCTCTTCCAGCCCGGTGTGCAGGCGCACCAGCGGTCCTCCGGTCCAGGGATCGACGCTGCGCAGCGTGGCGATCTTCGCCGGCATGATCAGGCTCTCGTATCCGCCCCAGGAGTAGCCGATGCGGAAGTACCTGCGCCGTTCGCACAGCGCGGCGAGCTTGCGCTGCACGCGGGCGTCTGCGTCGGCGCCCGGGGCGGCAGGCGCCGCGCCCTCGCCGAGCAGTGCGTCGCGACGCAACTCGAACGAGAACAGCCCGGTCGATCCGCTGAAGTCGCGTTTCCACAGTGCGTGACCGGGGTGCGACTCCAGCGCCGGGTGCAGCACCCGCGCGACCTCCGCACGCGTCTGCAGCCAGCGCGCCACCGCGAGCGCGTTCGCCTCGTGGCGGCGCATCCGAACGTCCAGCGTGCGCATGCCGCGCAGGATCAGGTACGCGTCGTCGCCGCCCACGCACACGCCGAGCTGGCGCACCGCTGCCCACATCGCCGGCCACAGTGGCTCGCGAACGACCATCGCCCCCATCAGCAGGTCGGCGTGCCCGCTCCAGTACTTGGTGAGCGCCAGCAGCGACACGTCCACGCCCCAGTCGAAGGGACGCGCGAACACCGGCGAGGCCCAGGTGTTGTCGACCATCGTGATCGCGCCGCGCTCGCGCGCGACTCGGCAGATCGCCGGGATGTCCTGCACCTCGAAGGTGTAGCTGCCCGGACTCTCGGTGAAGACGATGCGCGTGTTCGCGCGCATCAGATCGGCGATGCCCGCGCCCACCAGCGGATGGTAGAACGAGGTCTCGATTCCCAGTCGTGCCAGCACACCCTCGGCGAGCACGCGCGTAGGACCGTAGACCGAATCGCTGATCAGGACATGGTCCCCGGTCTTCGCGAACGCGAGCAGCGCGGTCGCGATCGCGGACAGCCCCGAGGGCGCGAGCGCCGCCCGGCAGGCAACGCCCCCGCCTTCGAGCTCGGCGAGCGCGTCCATCAGCGCATAGGTGGTCGGCGTGCCGGCCGTGCCGTAGGTGCTCGCGCCGCGCTCGCCGGCCATCGTCGCCACGCCCGTGGCGGCGGCCGCCTCGAGCGTGTCGAACAGGACGGTCGAGGCGCGGTGCACCGGCAGGTTCACCGTCGCGATCGGTCGGTCGAAGCGGCGTGCGACTTCGGTCAGGCGCGATGCGACCGTGGTCGCGCGTTCTGGTTGCTGGGGTTCGTCGCTCATCGGTCCTCGCCGCGGTGTCGGTCGTCGTGCGCAGTGCCGATTATAGGCAGCGCGCGGGCGCCCGCGCCGGCGCGATCGGCTAACATCGCGGCTGACGATGAATCGCCCTTCCGCCCGAATCAGCGCAGTCGACGCGCCGATCATCCCGACGATCTCGGCGATGGTCCGCGCGAATCCGGGGACGATTTCGCTCGGCCAGGGCGTGGTCAGCTACGGGCCGCCGGCCGACGCGATCGCGGCGCTTCCGGGCCTGCTGGCCGACCCGCAGCTGCACAAGTACCAGGCGGTGGCCGGGATCGCGCCGCTGGTCGAGGCGATCGAAGCCAAGCTGCGCGACGAGAACGCGATCGAGGTGCAGGGACACTCGGCGACGATGGTCACGGCGGGCAGCAACAGCGCGTTCCTGACAGCCGTTCTCGCGGTGGCCGACCCCGGCGACGAGTTCATCCTTCCGATGCCGTACTACTTCAACCAGGAGATGGCGCTGCGGATGTGCGGCTGCACACCGGTGCTCGTCGCGACGCTGGCCAGCGGGCAGCTCGACGTCGACGCGATCGAAGCGGCGATCACGCCGCGCACCCGCGCGATCGTCACCGTGTCGCCGAACAACCCGACCGGGGCGGTCTATCCGCAGGCCGACCTGCGCCGCGTGAACGCGCTTTGCGCCGCTCGCGAGCTTTACCACTTCAGCGACGAGGCCTACGAGTACTTCTGCTACGACGGCGCGCGCCACTTCTCTCCCGGGTCGATCCCGGGGGCGCAGGCCCACACGCTGTCGTTCTTCTCGTTCTCGAAGAACTACGGAATGGCGAGCTGGCGCGTTGGCTACGTCGTCTACCCGCGCGCGCTGGACGAAGCGATGCACAAGGTGCAGGACACCAACCTGATCTGCGCGCCGGTCGTTTCGCAGCTGCTCGCGCGCGAGGCTCTGCGCCGCGGACGCGCGATCGTCGCGCCGCGCGTCGCGGCGCTCGAACAGGTGCGCGCGCAGGTTCACGCTTCGCTCGGCGCGCTCGAGGGGCTCGCCGGGTTCGCGCCCACCGCGGGCGCGTTCTACGTGCTGGTCAGGCTGCCCGGCATCGAGGACCCGCTGGAGTTCAATCGCGCGATGACCGAACGCCACCGGGTCGCGACGATTCCGGGCTTCGCGTTCGGCCTGCGCGACACGCGCAGCGCGAACTACCAGCGACTGTCGTACGGCGCGCTCGACGCGGCGACCGTCGCCGAGGGCGTGCAGCGTTTCGTCTCGGCGGTGCGCGACTGGTACGGCCGATGAAACCGCCCCGCAGCGCGCGGCGCTGAACCGGCCCGACCGCAGGGGCGCGCAGCGCGATGACCACCCGCCTCGCAGTCGCGCGCCTGTGGTTCGAAGGCAACCGCTTCGCGGCGCGTCTCACCGACGCGCAGGATTTCGCGCTGCGCGAATGGCGTGGCGGCGACGAGGCGCTTGCCGCATCGCGCGACTGCGAGACAGAGCTCGCGGCGGTCGTGGACTTCGCCGCGGCCAATCCCGACTGGGAGGTGCACGCGCTTCGCTGTGCGTCGGCGTCGCCGGGAGGACCGATCCGCGACGAGGTGTTCGCCGCGTTCACCGCCGAATTGCTCGACGGGCTGCGCGCGCTGCGCCCCGACGCGGTCTACCTCTCGCTGCATGGCGCTGCGATCACCGAAAGCGAGGACGCCCCCGAACTGGCGCTGCTCGGCTCGGTCCGCGCGCTGCTCCCCGACACGCCGATCGTCGCCAGCTTCGACCTGCACGCGAACCTGAACCCGGAGATCACCCGCCTGCTCGACTTCGCCACCGGGTACCGCAGCCATCCGCACGTCGACATGCGCGAGACCGCCGCGCGCGCGCTGCGCGCGCTGCAGCGCATCGTCACGACCGGACTGCGACCGGCCGGAGCGATCGTCACGCTCGGGCGCGTTCTTCCGAGCTTCAACATGCGCACCGCCGTCGATCCGATGCGCGCGCTGCTGCGCATGGCGCGCGACGCCGAGCGCGAAGGCGTGCGCGACGTGTCGCTGTTCGGCGGGTTTCCCTACGCCGACACGGCCGACACCGGCGCCTCGGTGATGGCCTGGAGCGACATCGACGCGCAGCATGCGAAAGCGGCCGCCCGAAAGCTCGCCGACGCGTTCGCGTTGCGCGCCCCCGAGTTCGAGCCTTCGCTGCTCGGCCCGCGCGAGGCGATCGAGCGTGCACTCGCCGCCCCGCCGGGAATGGTCGCGGTCACCGACCCGGCCGACAACCCGCTCTCGGGCGGCGCCGCCGACACACCTGCGCTGTTCGCCACGCTGCTCGCGATGCGAGCCGATCGCTTTAGCGTACTCGCCTCGCTGCCCGCGGGCTCTGTAGTGTTCGCCTACTTCGCCGATCGCGACGCAGTCGCCGCCGCCGCGCGGGCCGGCGTCGGCGCCATGCTCGAGTTGCGCCTCGGGGCGCGCGGCGGCGATGCGTTCGGCGCCGCGGTGCCGGTGCGCGCGCGCGTGCTGCGCACGACCGACGGGTGCTTCGTCAACACCGGACCGATGGAGCGCGGCACCGCGGTTTCGGTCGGCCGATCGGTCGTGCTCGACATACAGGGCGTGCACACGATCCTGACCGAATCGGTCGGCGCCGCGAACGACCCGGCGTTCTTCGCGCTGCACGCGATCGATTTCGCCGCCACGCGATTGCTGTGCGTGAAGGCGAAGAACCATTTCCGCGGCGCGTTCGCCGCGATCTGCGCGGCCATCGTCGACGCCGACTGCCCGGGGCCGGCGGCGGCAGACCTCGCGAGCCTGCCGTTTCGTCGCGCGCCGATCAGTCCAGCTTCGCGCCCGAGATCTTGACCACCTGCTGCCACTTCGTCGTCTCGGCAGCGATGAACTGCGCGAGCTGCGCCGGAGTGCCTCCCACGGGCTGCGCGCCCAGGCCCTGGAAGCGCGCGATCACGTCGGGGCGCTTTAGGATGCGATCGGACTCCGCCGACATCCGTTCGACGATCGCCGCAGGCGTGCCCGCCGGCGCCACCAGCACGAACCAGGACTCCGCCGAGTAATCGGGAAGCACGCTCGCGATCGTCGGCACGTCGGGCAGTTGCGCGCTGCGCTCGGGCGAGGTCACGCCGAGCGCGATCAGCCGGCCCGAACGGATGTGCGGGATCGCCGAGGGCAGGTTGTCGATCGCCATCTGGATCTGGCCGCCGAGCAGGTCCTGCAGCATCGGTCCGCTGCCGCGATACGGGATGTGGGTGACGAACACCTTGGCCTGGCTCTTGAACAGCTCGGTCGAGAGGTGCCCTGTGCTGCCGTTGCCGGGCGAACCGTAACTCATCGCGCCGGGCTTGGCCTTCATCGCGGCGATCAGCTCGGCGAGCGTGCGCGCCGGCACCGACGGATGCACGAGCAGGACGTTGGGCACCTTCACGACGAACGACACCGGAATCAGGTCTTTGGCCGTGTCGTAGGCCATCTTCGGATAGAGGAACTGGTTGATCGCCTGGGTCCCCGGCGTGCCCATCAGGAAGGTGTAGCCGTCGGGCGCGGCGCGCGCGACCTCGGCCGCACCGACGTTGCCCCCCGCGCCCGCCTTGTTCTCGACCACGAAGGTCTGCCTGAACGCCGTGCCGAGATGCTCGGCCATCACCCGCGCGGTGATGTCGGTGGTGCCGCCGGGCGCGAACGGGACGACGACACGCACGGTCTTCGCGGGCCAGTCCGATTGCGCGGCCGAGCCCAGCGGCAGCAGCGCTGCCGCCGCCACGCAGGCGGCGACGAGGTTGCGACGTGTCTTCACTTTTCTCTCCGTGGCGGCGCCGACCCCGGGGTCTATACTCCTCACCTTCGACCCAGACGACGAGGGAGTGGATTCGCCGTGGCCAACTTGTCGAGCATCATATATGAGCAGCGCGGCGCGGGCGCGTGGCTCACGCTGAACCGGCCCGACGCGCTGAACGCGCTCTCATTCGCAATGATGCACGAACTGGGCGACGCGCTCGCGCGGGCTCGATCCGACGAAACCGTCCGCGTGCTCGTGATCACCGGCAACGGCCGGGCCTTCTGCGCCGGGGCCGACCTGAAGGAAGTGGCCGAGATGCAGGCCCACGCCAGGCTGGGCGATCCCGACTTCCTGGACGTGGTGCGCAGGGTCTTCGGCGAATTGCGAGCGTTTCCGAAACCGGTGATCGCGGCGGTCAACGGGCTGGCGCTGGCCGGCGGCATGGAGTTGGTGATGGCCTGCGACCTTGTGTTCGCGGCCGAGAGCGCGAGGCTCGGCGACGCCCACTCGAACTTCGGCGTCTTCCCCGGCGCCGGCGGCGCCGCGGTGATGCCGCGGCGCATCGGGCTGAACCGCGCGAAGTACCTGCTGTTCTCCGGTGAGCACCTGCCTGCGCGCGAGATGATGGAGATGGGCCTGGTCAACCGCGTGACGCCCGATGCCGAACTTGCTTCCACAGTGGGCCGGTTCGTCGAAAAGCTCGCGCTCAAGAGCCCGGCGGTGCTGCGCCGGATGAAAGAAGTGGCCAACCGTTCGATGGACCAGAGCCAGGAGGCCGCGCTGAGCGACGAATTGCTGAATCTGCGCGATCACTCGCGTTCCTACGACATGCAGGAAGGTCTCGCGGCGTTCCGCGAGAAGCGCAAGCCTGCCTTCAAAGGGTACTGACGATGGAAACGGTCTACGTGGTAGGCGTCGGCGTGACGCCGTTCGGCAAGCTCGCCAAGCTCAGTGTCAAGGATCTGACGCGGCTGTCGGTCGAAGCGGCGATGAAGGACGCGGGCTGCCGTGCCACTGACCTCGAAGGAGCGTTCTTCGCGAACGCGGTGCAGGGCCACATGGAAGGCCAACATATCATCCGAGGCCAGATCGCGCTGCGTGAGATGGGCATCCAGCACATCCCGGTAGTCAACGTCGAAAACGCGTGCGCGAGCGCGAGCTCCGCGTTCAACCTCGCGCTGAACTTCCTGCGCGCAGGCGCGGGCGACGTCGCGCTGGCCGTCGGCGCCGAGAAGATGTTCTCCGATGATCGCCAGCGCATGCTCAGCGCGTTCGATAGCGGCTGGGACATCTACACTGCCGACGCGATCCGCGACCGGCTCGTGCGGCTCGGCGAAGGCGTCGAGGTACCGCCCGACACTACGTCACCTCGGCCATACAGCGTGTTCATGGACGTCTACGCGGCGTTCGCCCGCTTGCACATGCGCCGCTTCGGCACCACGCAGCGCCAGTTCGCAGCGGTGGCATCGAAGAACCACGGGCACTCGGTCGAGAACCCGCTGTCGCAGTACCGCAAGGCGTTCTCGATCGACGAAGTGCTGAGCGCGCCGCCGATCACCTATCCGCTGACGCTGCCGATGTGCGCGCCGATCAGCGACGGCGCGGCCGCCGCGGTGTTGTGCACCCAAGCGGGGCTCAAGCGCCTGGGGCTGGACAGCGGGCGCGCGATTCGGGTCCTGGCGTCGGTGATGCAGACCGGCTCGGACCGCCTGCCCGAGGAGTTCGACAAGCATTGCACGCACCTCGCGGCCAAGCGCGCATACGAGCTCGCGGGCGTTGGTCCGGCGGACGTGTCGGTGGCCGAGGTGCACGACGCGACGGCCGTTGGCGAGGTCATCCAGATCGAGAACCTGGGGTTCTGCGCTTTCGGCGAAGGCGGGCCGATGAGCGAGCGCGGCGACACCCGGATCGGCGGTCGCATTCCGGTGAACCCGTCGGGTGGGCTGGAATCCAAGGGGCATCCGATCGGCGCGACCGGGCTGGGGCAGATCGCCGAACTGGTCACGCAGCTGCGCGGCGAGGCCGACCGCCGCCAGGTTCATGGCGCCCGGATCGCGCTGGCGGAGAACGGCGGCGGCCTGCACGGTGTCGAAGAGGCCGTCGCCTGCATCACGGTACTCGCACGCTGACCCAGGGGAAAGGCAATCCATGAATGACGTACTTCCGGTCACCCAGATGCTCTACACCGAGGAGCAGCGGATGGCGATCGCCGGCTTTCGCCGCTTCGCCGCGGACAAGTTGCGCCCGCTCGCCGACGAGTACGAGAGGCTGGGCTCTCCTCCCGAGCGGCCGAAAATGCTGGAGATCTTTCGCCAGCTGGACGAGTACGGACTGGTCAGCGGCCTGCTCCCTGTCGAGGACGGCGGTCCGGGCATCGACCGCTTCACCTACGGTCTGCTCTACGAGGAGCTCGCCCGCGTGTGGCCGGACATGGCGATCGCGATCCTGATCCAGAGTCATGTCGCGGTCTCGCTGAACGCGCTCGGAACGCCGGAGATCAAGCGCCGCTACCTCGAACCCCTGTTGCGCGGGGAACGCATC
>JAHDXY010000017.1:0-21212 GCA_023384005.1 Burkholderiaceae bacterium | reverse complement strand
GGCTCGAGCGTCGCCGAGGTACAGACCCGCGCGACGCTGCGGGAGAACCGGTACACGCTGCGCGGACAGAAGCTGTGGATCTCCAATGGCACGCAGTCCGATTTCGCATTGGTCGTCTGCCGGATCGAAAACGAGCTGAGCATGCTGCTGGTCGACCGCGACGGTGACAACTACCAGAGCCGGGAGCTGAGCAAGATGGGGCTGGTGGGCGCGTCAACCTGCGAGATGTTCTTCGACGGCGCGACCGCACCCGCCGACAACCTGCTCGGGCGCTCCGGCGCAGGCCTGTTCCAGACGCTGAAGCTGTTCGAGACCGCACGGGTATTCGTCGGGCTGACCGCGGTGGGCATCGCGCAGGCGGCGTTCGAGGAGTCGGTCGAGTACGCGAAGCAACGCCGCCAGCACGGCAAGGTCATCGCTGGTCACCAGCTGATGCAGGCCTACATCGCCGAGATGGCCACCGAGCTGGATGCGGGGCGGCTGCTGTGCCACCGCGCATTGCATCTGCTGGAACTGGGAGTGCGCTGCGACACGCAGACTTCGATGGCAAAGTGGTACGCGACCGAGATGGCAGTGCGCGTCGCGTCGAAGGCGATCCAGATTCACGGTGGTGTGGGTATCACCACCGATTTCAGGGTGGAGAGGCACTTTCGCAACGCGCGCGTGTTACCGATCCCGGACGGCACTACCGAGATCCAGAAGCTCATTATCGGGAGAAACACGCTGGGGGTGTCGGCGTTCTCGTAGCGCCCGCCTGGCGCGGGCTGGGGGCCTCAGTGTTCGCTGAAGCGCGGCACGCGCTTCTCGAGGAAGGCGCGCAGGCCCTCGACGGCGGCGGGCTCGCGCGATGCCTGCAGCAGCAACGCCCTTTCCAGGTTCATGTGCTCGCGTAACCCGCGCGCCGCGACCCCGTCGCACAACTTCTTGATCCGCGCGAGCGAGCCGGTCGCGGCGGCTGCGAGCCGCGCCACCAGCGCCTCGGTCTCGGCGTTGAAGCGCACATCGTCGTGCACCGCGTCGACGATGCCGAGGGCCAGGCTGAGCTGCGAGTCGACCGGCTCGCTCAGGAAGAACAGCCGCTTCGCGCGCTCGGCGCCGACGCGGCGCGCGAGGAAATACGACGCGCCCGCATCCGGCGACAGGCCGATCGCCGCGTAACCCGTGCGCAGCTTCATCGACGCGGTCGCGATCACCACGTCCGCGCACAGTGCCAGGCCGACCCCCGCGCCCCCGACCGCGCCGTTGAGGGCCGAAACGACCGGCACTGGCGCGCTCGACAAGCGCTCGATCGCCAGAAGCAGCGGATCGAGCATCTGCGCGATCATCGTGTCTATCCGGTCGTCGGCGCCCGCCATCTCCTGGATGTCACCGCCCGCACAGAAGATGCTGCCGGTGCCGGTCAGCAGCACTGCCCGGGGTTTGGCGCCGAGCACTTCATCCACCGCGCACGCGAACGCCCGGGACTGCGCCAGCCCGAGCGTGTTCGCCCGTTCAGGGCGATCGAGCGTGATACGGCCGATGCCGTCGGTGGCGCACCAGCGGATGCCATCGGCATCGCTTGATTCCATGCTGTTCCCCTCATCTGACCGATGGTTTCACCTGCCGTGCGCGAGGCGGTGCCGATGCCTGCAGCGCCCCGGTCTTCATGTGCATGTGCCTGCCGGTGAGCAGATTGTCGACCACGGTCAGCCCGGCGAACAGCTGCAGTCCCTGGAACGTGCGCCCGACCCCGAGCCGGGCGATCCGGTGCGGCGCCAGCCCGGTAATCTCCTTCTCGCCGAAAAACAAGCTCCCCAGCTGCGGAACGTTGAAGCCGTTCAGGCAGTTCAGAGCGCAACTCTTGCCGGCGCCGTTGGGACCGATGATGGCGTGGATCTCGCTTGCGCCGACCTCGAACGAGACCTCCGAAAGCGCCGTGACGCCGCCAAAGCGCAGCGTGATGCCTTCAGCGCGCATCATCGGCGCGGTCGCCGCGCCCCGCGCCTCCGACCTTGCGGGTGGCGCAGCCACCTCAGGCATCGGCGAATTCACGCTTGATCCGCGCACGATCGGGCAAACCCTGGGCGTTCTTCGGCAATTCGGCGCTGAACACGACATGCCTGGGCCGCTTGAAGCGGGCAATCCGCGTGCCGACGAATGCGATCAGTTCCACCTCAGTCACGCCCTGCCCGGCGCGGCGCACGCACACCGCCTTGACAGCCTCGCCCCACTGCGCGTCGGGTACGCCGAACACCACCGCCTCGGCAACGGCCGCGTGCTCGAGCAGCGCCTTCTCGACCTCCGCGGGATAGACGTTCTCGCCGCCAGGCTTGATCAGCTCCTTGGCCGGCGAACGCCCGCCGTACCAAAGATAGCCGTCGTCGTCGAAGCGGCCCATGTCGCCGGTGTGGTGCCAGCCGTTGCGGAAGGTAAACGCGTTGTCCGCTTCGCAGTTCCAGTAGCCTTCGAACACCATCGGCCCGCGCACGACGATCTCGCCGGTCTGACCGGCTGGAAGCGGTCGGTCGAAATCGTCGACGATCCGGACGCGATTGAGCATCGTGGGCACGCCGGCCGACCCGGGCCTGTCGCGAAACGGGGCGATCGTGACCAAACCGGAAAGCTCGGACTGGCCGTACCCGGCCCAGAACCGCGCCGACGGACAGAGCGTCTCGAAGCGATCGATGGTGTCCGCGGTGTCGAGCCCGGTGAGATGGCGCAGGCTCGACAGGTCATCGCCGCCCTTGGCCGCCTGGTCGAGCAGCGCACCCAGCATCGGCGGGAACTCGGCGAAGACGGTCACCTTCTCGGCAGCGATTGCCTCTAGCACCGCGGGCGGATCGAACCGGGGCAGCACAACGGTGGCGCCGCCGGCCTGCTGCACAGCCAACATCAATCCGAGCCCCGACGCGTGAAACAGCGGCAGCGCTCCGAGGTGCACGTCCGTCGTCGACAGGCCCCAGCGGCCGACCAACTGCAGGTTCGCCGCCAGCAATCCGGCGTGCGAGAGCAGCGCACCACGCGGACGCCCCGCCACGGCCGCCGTGTGGATGACGACAAATCCGCTGTCGGAGGGAATATCCGCGACCGGCGCACCCTCGCCCGAGCCGCCGCGCGCCAGTTCCTCGAAGGCGCCGAAGGCGCCGGTCGCAGCACCGAGCGAAAAGAAACGCGCGACGAACGGGAATTCCGCGCGCGCGGTTTCGATGATCGGCAGGTATTCCGCGCCCGCGACGATCGCCTTCGGAGTCGTGTCGCCGATCACGTAGGCGATCTCATCGGCACTCAGCCGCCAGTTCACCGGGACAAGAATCAGACCGAGGCGCGCCGCGGCCCCGTAGAGGTCGACGTATTCCAGGCAGTTCTGCGCCAGCACCGCGACGCGCTCACCGGCGACCAGCCCGGCACGCGCCAGGCCCGCGGCAACGCGCTCGACACGCACGGCGTACTCACGGTGGCTGATGCGCAGTCCGTCCGCGACGAAAGCGATGCGGTCGCCGTACAGTTGCGCGTTGCGCTCGATGACATCGAAAAGCGTAAAGTCACGCAGCCCCATTCGCTCCTCCATTGGCTGGTGCAACGCATGTTACCCACAGGTAGAACACGCGTGCAACGGCAGATTCTGGAATCCCTATCGCCGCACCGACGCGACCGCTCCACGCGCGATCAGGCCGCGCAGCTGCTCCTCGTCGACGCCGGCCTCGCGCAGCACTTCGATCGTGTGCTCGCCCCGCCGAGGAATCCGCCGGGGCCGCTCCGGCGATGAAACCGAGAAGCGTGGCGCGGGGTCGGCCTGAAGCATCCCGTCTCGTGTCGAGAACACCCCGCGTGCGACGTTGTGAGGATGTCGGGCGGCCTCCTCGGGGTCGAGCACCGGGGCAAAGCACGCGTCGCTGCCTTCGAGGAGCGCGCACCACTCGTCGCGCGAGCGCGTCGCGAACAAATCGGCGAGCCGTTGCCTGGCCCGCGGCCAACTGCCGGGATCGTATTGCCGCGCGAAGTCCGGATCCCCGGCCAGATCGAGCCGCTCGAGCAGCACCGCGTAGAACTTGGGCTCGAGCGACTGCACCGCGACGAAGTGACCGTCGGCGCAACGGTAGGCGGCGGACCAGTGCGCACCGTCGAGCATGCTCGCGCCGCGCTCGATCTCGAGACTGCCCGATGCACGCAGCGCAAGCAGCAAGTTCATCATGTGCGCCGCGCCGTCGACGATCGCCGCGTCAACGACCTGCCCTCGGCCCGTAGTGCGCGCGTTCAGAATCCCGGCCAGCAGGCCGATCGCAAGATACAGCGCCCCGCCCGCGATGTCACCGACCACCGTCGGCGGCGTGTGCGGCGGAGTTCCCGCCGGGCTCGCGTACCAGAGCGCACCCGAGAGCGCGAGGTAGTTCAGGTCGTGCCCGGCCGCTTGCGACAGCGGCCCGGTCTGCCCCCATCCGGTCATCCGCCCGTATACGAGACGTGGATTGCGCGCGAGGCAGGCGTCGGGGCCGAGGCCGAGGCGCTCCATCACACCCGGGCGCATGCCTTCGACCAGGCAGTCGGCCTGTTCGATCAGCTGCAATGTCGTCTGCACGCCTTGCGCGGACTTGAGGTCGACCGCGACCGAACGCTTGCCGCGATGATGGATCGCTGCGTCGCCCATGTCGGTGATGTCGCCCGAGGATCGCGTGCGTTGCACCAGAACGACATCCGCACCAAGATCGGCGAGCAACATCGCGCAGAAAGGACCTGGGCCGATGCCCTCGATCTCGATCACCCGTACACCCTCGAGCACGCTCATGGTTCGCTGCCCTTCCTCGTCGAACGACCCGGCGAGCCGGCTCTCACCCTTGGCCGCACCCGGCTGCGCGCGGCGATGCCTTCGTTGAGCAGGTCGAAGTACGCGTTGCCGAGTTCGCCGGCGCCCCTGCGCCCCGCAGCGGGCTTGTACCAGAACGCCATCCAGTTCAGTGCTCCCACCACGGCGGTAGCGACGATCCAGGGCTCGCACGGCCGAATCGATCCATCCTCGACGCCGCGTGCGATCGTATCGCGGATCTTGCGTTCGACGGTTCGCCGCGCCTTGCGCAGCCTGGCGAGATTCTCGGGGGCGAGCGTGATCAGGAAGTGCCGTGCCACGCAGATGCCGAACTCGCTCGTGATCCAGTTCGCGTAGCGCACGATGAGCCCTCGAAGGATCTCGGCGCCGCTTTGCGTGCCGCGGTCGAGTTTGGCCAGCTCGTCCATGATCTCGTCGAAACCGGTCTGCTGGATCTCGACCAGAATGTCCTCCTTGTTCTTGACGTAGTAGTACAAGGTCGGCTTGGTGACATTGAGCGCCTGCGCGATGTCGTTCAGGCGGGTCCGCTCGTAGCCGCGATCGCGAAAGAGCGCCGCGGCGGCACGCAGGATGGCCTGCTTCTTGACGAGCGGCGGTCCGCCCCGATCGGGCGCGCTGCCAGCCCAGCGTTCACTTTGCGCGCGTGCAGGCGCCATGTCGTCCCGCGCGGGTCGGGCCACCTCATCGGCGGGCGTTCAGCGGGCGCGCAGGCGCGCGGCCGCGTCGAGCCGGATGCACTCGCCGTTGAGGTACGCGTTCTCGCAGATGTGCGCGCACAGGCTGGCGAACTCGGCCATGTCACCGAAGCGCTTCGGGAACTCGGCCATCTGCGTCAGGGATTCGAGCACCTTCGGGCTCAACGACTGCGCCATGGGCGTGTTGAAGAGCCCCGGGGCGATCGAGTTGACGCGCACGCCGATCGCGGCGAGTTCGCGAGCCGCCGGCAGCGACAACCCGACCACCCCGGCCTTGCTCGACGAATACGCGGTCTGCCCGACCTGGCCGTCGAAGGCGGCGCCCGAAGCGACGTTCACGACGACTCCCCGTTCCTCGCCGTTCTCCGCCTCGTTCCTGGCCATATGCGCGATGCAGTAGGCCATCACCTGGAACGTGCCCACGAGGTTGACCATCACGGTGCGCTGGAACTTGCCGCAATTCGAGGCACGCCCATCCTTGTCAAGGATCTTCATCGGCGTCGGGATACCGGCGCAGTTGATGCAGACGTCGATGCGGCCGAACTTCTGTGCGCATGCCTGCACGCCAGCCGCGACCGCGGCTTCGTCGGTGACGTCGACCCGCTGGTAGATTGCATTCGACTCGCCCAACTGCGCGATCAGCGATGCGCCAGCCTCGTCGTTGACGTCGAACACCGCGACATTCGCGCCCTTGTCGCGGACGAAATACTCCGCAGTGCGCCGGCCGAGCCCCGAGGCGCCGCCAGTAATCACCGCGACCTTGCCTTGCAGTTTCATGGTTCGTCTCCTTCCATCGGTTCGAAGTCGAGCCCCCGCGATTACGCGTGCCCGTACAGGGTGACGACTGCGGCGCCGCCCAGCCCCAGGTTGTGTTGCAGCGCGATCGCGGCGTCGGCCACCTGGCGCGCGCCGGCCGACCCGCGCAGTTGGTGCGTCAGTTCGAAGCACTGCGCGAGGCCGGTCGCCCCCAGCGGATGCCCCTTGGACAGCAGTCCACCCGACGGGTTGACCACGACACGCCCGCCGTAGGTGTTGTCGCCGTCTTCGACGAACTTCTCCGCGCCGCCCTCCGGACACAGCCCCAGCGCCTCGTACGAGATCACCTCGTTCTGCGCGAAGCAGTCGTGCAGTTCGCACACGTCGATGTCCTCCGGCCCGATGCCGGCCTGCTCGTACACGCGCCGGGCGGCCTCGCGGGCCATCCCCGCGCCCACCAGCTTGATCATCGACTCGTCGCCGAACGTGTCCGACGAATCGGTGGTCATCGCCTGCGCCAGGATCTGGACGTTCGCGGGGATGCGGTGACGCCGCGCGAACTCCTCGGACACCAGCACCGCGGCGGCCCCGCCGCAGGTGGGCGGGCAGGCCATCAGGCGCGTCATCACGCCCGGATAGATCACCGCCGCCTGCAGCACTTCCTCTTCGGTGAGCTCCTTGCGCAGCAAAGACATCGGGTTGTTCATCGCGTGGCGGCTCGCCTTCGTCCTGACCTTCGCGAAGGTGGTCAGCGGCGTTCCATAGCGTTGCATGTGCTCGCGCCCGGCTCCTACGAAGAAACGCAGGGCCAGCGGTATTTCGGGCTCGCCGACCAGTTCGTCGGCCAGCAAGTCGAAGCGGCCAAACGCCGATGGGCGATCCATCCAGACCGAGCCGAGCGCGCCGGGGCGCATCTGCTCGAATCCGACGGCAAGCGCGCACTGGGCCGCGCCGCTCTGGATCGCCTGCCGTGCGAGGAACAAAGCGGTCGAGCCGCTCGAGCAATTGTTGTTGACATTGACGATCGGGATGCCGGTCATCCCGACCTCGTAGAGCGCGCGCTGACCGCAGGTCGAATCGCCGTAGACGTATCCGGCGTACGCCTGCTCGACGGCCTCGTAGCCGAGTCCTGCGTCTGCGAGCGCGAGGCGCACCGCCTGGGATCCCATCTCGTGGTACGCGGGACTGTGCCCCGGCTTGCTGAACGGAATCATTCCTACACCGGCGACCAGAACCTTGTTGACGTTAGTCATGTTCATCTCCTTTCATGCTCGGGGTTGAGCGGCGCGCGCGGAACCTGCGCACACCCGAATCGTCCAGTGCGCTCGTGACGTCGCCGTTGCGCGCCAGGTGATGAAGGTGCGCGAGGCTCTCGCCGAGCGCGAGCACGTGCGCGATGCCCTTCAGCGGCCCCGGAAACAGCGCCTTGCCGACCTCGTACGCGCTGCACGGCCGCTGTGCGCACGAAGCGAGCGCCCTGCCCAAGGTGCGCGCGTGGTGCGACTGCAGCTGCGCGACTCGTGCGCGGATACCTCGAAACGGCAGGCCGTGGGCGGGCAGCACGAGCGTCTCGTCGGGAAGAGCGAGCAGGCACTCGAGGGAGCCGAGCCACTCGAGCAGCGGCTCGGCCGAAGGGTCCATGGCAGTGACCGAGAAATTCGTCGAGACCTTCGGAAGCAGCTGATCGCCGGAGATCAGCATTGCGCGCGCCTCGCAATAGAACATCGCATGCTCCGGAGAGTGGCCGTGACCAATCAGCACGCGCCATTCGTCGTCCGCATCAGGCAGGAGATCGCGCTCGCGCAGCCGACGAAAACTCATCGGAATCGGCTGTACCAGGTTTAGCGAAGTGAAGAACTCGCTCGCCTGATCGGTCAGGTCCGCGGGGTAGCCGCCCTCCCGGTAGAAGGCCGCGTGCTCGGCTGGCATCTCGCTCAGGATTCCGGGCCACGCGCGTCGCCAGAAATACTCCCGCGGCGTCATCAACAGCGGCGCTCCGGAGCGCTCGCAGAGCATGCGCGCCAGGCCGGTGTGATCGGCGTGGAAATGGGTGCAGACCACACCGGTGATCCGGGCGCCCGAGAGGGGACCCGCAAACAGCGACTCCCACACCGCAAGGCCCTCGGCGGTCGCCGGACCGGTGTCGATGAGCAGCCAGCCGTCGCGCGCCGCCAGCAGGAACAGATTGATGTGGTCCAGCGCCAGCGGCATCGGCATGCGCAGCCACAGGATGCCCGGCGCTATCGTGGTGAGCGACCCAGGCTCCGGGGCGTCGAATGCATAGACCAGCGACGTTCGCCGAGCGGCAATGAGGTGTCCCTGAGCCTTGGCCGGACGCTGCGTCGCAGTCGCATCCATGCCGGGCGGCGAGCCTACGTCGCGGCGCACTCTCGCCGACCCCCTGATACGGTTTCGGCCTGTTGGCCAGTCCGTGGCAGGACCTTCAACGCTTCACCTCATAGCGGCGGCACACCACCCTGGCGCGCACGGCTTGGCACCAGGCCCAAGCCAGCCAGGCAACGATCGATGTTACCCGCAGGTAGGATCAGCCCGCAATCACATTCGACGCGGCCCCAACGGTCAGCACGACGATCGGCGGGTTCAATGGCGCTACGGTCGACGCGATCCGGGGTCTTGAAGCGCACGACGACCCGGTCGCCAGTTGTCGCGTGTGGCGGCGTATCGCGCTGTTGACAGTGCCTCGTCGACCTGTAACATCCCTCAACCGTAGCGAAGCGCAATTGAAACGCCGGTTCGCTTCGTTGCTCTATCGTCCCACATCGGAGCGGCAACGACCTTGGCAGTTCCCCTCGCGGCCCACGAGGTGACGCTCCGCTTTGGCGGGGTAACCGCCCTCGACGCTGTGACCGTCGAGGTCCGACCCGACGAGCTGCTCGCCGTCATTGGCCCCAACGGCGCGGGCAAGACGTCGCTGCTGAACGTGCTGTCCGGATTCTATCGGCCACACGCTGGCCGGGTCGAGCTCGACGGCGAACCGCTGCATTCGATGCGCGTCGACGAGGTCGCGCGCCGGGGGGTGGCGCGCACTTTTCAGGGCACGCACCTTTTCGCCGGCCAGACCGTTGCCGAGAACATCTTGGTCGGGCGCCACGTCCACATGCGTACCAACATCGTGCAGGCGTTTTGCTACTTTCCGTGGGTGGCGCGCGAGGAGGACGAGCACCGCCGCGTCGTCGAGGAGATCATCGACTTCCTCGAGATCGAGTCGATCCGCAACACGCACGTCGGCACGCTGGGTTACGGGCTGCGCAAGCGCGTCGACCTCGGGCGAGCGCTCGCACAGGAGCCGCGCATCCTGCTGATGGACGAGCCGATGGCTGGAATGAACTCCGAGGAAAAAGAGGATCTGGCCCGCTTCATCCTCGACGTGCGCGAGGCCCGCAAGACCCCGGTCGTGCTGGTCGAGCACGACATGGGCGTGGTGATGGACCTGGCCGACCGCATCGTCGTGCTGGACTTCGGCCGAGTGATCGCCGAGGGCACGCCTGCGCAGGTGCAGAGCGATCCCGAAGTGATCCGCGCCTACCTTGGCGAAGCGCAATGACGATCGGACAGGCGCAGACCCTGGCGCAGGTCCTTGCCGAGCGCGCCAGGATCAGCCCGAACGAGGTCTGCGAACGTCACAAACGGCTCGGCATCTGGCACGAGTTCACCTGGGCTCAGGTGCACGACAACGTGCGCGCGCTGGCACTGGGCCTTCAGGCGCTCGGGGTGCGGCGCGACGGCGTAGTCATGGCGATCGGCGAGAACGAACCCGAGCACTTCTGGACCGAGTTCGCCGCGCACGCGCTCGGTGCCGCAGTCGTGTCGCTGTATCCGGACCAGAACACCGACGAGATCACCTACCTGGCGCAGGACTCGGGTGCGACGGTGGTCGTCGCGCAGGACCAGGAGCAGGTCGACAAAGCACTGGTGGCCGCGTCGCGAGCGAGCACCGTAGAGGCGATCGTCTACTGGGACGATGCCGGTCTGTGGAACTACAGCGACGCACTGCTGCACTCCTTCGAAGAGGTCCAGCGCAGCGGACGCGAGGTGCACGCGAGCGACACGAACCGGTACGACGCAGAGCTGGCCATGGGCCGCGCCGACGATGTCGCGGTACTGTCCTACACGTCGGGCACGACCGGGCTCCCCAAGGGCGTGATCCTCACCCAGCGCTACCTGTTCGACAACGCCGCGCGGATCACCGGTGCGCTCGCCTTCAAGCCAGGATGCGAATACCTGACCTACATCTCGCCGGCATGGGCGACCGAGCAGTTCTTCGGCATCACGCTAGGGCTGATGGTGCCGATGGTGGTCAACTTCCCGGAAGGGCCGGAACAGGTCCTGGCGAATCTGCGCGAGCTGGCGGTCGAAGCGATGCTCTTCAGCCCCAGGCAGTGGGAGAACCTGGCCTCGGTGGTCCAGGCGCGCATGCTCGACGCCGGGACCGTGCGGCGCGCGATCTACCAATGGGGGGTGGCCATCGGGCACGAGGTGAACGTCGGCCGACTCGAGGGACGGCAGCCGTCGTTGGCCGCGCGGCTGATGTATCCGCTGGCCGACGCACTGGTGCTCGAGCCGCTACGCGACAAGCTGGGCCTGGTGCGCGCGCAGATCACGCTGTGCGGCGGCTCGGCGATGGCGCCCGACGTCTTTCGCCTGTTCCACGCGATGGGCGTGCACCTGCGCAATGCCTACGGAACCACCGAGATCGGACTGCTGACGCTGCACCAGGGCGAGCGCTACAACCTGGAGACCGTAGGCCACTGGATGAAGTGCGACCCGCAGTACGGCCCGCCATTGGAGTGGCGGGTGTCGGACGAGGGAGAACTGCAGGTGAAGGGCGGCTCGGGCTTCATCGGCTACCACGGAAAGCCGGACAAGACCGCCGAGTCGCTGGATGGCGACTGGTATCGTACCGGCGATGCCGTATCGCTGACCGAAGGTGGCGAACTGGTCTTCCTGGAGCGGGTCAAGGACATGCGGCGCCTGCGCGGCGGCCACCCGTTTCCGCCGCAGTTCATCGAGACGCGCCTTCGTTTCAGCCCGTTCATCAAGGATCTGATGACTCTCGGCGACGACAAGCGCGACTTCGTAGCCGCGCTGATCAACATCGACATGGAAGTGGTCGGTCGCTGGGCCGAGGAGCGCAACATCGGTTTCTCGACCTTTGCCGATCTCTCGCAGCGCCCAGAAGTGCGCGAGCTGATCCGCGCCGAAATCGCGCGCATCAACGCCCTCCTGCCCCGCCATGCCCGGGTGTCGAGATTCGCCAACTTCCCCAAGGAATTGGACCCCGACGAAGGTGAGCTCACTCGTTCGCGCAAGCTGCGACGGGACTTCCTCGAGGAACGTTACGCCAAACTGATCGACGGGCTGTACGCGGGCGAGGCGACGATCGCGATCGTCGTGCCGGTGACCTACCAGGATGGCAGGAAAGGGACGCTCAGCGCGAACGTGACGACCACCCAAGTGAACGACGGCGACAGCGCGACGCCGCAGACCGGACACCGTGCGACTGCGACCGAAGGAGTGCAATGATCATCGACTTCGTCAACTATGCGATCAACGGCGCGCTCCTGGGTCTGCTGTACGCGCTGATCGCGATGGGCTTCGTCGTCATCTACCGCGCCAGCAAGGTATTCAACTTCGCGCAGGGCGAACTGGTCGTGCTCGGCGGGTTCCTGGTGTGGTGGATGGTGATCAGCCTCGGAATGCCGATGTACATCGGCATTCCGTTGGCCTTCTTGCTCGCGGCCGCGACCGGCTTGCTGATCGAACGCGTCTTCTTCGCGCGGCTGGTCGGCGAGTCGGTGTTCGCGATGGTGATGGTCACCATCGGGCTGCTCGTGCTGCTGCGAGGCGTCATCCTGCTCGCCTTCGGCCCGCAGGTGAGGCCCTTCCCGATCGTTTTCCCACTGCCGCCGCTTGTGATCGGCGAACTGCTGATCCCGACCAACCTGCTCTGGGGTGGCGTATTGACCATCGCAATGGCGGCCGGACTTTCCTGGTTCTTCAACCGCACGCGCGCCGGGCTGACGATGACCGCCGTCGCTGAAGATCACCAGGTGGCGCTGTCGCTGGGGATTTCGGTCAAACGCTCGATCGCCGTCGCGTGGTTGCTCGGCTGCCTGCTCTCGACGCTGGGCGCGGTGATCTTCCTGTCCGGGAAATCGCTGAACTTCCTCGCGTCCGAGATCGGATTTGCCGCGCTTCCGGTCGCGCTGCTGGCCGGGCTCGAGTCGATCGGCGGGCTGCTGCTCGCAGGCGTGATCGTCGGTGTCGTCCAGGGACTGGCGACCGCCTATCTGGATCCGCTGGTGGGCGGCGCGGTCGGTTCGGTGCTGCCGTTCGTCTTCATGCTGGTGATTCTGCTGGTGCGCCCGACCGGCCTGTTCGGCTGGCGCACGATCGAGAGGGTTTGACGCGATGGATCCCGCAGGCGTATTCGCCATCAGCTACGCGCAGGACCGCGCGCTGGTGCGCACCCGCAAGCAGTGGCTCGCGCTTGCACTCTTGCTCGGCGCTCTGGCGATACTGCCGATCGTGGTCGGTCCGCGCCTGGTCGCGATCGCCAACATCATGCTGATCAGCGGCATCGTCGTCGTCGGTCTGCAGATCTGCACCGGCTATGCCGGGCAGGTCAACCTCGGACAGGCCGCCTTCATGGGCGTGGGCGCCTACACGGCCGCAGTGCTTGCCGAGAAGACCGGCGTGTCTTTCCTGCTGGTGATTCCGCTTTCAGGTGCCGCCGCCGCGGGATTCGGCTTCGTGTTCGGCCTCTCGGCCGCCCGAATCAAGGGTTTCTACCTGGCCTTGACCACCATTGCCGCGCAGTTCATCTTCCATTTCGCGGTGTTGAACCTGCCTGGCAGCTGGCTCGGTGGCTCCAACGGCGCGACGGTGCCTGCCGCGACACTGTTCGGGTACCGGATCACATCGGACGCGAACCTCTACTACCTCAACCTGATCAGTGCCGTGATCATGATCTGTGGCGCCTTCGGCATCGTGCGAAGCCGCTTCGGCCGTGCATTCGTCGCCGTGCGGGACGACGATGTAGCCGCCGGCATCATGGGCATCAACGTGGTCGCCACGAAGGCCACCGCGTTCCTTGTCGGCGCGTTCTACGCCGGAGTGGGCGGCGCGCTGTGGGCATACATGCTGCGCTTCGTTGCGGTCGACCAGTTCACACTATTCAACTCGGTGTTCTTCATAGCGATGATCATCGTGGGCGGCATGGGATCGGTGGTGGGGGCGCTGATCGGTGTCTTCGTGATCCGCGGGATCCAGGAACTGATCACCACCCTGGGACCGGAGTTGGCCGCGAGCTTTCCGTTCGTGGGCGGCGAAATCGTTTTCGCCAGCATGAACGTATTCCTGGGGGGAATCATCGCCCTGTTTCTGATCGTCGAACCCAAAGGCCTGATGCATCGGTGGAACATCGTCAAGTCCGGTTACCGGCTTTGGCCATTCCCCTACTAATCACCACCCACTGAAGGAGGTTGCACCATGTCCAATCAACGCAAGTCCGGCTTCGCCACCCTGGCGGCTGGGGCCAGCCTCGCCTGCGCACTGGCGGTCCCGGGAAGCGCACTCGCCCAGACGACTTACGGCGTCGCATTGCTTTCGGACTTCTCGGGTCCCTACGCCGACATCATGCCGATGCTCGGCAAGTCGCGCGAGGCCGTGCTCGACTGGTGGAACACCGAGGTTGGCGCCAAGCTCGGCGTCAAGCTGAACTACAAGAACTTCGACACCCGCTACGACGCGGCACAAACCGCGAGCCTCTGGCCGGGGATCAAGTCCGAGTTGAATCCGATCGCGGTGCTGGGCCTGGGCGGTCCGGACGTCGCCGCGCTCGGCCAGCGCCTGCCCGACGACGGTGTTGCGCTGTTCATGTCGACCGCCGCGTACGGTTACGCGTGGAAGCCGGACTCATGGATCATCAACCCGCGGCCGACCTACGCGCACGAACACGCCGCCGCGTTCAAGTGGATGAAAGCGCAACGAGGCGGCAGCCAGCCGCTGAAGGTCGGGATCATCAGCTCCGAAGCCTCGCCCGCCTACGTCGACATCGCTCGCGGCAGCGAGCGCTACGCCAAGGAAAACCCAAGCGAGGTCCAACTCCTCGAGGTGGTGTTCACCGAGGTGCAACCCACCGACCTGACTACGCAGGTGCGTCGTCTCGTTCGTGGGGGCGTCGAGGTGATCTCGATCCAGACCAACACGGCGGCGGTGGTCGCGACCAAGCGCGCCTTGCAGGCGCTCAACGCCAAGGTGCCTGTCATCACCAGTTCACACAACGGACTGCCGGCCTCCGGCAAGGCTGCCGGCGGCCTGGGCCAGATGGAAGGCGACTTCGAGGCCTACGGAATGGCCATTGCATCGGACGAGGATACGCCCGCGCGGCGCTTTTACGAGAAGCTGAAGAACAACTACAAGCTCGCCGCGCCATGGAACGTGCTGACGCTGATGGGGATGAGCCAGGGCCTGTATTCGGTGCGCGTGATCGAACATGCGATCAGGAAGAACGGAGCGCAGAACCTGACCGGTGCCAAGGTACGCGAGGCTCTATTCGCCGAACCGGTGACGACCGAAGAGACCTTCGGCACGCTTCCCACACTGAAGTTCGCCAAGCAAGCGCCGTTCCCGATCGAGGGTCTGAAAGTGAACATCGCGACGATCAAGAACGGCAAGTACGTGATCGCCGCGACCAACGTCGATACGCCCGCCGTCAACAAGTGGTAGCTGCACGGAGCCGCGCGTGCTCGAGCTGAACAACGTCGAAGTGATGTACAGCGAGGTGATCCTGGCGCTGAAGGGCATCACGATCGCGGTTCAGCCGGGCACGTGCGTGGCGATCCTCGGCGGCAACGGCGCCGGGAAGAGCACCACGCTAAAGGCAGTGTCGGGCACCATCGGATCCGAAGACGGAAAGGTCACCGGCGGCGCGATCAGCTTCGATGGCCAGCGTATCGACTCGGTCGATCCTGCTGAAGTGGTACGCCGAGGGCTCGTGCATGTGATGGAGGGTCGACGGGTGCTGCGTCACCTGACAGCCGAGCAGAACCTGATCGTGGGCGGCCACCTCGCCGACGGCGCGGCCGAATTGCGTCGTCGGCTCGATCGCGTCTACAGCGTCATCCCGCAACTCGCCGGGCTGCGCGAGCGCACGGCGGGCTACCTTTCTGGTGGCGAGCAGCAGATGCTGGTAGTTGCACGCGCGATGATGGCGAAGCCGCGGATGATTCTGATCGACGAACCGTCGCTGGGCCTGGCGCCGATGATGGTGCAGGACGTGTTCGCGCTGCTGGCGCGACTAAAGGCCGAAGGCGTCACACTGCTCGTCGTGGAGCAGAACAGCCGCGTGGCGCTCGAACTCGCCGACCACGGCTACGTGCTGGAGAACGGCCGCGTGGTGCTCGAGGGCACGGCCGACGAACTCAGGCGCAACGAGGACGTGCGCGAGTTCTACCTTGGAATGACCGCCTCGGGCGAGCGCAAGAGCTATCGCGAGGTCAAGCACTACCGGCGGCGCAAGCGCTGGCTGGGCTGAGCCGCGTCGCCGCGGCTCGGCCCTGGTGCCCGCTCGCCGAAACGGTCGACACGGGAACGCGCCAATCAGCGCCCCTTCCAGACCGGTGGCCGCTTCTGCGTGAAGGCGGTGATGCCCTCTGCGGCGTCCTCGGCGAGCATGTTGCGCACCGCGACTTCGGACGCGTAATCGTAGGCAGAGGCCAGATCGAGCCCGAGCTGGCGGTAAAACGCCTGCTTGCCCAGCGCGACGGTAAACGAGGACTTGCTCGCAATCTCCGCGGCCAGCGCATCGACCGTGGCGTCGAGCTGGTCGGGCGGCACAGCTTCGTTGATCAAGCCGAAGCGCAGCGCAGTCTGCGCGTCGATCAACCGGCCTGTCAGGAGCATCTGCATCGCGTGCTTGGGCGCGATCGAGCGGCTGATCGCGACCATCGGCGTCAGGCACCACAGCCCGATGTTCACGCCGGGTGTCGCGAAGCGCGCGGTGTCTGCGGCGATCGCCAGATCGCATGCGGCGACCAGCTGCGCACCGGCGGCGGTGGCCACGCCCGCGACCTTCGCGATCACCGGCTTGGGCAGCGCGACGATCGCCTGCATCATGCGGCTGCATTTCACCGTGACCGCCTTCGAGAAACTCGGGCTGTTGTTCGCCTGGAATTCCTTCAGATCGTGTCCGGCACAGAACACCTTGCCGGGGGCCGCCGCCAGCACGACCACGTGCACGCTGTCGTCGTCGGCGGCGGCGTCCAGTGCCGATGCAAGCGCGGCGATCATCGCGTTCGACAGGCTGTTCCCGGCGTCGGGGCGGTTCAGGGTCAGGGTCAGGACCGAGCCCAGTTGCGAGCGCAGCAGGATCGGATCGGAAGCGGCAGTCATGTCGTACTCCTTCGATGTGTGACGATTCTCGCTAAGTCAGCCTCGGGCAGCAGCTCCGGCTAGATCGGCGAGAGACACCCTCCTCTCACCCTTCGGCAACGCTCTCGACATGGCGGCGTGAGCGTTGCGTCGAACCCCCTGCGCGGCCCGGGCGCCTCACCTGCGACCGAACATCGACCCGGCCACCATTCCGACGGTGCTCGCGATGAAGCCGGCGAACTGCGGCGGAAGCGCCCCCTCGGGGTCTATGAACTCCATCCCGATCCAGAATCCGAAGCCGAGCACGATCGAAAGCCCCGCGCCCATGTTGTTGGCGCGCTTCCAGAACAGTCCAGCGACGAGCGGCACGAAGGCGGTCGCGAGCGTGACTTTGTAGGCGTTCTCCACCATCTGGTGGATCGTCGTCTCGCTCTCCTGCGACCAGAGCGCGTACAACACCACCAGCGTCGAGAACACGACGACCACGCCGCGCGTGATCCACAGGAAGTGCCGGTCGTCGAGCTGGCGCTCGGACAGCCAGCCCTTGAGGATGTTCTCCGAGATCGTGACCGAAGGCGCGAGAAGCGTTCCCGACGCGGTGCTCATGATCACCGAGAGCAGCGCGCCGAAGAACACCACCTGCGCGTACAGAGGAAGGTGCGTGCCGACGAAGGTCGGCAAGATCAGCTGCGCGTCGTCCTCGAGCATCGTCGCGGCCATCTGCGGATCGACCAGCGTCGCCGAATAGGTCAGGTACAACGGCACCGCGGCGAAGATGAGATACGCGACGCCCCCGATCACCGTGCCCCAGACCGCGACCCTCTCGGTGTTCGAGGCGTTCGCGCGCTGGAACACGTCCTGCTGCGGAATCGACCCGAAACCCATCGTAAACAGCCCCGCGACGAAGGTCACGACCGCCGCCCACTTCATCTCGGGCCAGAACTCGAACTTGCCCGCCGCGCGCGCGTGCTCGATCACCGGCGCCACGCCGTCGACCTCGGGTAGCTGACCGACAAGTACTGAAATCCGGAGCAGGCCCACGACGATGATCGTCATCTGGAAGAACGTGGTCAGCGCCACCGACCACATGCCCCCGTAGAGCGTGTAGATCAGCACTACCCCGGCGCCGATCAGGATGCCGAGATCCTTGCTGATGTCGCCCGCCGAGAGCACGTTGAACACCAGCCCCAGAGCGGTCACCTGCGCGGCGACCCAGCCGAGGTAGGAGGCGGCGATCGCGAGCGACATCACGACCTCGACCGGACGATTGAAGCGCGTGCGGTAGAAGTCGCCCAGCGTGAGCAGCTTCATCCGGTACAGCGGGCGCGCGAAGATCAACCCGAACAGGATCAGCGCGAGCGACGCGCCGAAGGGGTCGGAGATCGTGCCGCCGAGGTTCTCGGTGAGGAAGGTGCCCGGAATTCCCAGCACCGTTTCGGCGCCGAACCAGGTCGCGAACACCATCGCGATGACGATCGGCATCCCCAGCCGGCGCCCTGCAGTGTAGTAATCGTCGACGGTGCGCACGCGGGTCGCCGCGTACACGCCCACGCCGATCGACACGACGAGGTAAAGGATGACGAAGCCGAGCAGTGTCTCGTTCATGGCCGTGGAATCCGATGTTCTCCCGTGGGCCCGGATGTTACCGCGAGACCGCGACGATCGCGACTTTCTCCGGTTCGGCGCGGCGCGCGCACCACGTGCGGCGCGCGTTCAGGCGAGCAGCGACGAGGGATCGACGAACGCGCGGCCCAGCGCCTTCGCGACCGCCTCGTGGGTGACCCGTCCGAGCGCGACGTTCAGTCCGTTGCGCAGGTGCGAGTCGGCTGAGAGCGCGCGCTTCCAGCCCTGATCGGCGAGCGCGAGGATGAACGGAAGCGTGGCGTTGTTCAGCGCCAGCGCCGAGGTCCGCGCGACCCCGCCGGGCATGTTCGCGACGCAGTAGTGCACGACGCCGTCGACGACGTAGGTTGGGTCGTCGTGCGTCGTGGGCCGCGAAGTCTCGAAGCACCCCCCCTGGTCGATCGCCACGTCGACCAGCACCGCGCCGCGCTTCATCCGCGCGAGCATCGCGCGCGAGACCAGCTTCGGCGCGGCCGCGCCCGGTACCAGGACGGCGCCGATCACCAGGTCGGCTGCGAGCAGCTCGCGCTCGACGTTCTCGCGGTTCGCGTGCTTGGTGATCACGCGCGCGCCAAAACGTGCATCGAGCCGGCGCAGCGCGTCCAGCGAGCGATCGATCGCGACCACCACCGCGCCCGCGCCCACCGCCATCTGCGCGGCGTGCGTGCCGACCACGCCGCCGCCGAGGATCAGCACCCGCGCCGGCGCGACGCCGGGCACGCCACCGAGCAGCACGCCCATCCCGCCGCGTGCGCGCTCGAGACAGCCGGCGCCCACGTGCACCGACATGCGCCCGGCCACCTCGGACATCGGAGCAGGCAGCGGCAGGCCGCCGCCCGGCGCGGTCACGGTCTCGTAGGCGATGCACACCGCGCCGCTCGCGAGCAGGTCGTCTGCCTGCGGCGCATCGGGCGCGAGATGGAGATAGGTGAACAGCACCTGGCCCTCGCGCAGCATCGCGCGCTCGCCAGCCTGCGGCTCCTTCACCTTGACGATCATTTCCGCGCGCGCGAAAACCTCGGCCGCATTCGATCGGCACAGCGCACGGTGCCGCCGATGGTGCCGCCGATTGACAGCGCCGGCCCGGGCCGCGTCCAATGCAGGCTCCCGGCATCCCAGGCCGTCGCGACCGGAACCCGATTTGGCCGCAAGCACCAAACACCCCGGCAAGCGCATCGCCGAACGAGGGCTTGCGCGCGACATCGTCGCGAGCGATGTCGCCCCGAGCGATGTCGCCCGGTCCGCCGCGCACGATCGGCCGATCCTCGAAGTGCAGGACCTGGTCGTCACGGCCTCGGGCGTCGCCGCGGCGCTGGTCGACGGCGTGTCGTTCTCGCTCGCGCGCGCACAGACGCTGTGCATCGTCGGTGAGTCGGGCTGCGGCAAGAGCCTGACCGCGCTCGCACTGATGGGTCTTCTGGCGCGACCTGCGGTTCGCGTCGCGCGCGGACGCGCGCAGTTCGACGGGCATGCGCTGTTCGAGATGTCCGACCGCGAGCTGTCGGACCTGCGCGGCGACCGCATCGCGATGGTCTTCCAGGAGCCAATGACTTCGCTCAACCCGGCATTTCGCGTGGGCGATCAGATCGCCGAGACGATCGTTCGGCACCGCGGACTGGGCCGCGCCGAGGCGCGCGAGCGAGCGCTGCAGCTTCTGCGCCGCGTGCGCATCCCGGCGCCGGAGAAGCGGCTCGACGCGTACCCGCACCAGCTCTCGGGCGGAATGCGCCAGCGCGTGATGGTCGCGATGGCGCTGGCCAACGACCCCGAACTGCTGATCGCCGACGAGCCGACCACCGCACTGGACGTCACGATCCAGGCGCAGATCCTCGAACTGATCGCAGACCTGCAGCGCGACACCGGCACCGCGCTGATCCTGGTCACGCACGACCTGGGGGTCGTCGCCGAAGTGGCCGACCGTGTCGCCGTGATGTACGCCGGGCGCATTGTCGAACAGGGTCCCGTGGAGCGGATCTTCGACGATCCGCAGCACCCGTACACGGTGGGGCTGCTCGGTTCGCTGCCTTCGATCGGTCGCCGCGAGGGGCGGCTGGCGACGATCCCGGGTTCGGTGCCCCCGCCCTCGCGCTGGGGACCGGGCTGCCGCTTCGCCTCGCGCTGCCCGCTCGCACAACAGCGCTGCGTGACGCAGCGCCCCGAGCTCGAGCAGGTCGGCGAGGGGCACGCCGCCGCCTGCCTGCGACTTCCGATCGACGCGCACCTCGACACGCGCCTGAGCACGCAACTGGGCACGCACCCGGACGCGCTCCGCGACATTCGCCCGGAAGCAGATCGAGGCACGCGTCCGCACACGCGCGGGACATGAACGCCCCCGACGTCATCCTCGAAGCGCACGCGCTCACCAGGCACTTTGGCGGAGGCGGCAGGTTCAGCCTCTCGCGCCAGCCGCTGATCCGCGCCGTCGACGGGGTGTCCTTCGCGGTGCGCCGCGGCGAGACCTTCGCGATCGTCGGCGAATCGGGTTGCGGCAAGTCGACGCTGGCCCGGGTGCTGCTGCGCCTGATCGCACCGAGCAGCGGCACGGTGTCGTACAACGGCGTCGACGTGAGCGCCGCGGGCGCCGAACAGATGCGGCGCCTGCGCCGCGAGATGCAGATCATCTTCCAGGACCCGTATTCGTCGCTCAATCCGCGGATGACGGTCGGGGCGCTGGTGGGCGAGCCGCTCGGCGTGCACGGACTGGCCCGGGGCGCGGCGCGCACGCGGCGCGTGCACGAACTGCTGCGAACGGTCGGGCTGGCCCCCGAGCACGCGCGGCGCTACCCGCACGAGTTCTCCGGCGGACAGCGGCAACGGATCGGAATCGCGCGCGCCCTCGCCTGCGATCCGAGCCTGGTGATCGGCGACGAGCCGGTCTCGGCGCTCGACGTCTCGATCCGGGCGCAAATCGTCAACCTGCTCGAGGATCTCAAGCGCGAGTT
>JAHDXY010000374.1 GCA_023384005.1 Burkholderiaceae bacterium | reverse complement strand
CGTCGCGGTCGAGACCAGATACGTCAGCCAGCGATTGCATCACCTGATGTGCAAGCGAGTGCAGCAGCAGATAGACATAAGGCGCGATGGCGCGTTGCGCGCTGCCCCGCCCCTCGCGCTGCTTGAAGTCGTCCAGGAAAGCGCCGAAGTCGCGGTACGTCTCCAGGAGACTGGCGCCCACGGTCTTCTCGTCCGCGATGTCCTGAATGCCATTGGCCAGAAGCCAACGACGCACACGGGCCTCATCAAGGCGGAAATAGAGCGCCTCGTTGTTCTGGCGCGTCACATAAATGGGTCGTTTGCCATTGCGCATTTGAGGAAAGGCGTTGAGCCGAACCGGCATGTTCACTCGCCGGTTGTTGAACTCGCGTACATAGACCGGTTCGGCCGAAACGCGCGTATAGCCAAAGCTGAACTCGCAGACCGGAAGCCCGCGAATGAGCACAAGTTCGGCGATGCCCATCCCCTGCAGCGGTGCGCCAATTTCCTCGCGATAGCGGCGCATGCGGCTTTCGTCGCCGTAGGCGTCGGTGAGAAGGCGATCGGGTTGCAACACGTCGACCGCGCGATGCCCGCGCTCCTTTCCCGCCGTGATGTGCTCGCGGACAAAGCGGTCATGCTCGATCGTCAAGCGGATCGGATCGTACTTTCTCGCCCATTCGCCGCGCTGAACGGCTGCGGCCGTGAGGGCCGCGCTTTGGACGCTCCCACGCGCAATGGCGCCTGCCTCGATCCATTTGTTCTTTAGCTCACCTGCCTTCTGGAGTAGCTCATCGGCGCGCGCCTGCTGGCCGCGTCCGCGCGCGCGTTCGGCGAATTGCAGGCAGTCTTCGTAATCGCCCCATTCGCTCTCGAACTCGGTGCCGGAGAGAGCTTGCTGGATTTCGGCGTCGGATGGCGCGTCAAACGCAAACCCGTGGATGCGCGCGACCTCCTGCAGCAGATCGCCCTGGCGTTCCGGGCGCAAGATGTTGACGACTTCGGGGTCGGAGAACTCAATAAAGGTGCTCTTCTGCGGATAGAAGGCGGAGTTGGCTCGATACGATACTGGCAGCATGTTGACCTCGATGAACTCGTAGGTCTGCCCTGTCTGCTGCTTCTCGCGCTCCAAGATCTCCCACGTCAGCTTGTCGGGTTGTTTGAGTTCACGCGTCCCCCCGCACCCGTCGCAAACAAAGCGCCACTCGGAAAATACGGGCGCTTGGTTGCGGAGCTTGAAGTCCTGGCTTCCGCACTCGCACTGCATGATGCGCGACACTTCGCCCTTGTTGGCGTCATAATGATACTTGAAAGGGCTCAGCGGCTCGATGCGCCCGGACCAATGCGCATAGACGACATCCACCTGTGTCCAACGCGCGCGATGGTCGCCGCAGCGGCTCGGCAAGCGCCGGCGGCGTTGGTCAGCGAGGCTCTCAAACTCGCGCAGCATGCCGCAGGTCGCGCAGCGATAGAGCAACGGATACGGCACATAGCCGACAACCTTGGGGTCGTTGAGCTGAAAATCCTGATGCCAGTTGGGCTTCACCTCAAGGGAGCGCGGCTCATAGAACGCGTCATCGAGGATCAACTCGATCGGGATGCCAGCACGTATGCGCGACGCGCGCTGCAACCAGTTCGCCGCGAGTTCGGTTATCCCGCTCTGAATCAGGAGCCGGGTCGCCGGCACCATGCCATCGGGGTCGGCTGGCACGGGAACAGACCGGCAGATTCCCTTAGCGCCTTCCCAGGTAAACAGGACACCCGGCGCGTAGGATGTCGCCAACTGCACGCGTGAGCGCGCCATTACGGGCGCTTTTGGCACGCTGTCCGGAGCGCCATCGTCTTCGATGCGCGGACGCGGTCGGGGCGCGGTGTTCTGCGGACGGCGAGCCATTATGCACCTCCCCAGGGAGCGTCAGCATCCAATTCACCGTTTGCACCCCGCTGATCCCGGATGACGCGCATCACATGAATGAGATCTTCCTGGTGAACGGTGCGCGTACCACGTGCGAGCGCGTCAAATGCGCCGGCGGTGATAAAGCCGGCTTCATCGACATCGCGCAGCGAGGTCATCGGCGGTTTGAGAGCAGCGTCCGGCTCGTCCCAGTATTGCTGCATCCGCATCGGCCCTTCGAGGGTCTTGAAGTGGCGAGCGAGTTTAGTGAGTTCGTGCTCGACGAGGGCGCGGTAAATGTCGGCGTAAACGGGGGCACCCTGTCCGTTACGCCCTTCGTAGCCGAGCGCCTTCAAGACGAACTCGCCCAGCGTCTCGACAAATCCGGTGAGGTTCGCGTTGCTGGCGGCGACAAGCGGCGATGTCACCTCGTAGGAGGCCAAGCGGTTCTTGCCAGCGTCCGGCGTGCGGACGAATTGTTCGTTCTCCTCCAGCAGGGCCCAGGTCTGGACGATCGAAGCGAGCACGCGCCGGATCGCATTCTCAGCCCAGCGCTCAACCGCCGGCGGCGCGATCATGCGCTCAAGGAAGCGGTGGAAAATATCGTGCGTCTCGACAACGTAGCGGTCGCGACGGCTCTGCGGTGTCGGGATTAACACCACGAAGCCGACGTGCGTACGCCCGACGCGGCTCGATGCCTGGATGTATTCGGCGATGTCAGACGGTAGTCCGGCGAAGAACATGCTGTTGAAGCGATCGACATCAACGCCGTGACTGATGGCTGACGTTGCCACGATGCTGCGGAGCCTCTCGGAGAGCGGCGGATAGGGCTGTCCCGGATTGGATCGCTCCGCCAATTCCATCACTTCCTGGATTTCCTTCATATCGACGCCGCCGGAGATGAGGCGGCTCGCAAACGGGGCGACCGTTTCGTGCGCAAGGCGATGACGCTGCTGAACCGCAGCGTCGAGCGCATCGATGACTTGGTCACCGCCCTTTTTGTTCGTGACGTAAGCAAGCGCAATGCGGTGCAGATCGAGGAGTGCGACGATCTCGTTCTCACGGCCTTCGGCAACTGCGCGGTCAATGGCAGCGCGGCGCCACGCAGCGCTGTCATCGTCACCTTGCGCGGCCTTCATCGCCGTCAGCGCGGTTGGTCGTCGCGCGTCGTCGAGCAAGGCGCGCCAATACCGCGTCATCACTGTGTGAAATGCGCTCAGCACGGCGACTGCCGTAACCGTGTGCGTCGCACCATTGGTCATGATCGATACGAAGAGGCGCATCCACGGCGCTGTCCCCTCGGGCCCGGTTTCGGGCGGTGCTTGATTCTCCAAAACGACACGCTGCGGATTGCCCGTCGGAGCGGGCGCCGGGCTCGCGAAGAACGAGCGACAGAGGTCAGAGCCAGGATAGGGAAACCGCAGGGGGCGACGCTGGTAAAGCACATCAACCTGACGCTCGGGATTTGAAATTGTCGCCGTAGCGGCGATCACCTTGGGCATGCGCGCCGACCCGTACTGATCGCCGAGCCATGCGCGTGCGACCTGGAGCTCGTCGCCGGCTAGTGAGTCTATTCGCCTGAAAGCTGCCTCAAGCAGCGTGTCGAACAAACCACTGAATGTGCCGAGGCTCTCCTCAAGCAGGTGCGCTTCGTCCTGGATGATGAGTGATGGAAACGGATCGTGAAAGACGTGTCGCCCGTCTCGGAACGCGGGGAACACAGGCGCATACTCGTTCTCCCGAAGCACGGTTGCAGGATCGCCCTCAATGCGTGGGGAGAAGAGAT
>JAHDXY010000016.1:16433-34246 GCA_023384005.1 Burkholderiaceae bacterium | reverse complement strand
AGCGCTCGAAGGCCTCGGGGTCGGTGATTTCGATGTCGGCGATCAGGTATGCGGGCATGGATTCTCCTCGTTCGTTCGATGCGCGAGCACGCGCGCGAACACGTCCCGGTCGACGTTCCCGCCAGAGAGGACGACCGCGACACGGCGCCCGGCGATGCGCGCGCGCTCGCTCGTCGCGGCTGCGAAGGGGGCAGCGCTGGCACCTTCGGCGACGTTGTGGGTGCATTCGAAGATCGCGCGCATCGCCTCGGCGACCTGTGCATCGCTCACTTCGACCACGCGATCGACGCCGCGAAGGATCAACTCGAGCGCGTCGGGGTTCGGCGTGCGACAGGCCATTCCGTCGGCAAGCTGCGTCGTGACCGCGGCGTCGACCGCCACGCGGCGTTCGAAGGACTCGGCGTAGGCCCTTGCGTGCGCCGACACGACGCCGACGACCTCGGTGCGCAAGCCAAGCGCGTCGCGCACTGCGACGGTCGCGCAGATCCCGGACCCCAGCCCGATCGGAACGTAGATCGTGTCGAGCGCCTGCACGGCCCGCAACAGCTCGAGTGCGTAGCTCGCCACGCCCGCGACGAGCAAGGGGTGAAACGAGGGCACCATCCGCAGGCCGTCACGGCGTGCCAGCGATTGGGCGTGCTCGAGCGCGGCCTGGAAATCGTCTCCGTGCTCGACCAGCGTGGCTCCGAACGCGCGCATCGCCGCGTTCTTCTCGACACTGTTGCCGTGCGGAACCACGATCGTCGCCTGCAGACCTGCTCGCCGCGCGCCGATCGCGACCGACTGCCCGTGATTTCCGCGCGTGGCGGCGATCACCCCTTCGCGCGCACCCTCAGCCGCAAGTCGATCGAAGTAGACCAACCCGCCGCGAATCTTGAACGCCCCAGCCGGCGTGTGGTTCTCGTGCTTGACCCACACTTCGGTGCCCAGGCGCTGGCACAGCAGCGGCCAGCAATACTGCGGGGTCGGTGGCATCGTCATGTGCACGAGCTGCGCCGCCTGCTCGATCTGCGCCAGCGTCGGCAGGCCGCGCGCCTGGGCCCTCTGCGGCCCCGCCGTGATATCGGTATCCACGGCGCGATACTACCTGCGTGGGCCGCGGCGCGGCGCGCTCGCCGGCTGGGACTCATGTTCGGCGGCCTGTGCGAACAGCTCGACCGCCGTCTTCGCGACCTGTCGCGTGTCGAAGTACGCGTAGGCGCCGACTCCCGCCGCGCCGAGCAGCGGCACGAAGCGGGTGACTCCCTTGCCGATCGCGCGCTGCGTGATCCCGATCCCGACGCTGCGCGCGATCGACTGAAGCGCACCCGTGGACAGACGGCGAACCAGGATGCGCTCGCCCGCGCGCACGGCGAGGTCGCGAAAGGCCTGCGCAGCGGTATGGCGAAACAGGCAGTAGAGCATGTGCTCCCGGTCGAGGGTCGCGCTCGCGCCGTACAACCCCGCGATGTCGGAGACCAGTTGCGCCTGGATCTTCCAGACCGCGGTCAGTTCGGGCAGGATCGTCAACCACCCGAGCGGCCCGGGCGGAAGCGCGAGGCCGCCCGCGGCGAGGGCCGTCTTCATCGCCGCCGAGTGCGTGAGCTCGCGGGCGCGTGCCGCCGGGGTGATCGGCTGCTCGTGTCCGATTGCCGATTCGGCGGTCGCCGGAACGCGCGCGACGAATTTCACGATCGCGCGAGAGACCCGCTCCTGCAGGTCTGCGCGCCCGGTATCGGCGATGGCATCGTCACCCATGGTTCACTTCCAGTCCGATTGTGCCGCACGGCGCCTGTGCGATCCAGGTGTCAGCGACCGCGATCGCGTATCGCCTGCATCGTGTCGCGTATCGTCTGCTCCAGCGAATACTGCTGCTTCCATCCAAGCAGCTTCTTGATGCGCTGGTTGCTCGGTTTCGAATACATCCCGTTGAAGGTATGGACCATCTCGGGAGTCGCGATTCTGGGCGACCCGAGAATTCGATGATTGATCCGGTCGATGATCGGAACCACCCACCCCATCAGGTGCGGGACGGTCATCAGCGGGGGCCGCACTGTCGGGTCGATCGAACTCACGATCCCGGCGAGTTCACGAAATGTCGGGATGTCGTCGCCGCTCGCGATGAAACGCCCTTCGCAGTCGTGTTCGGCCGCCAGAACGTGCGCCCGCACCACGTCGCGTACGTCGACCACCGGAAACGTCGTGTCGGGCGCTCCCAAGCGCATCGCTCCGCGCATGATCGCCTCGAAGAAATCGATGGTCGGCGTGTTGCGTGCGAATCCGGGGCCGGTGATTCCGCTTGGCAGGATCGTCACCATGTTCAGGCCCAGTTCCCCGGCGATCTTCCACGCGAGTCGTTCGGCTTCGGTCTTGGCGCGCACGTACGGTACGCGCAGATCGCTCGCCCACTGCGTCTCGTCCACCGAAGCGGCACCGCGCGCGACCTGCGGAAGCGTCACCGTCGACGAGGTGAACACGACCTTGCGCACTCGCGCGTCCGCGGCGGCACGCAGAGCCACGCTCGCGCCGTCGTGCGAAGCGGCCAGGATCTCGGCCTCGCGCCCGCCTGGAACCATCGCGTAGACCGCCGCGACCTGAAACAGGATGTCCACGCCCTGCATCGCGGCACGGATCTGCTCGGGTTGGCCAAGATCCGCGTCGACCAACTCGATGTCGCCCAGCAAACGCAACGCCGCGGTCTTGGCCGCATCGGAGGTCGATCGCACGCCGGCGCGAACGCGGTATCCGCCGGCCTTGAGCGCCCGGACCAGGTTGAACCCCAGATGCCCGTTCGCACCGGTCACCAGAACCCGCATCTTCATCTCCTGTCTGCAGCCCGTTCGCTGCGGGTTCGCCCGCCCGCGGTGGGCGATCCGCAACGCGCGCCGGATGCCCTCTCGCGCGTCGGCTGCCGATCGGGCGCCGCTCGGCTACCGCCGCGGCAGAGTATCGACGAATTCCAGGCAAAGGCCGAGCCAATCGCCCAGTGCCGAGTCGGACTCGAACCCCTGCGGCGCGACGTGGACGAAGCCTGTCATCGCACGCCCCGTGAAGTCCATCTCGCGCGCATGCGGACGTTGCAGAGCCTCGGCGTACCGGGCGGGCCCGACGCGCGCCATCATCGACTCGCCGATCACTCCCACGCACATGTGCCCGCCAACCATGAACGCGATGCCGCCGAACATCCGCTTCTCGAGAACATCGCCACGCGCGCCAAGCGCCTCGCGCAGGCGCTGCGCCACTCCTTCGTCGAACGCCATCGCCGCCCTCCCCCGCACCGGTCCACTACGCCACGCGAGCCGCGCCCAGCGTAGCGGCGCCGCAATTCAGGGTCAATCTCGTGCGATGGCGCCGCGCGCCGGGGTACGCGATACTGTGCCCGCTGCGCAACTCCCCGCGCAGCCTGAGGACGGAGCCCGACGATGCAGGCGCGCAAGGTCATGGTCGTCGTGCAAAAGGACGATCACTCGCTCGGCTTTTATGACTTCGCCAGTGCGCGCGAGCTGCGTCGCGTGACGCTGCCAGCGTATCCCCATGAGTTCGTCGTGAACGCGCAGGGCACGCGCGCGTATATCTGCCACTTCGGACTCAAGCTGGCCGAAGACGAAGGCCCCGGCGGCGACGAGATCTCGGTCGTCGATTTGCCGAGTGCCACTCGAATCGGCTCGATCCGTTGCACGCCCTGGCGCCGCCCGCACGGGATCGCGCTCGATGGGGCCGGCGCCCTGTACGTCCTGAGCGAGGCCGCCAGCCGGCTGCTGCTGATCCCGGACCCGGACTCGGGCCGTATCGAAGGTGCGCTGCCTACCGCGGGACGCGGCTCGCACATCGTCTCGGTGACCGCGAACGGCCTCTGGGCGTTCACGAGCAACATGTTCAGCGACACGGTGAGCGCGCTCGACACGACCGACCCGCAACGCGCCCCGATCGTCATCGAATCGGGCGATCGCCCCGAGGGCTCCGCCTTCGACGCCGGCGAGAAACGGCTGCTGGTCGCGAACCGGGAGTCGGCGAACATCACGGTGATCGACGTCGCCCGGCGGCGCGCGATCGACTCGATCGACGTGCCACCGGGACCGGTTCGGATCGTCAGACGCGCGGGCGCGACCTTCCTCGTCGCGCTGTACCACGACCAGTCGCTGATCGCGCTCGACGCGGATCGGCGTCGCGTCGTGTCACGGGTGGCGCTTCCGGGAAGACCGGTATCGATCGGGTTCGACCGCGACAGCGGACACGCGCTCGCCGCGATGCTGCCGGGCGGCGTGGCGGTGGTCGACGTTGAATCCGCAACGCACCTCAGGACGATCGCGACGCGTCCCGGGCCCGACCCGATCGTGACGCTGGACCTGCCGCTCTAGCGGCGGATTCGCGAACGGATCGTGTATCGGATCTAGCCTGCAATCGGCAGGCTGTGCCACCAAAGCCGGCACTCGACGCACAGACCCTGCGCGAAGCTTGCCTGCAGCACGCCGTCGAGCGCCATCCGCGGCAGCGGATCGCCGGGTGTTCGCGCGATCAGGTTGGTACCGCTGGAAGCGGCCCAGATCCTGAACAGCTCCTCGGATCCGACCTGGTAAGTGACGTGCCAGTGGGCGATGCCGGTGCCGGGCCCGGAAGATAGCGTGTCGTACTTCAGCTCGACGTCTTCCTGCAGCTTGACCCGCTGCCAGTACTGCGCCAGTTGGACATGGCCGCGCTGTTCGGCGAAGGGCGTGTTGCGGTAGACGCCGTCGGCGGCGAACAACGCGCAGAACAACTTCTCGTCGCGCCCTTCCCAGGCGGCCTTGTAACCCTGCATGAACTGCTCGATCTCCAAGATCTCCTCCGTCTTCACATGCCGAGCTTGCCACACGAAACGCTCACGCGCCCGGTGGCGCGAAACGCGCATCGACGTAGACCCAGGCGCGCGTCCCGGACGCGAGGACGACGGCAACCCGCCTGTAGGCCGCGACTTCGTAGCGATCGGCCATCTGCAGCTCGTCGGCGGACACGCGAAACACCGTTCCGTCGATGACGTCAGCCGCGCGTCCGGTGTACTTGAGGATCGGGTGATCAGCGCTGCCGCTGGTCGCGCGCACGTTTTCGTCCTCGATCCTCAGCAGCGACTGGGCGAATCCGGGGAGCCGGTCGGGCGTACCGTCGAGAAGCCGCCCGAATGTCGAGCGTTGCACCGCCTCGAGCTGCAATGTCCCATAGGAGAACAGGTACTGCGCCTGCGGCGTCGACCGCGCCTTGCTCATCGCGACGCGAGCCAGCGAACGATCCGGTCGCACACTTCGCGCCGGCCCAGAAGGTCCATGTGATTCATTCCGTAACCGATCCACCGATGCGAGCGCGGAAACGACAGTGCGCGCGCGCGCTCGCGGTGGCGCCCCAGCGCGCTGTTCACCGGAACCAGGCCGTCGCCGATCAGCTTGCCGCGCAGGCTGCCCGGCTTGTCGCCAGCGCTCGCCGCGATCGCGAAGCACTCGACCGCGTCCGGCAACGGCAGGTGCAAACGCGACGCGTCGGGAACGCGCGCGAAGCGGTCGTGTCCCTGCCACTGTTCGTCGAGCACATTGCCGTGACGAAGGTCGGTGATGCCGGCACTGCGGATCGCACCCAAACGGGTGAACGGGGCGGTGAATCGCGTCGCACCGAGAATCATGTCGATCCAGTGCCCGCCGCGCTCCAGCGGCGCCCCGTGGTGCGGCGTACCCAGAAACACGATCTTGCCCAGCCGACGCGTCCAGACCCGTCCTGCGTTCGTTCCGTAGTGGTACGCGCTGCGCGCCACCAGCCCGCCCATGCTGTGCGCGACGATCTCGATCTGGTCGATCGGTTCGGGCCACTGCCCGAGGACGCTCTCGAGCAGATCTGACAACGCACGCCCGTTGGTCGAGACGTGCACGCCGGTGTTGTAGTGCAGGTAGAGCGGCGTGCGCCCGAGTCGCGCGGCGAGCGCGGCGCCGTGATCGTGCCCGTTGCGCGCCCATTGGAGATCGTTCATGCACAGGCCGTGCACCAGGACGACCAGTTTGCCGCTCGAACCCGAATAGGCCGATGCCAGGGCGCGCGACTCGATTTCGAGCACCCGGCCGCCCTTTCGCAGGCTCATCGGTATCGCGAGCGGGTTGCCGGTCTCGAAGAGGTAATCGCCCAGCACGCCGTTCAAGGCTGCGAGCACCGCTTCGCGCTCCCTCGACGACGCCATCTCGGCGAACTCCGGCCTGAGCAGGGCCAGGATCGCGTCGAGCCCTCCTCCGACCAGTCGAGTCACGCCGCGCACGCTCTTGTAGACGAGCCCCGTCAATCCACGGGTTCGCCCCGGCACGCGCTTCGCACCGCCCAACGGACGCGCGATCGTGTCGTGCATCGCCTCGACCAGGTCGGTCAACCCGGTCGTTGCCTGTGTCGCCAAGCGCGCGTAGCCACGAATGTCCGATGGCTGGACGTGGGTCGTACGCGTCATGGCTTCGTCGCACCGGCTGCCCGGAGCACTAGCGGTACTTCCCGGCCGTGATGAACTGCCCGAACGACTCGCACCACACGATCGCCGTGTTGTACTTGCCCGGGTCGACCGACTCGGGAATGGCGACAACGAAGTTCTCGAAGGTCTTCACGTCGCCGACCCTCGCCATCTTCGACTTCAGGCGCACGAACTCCTCCTTGTTGCGGACGAACTCGGGTGCCAGGTACAGCTTGTAGTCCGGGCCCGGCGCGATCCTTCCTTTCAGCGCGACCGCGCGGGCACTCACCATGATCGTGCCCTCGCCCCAGTGCAGCGCGTCGCTGCCCTCCAGGTCGCGGCGAAACTCGCCCTTGAACTGCGCGGTCGACGCAAGCTCGGCGAGCTGCGAATCGGTGGGAGGCGCGGGAGCAATCAGGATCGGCAGCACGTAGATGCCGGCCGCGAAGGCCACGGCCGCAACCACGGAGTGCGAGATCAACAGCCAGACGAAGCGCACCATTCGAATCCTCCTTTCGGGCCGGTCGATCGCGTACCGCCGCCTGATCGATCGCAGATCGCGCCGCGCTCAACCACGCAGCGGGAGCGCGATCCCGATCGCAACGAACACGCCACCGCAGGACTGATTGAAACGCCGCCCTACCCGCGCCAGCCACGGTCGAATCCGATGTGCCGCACTCGCGATGACGGTTTCGGTCACGATCTCGATCGCGGCGAAGGTTCCCGCCATGACGACGAACTGGAGCATCAGGCCTCTCGTCGGATCGATGAACTGTGGAAGAAAGGCGGCAAAGAAGAGCAGCCCTTTCGGATTCGTCAGCGCCGACAGCGCGCCTTGGCGCAAGAGCGACCACGCGCCCCGTGGGCTCGCCTTGCCGTGTGCTTCGATGCCGATCGCCGGAGATCGCCACACCTGAATCCCGAGCCATACCAGGTAGGCGCCCCCGACCCATTTCATCACGAGCAGCCATGTCAGCGAGGTCCTGAGCAAGGCGCTGATGCCGAACATCGACATGCCGATCACCGCGACGAACCCGAGCGCCCCGCCGAGAATCGTGTACATCGCCTTGCGCCGGCCGTGCAGCGCCCCGTGCGTCAGCGCGAGCAGCCCGTTGGGTCCCGGAGAGAGCGAAAGCCCGAGCGCTGCCAGGAAGTAGATCAGCCAGGTATCGAAGTCCATATGTCTCGATGCTGCAGCGGGTCACAATGCCGGTCAAGGGGCGCGCCGCGCCAGCCCCGACGCGTCGCCACGACTCCGACGGGCTGGGCGAGGGAACGATCGTTGATCTGGATGCGGCGGCCGTCACAGGCGGCGAGTGCGCCCTGTCCGCGGCGATCCGGCGTTCAGCCGACTTCGACGATCGCGGCGGTCGCGCGACGAACGAGCGGGAGCACGGCCAGCAGGACCGGGAAGGCCACGACCCAGGACAAGGCCCAGGCGCCGAACCAGATGCGAGCGAAATCGGGCGACAGCCCGACGCCTCGCCAGGTGCTGATGAACGAAACGATGAAGGTCATCAGGAACGACAGCAGCAGCGGCATGACGACCCCGGAGTATCGCGAGGGGAGCTTGCGCACGCCCAGGAATGTCTTCGTTCGGTTTTCGGTTGCGTTCATTGTCGGTCGGCACGTGGATTGGACGCCGCAGCTACGGGCTGCGGATTGCGCGTTGCGGCAATCATACCCGTCGCCGTACCGGGTCCCGGGGGCCGTCATCGACGCGTTCGCGCGCCCGGATCCCGAGGTGCTCATCGAAGCACGAACGCGTTGCCCATCGTCGTCGTGTCGAACAGGCGAAACTCTACCTTCCCGACATCGAGCGACTCGAACGCCTTCTTCGCGCCCGCGAGGTAGCGGGCGAAGTCCCCCCGGTCGCTGGTGTAGTAGCGCCAGGGAATCGGGTCCTGCGCGCAGTCGAGGAAGAAGTGGCCGATGTAGACGACTTCGCCCGCGGAAACGCTGAAGCTCCCGGCACGCGAGCGGCCGTCCACGATCAGGTCGCTTCGCGCCGCGTTCAGGTATCCGACGTCCGACGCCGACCGGGCCACCTTGACGCTGTAGGCGCTGAGCAGGTACTCGCCGGGCTCGACGATGTAAGCGTAATTGACGAATCGCGCCGCTGCCGGGAGTACCGAGGCGTGCTCGAGAACGAGGTCGGCGCTCGCGTCGTTCCCGGCTCTTGGGGAACCCGACTTGTCGAACGACAATTTCGCGAGCTGTGCGTTCTCGTACTTGCCGCAGTTCCATCGCGCACCCCAATTGGCGGAGACAAGAACCACGCCGTGCGTTGCGGAACGTTGCGCATACGCCGCCGCATCGAAGGGCGCGGCCGTTTCGGCCGCTCCGGCCGGCGCTGCAACTACCCAGACCGCACAGGCCAGAACACCTGATACAACGCGGGAAATCATGATCGCAAGCCCCCTCGTCGCCGCTACGCGATGTCCAATCGCGCGCCACTGCGATGGCGACGGCGTGGTTTTCCGATGCTCGCACATCGTCATCGATACCTCGGCCTTCTCCCCCGCGCGACCTCGCGAGTCACCCAAGCGATCAGGGGAGTGCCCACGATCGTTGGAAGCACCCAGGCCCACCAGGAGCCGACCCCGACGTTGACCACGAGTACTGCGGTGATCATCGAGATGTACGAACCGCCTTGTCCGGCAAGGTGATGGCGCAACCAGTTCTTCCAGCGCAGCTTGGCCGACAGGTAGCCGAGAAGGGCGAACGCGTAAGAAAACGCGGCGACCGGGACGAACCACCACAGGCGCTGCCAATCGAGAAACGCGAGCGTGCAGCCCGAGACGAGGATACCGGCGAACAGCCAATGATAGGTCTCGCCTGCGGCGCTATGCAGCCCTCGCGATTTCCTCGCGCACATCGAAACGGCGCCGCAGATCAGGGCGCCGGTACCGCACGCGATGTGCAGCCCCAACACGATACCGGTCGCTGTCACGTGTTCAGCCGGAGCCGAGGTCCGATGTGCACGAGCTTCGTTCGACCAGAAGCTCCGCTCTTGATCGTCACGTCGGCCTTGCGGCAGCCGAAGTGCGCGGCGACCAGTGCGATCAGTTCAGCGTTGGCCTTGCCCTCGATCGGCGCCGCCTTGAGCTGGGCGAGCCAGGTGCCGCCCGCACCCCGCACGAGCGAGCTGACGCGCGACTTCGGCTTGACCTGCACAAGAATGACGTTCGGCTGGACGGGCATGTCTCGGAATCGGCGCAGCGCCGGAACCCCGTGAGAATCGATCGGCGGCTCGAGCCGTGGAAAACGCCGCTCGAACTGTACCAGCAGATCCGACTCGATCCACGGCTTCGTCACCTTGGATTTCCAGATTCGGACGGACTGCTCGAGCTCGAGTCGTGGCGCCCGCGCAACCCCGCGCCCGGGTGGCACGAAGGCGGGCCCAGTACGGCGAGGACTCAGCCGGCGACGCCGCTCTGTCGCGCAATCGACCAGGCGAGTGCCAGCTGCGAGGCGTAGTAGACGGGAAGTCCCCACAACTTGTTGAGTATCCCCGCGCGGATGAACTGATCGCGTGCGACCGCAAGGTCGGATGCCGCGAACCCGAGCGCGCCGATCGCGACTTGCATGTTCCCGGACGCGCTGCTGCTCGCGACGGCGAGCGCGCACATCGCCACGATCGCAGTGACATAGGCACCGACCGCGCCCCGGAAGGACGTCGACAGACTGCTCCACAGCCAGCGCATCGTGAGCACACCGACAGGAACGAGAACCGCGAGCGCGGCAACCAGCGCATGGAGGTCGAAGGCGCCCAGCGCGAAGGCGGCGGCGAACGCGACGTGAGCAAGCAGGAATGCCGCCAGGCCGCAGAGAAAAAGCGAGCTGCGAGCCGAAAGAAGGCATACGTCGCCCAACCAGCTCAACACCAGTGCGGCGACGATCAGCCTGCCGTAGTCGGTGACGCTGCCCGGCAGCGTCCAGGCAAGCGCGACGAATGCGCTGCTCGCGAGCAGCTTGAACACGACCCGCGCCGGTCGCCAGCGGAAGCACTCCGCGACGACGAGCCCGACGAACGCCACCACGCACGCGACGGTGAAGATGATCGAAGCGCTTGGCACGGTGTGGGGCGATAAGGCCTGCGGCGGACTCGGCAGGCGGGCGCGATCGTGTCAGCGTCCGGTACTAGCGCCCCGGAAGCGCGACGTCGACCGTCTTTCCGCCGTAGCCGTGCTTCTGGTCGCGCGCCTGTACAACGACGACCCGGACGCCTCGGGGAATCCTCACGCCGTGCAGGTCGCGCGTGAACGGCTGTTCGCCGGCGTGATCGTGCAAGAGCACGCGCTCGCCGAATACCTTGCCGTCCTTGCCCATCGCGCGAAACGCGTCGGCGTATCTCTGCGCGGAATCATAGGGCGATGACACCGTCACGTCGAAATCGAAGGAATCGGCGCCGCGCGCCTGCACCGATACAGCGATCACATCCGGAAAGCGCTGCTTCGAGACGTCCGCGCAAAGAGCGTTTCCAGCTCCCAGCGCCAGAGAAAGCAGCGCAACGCCAAGCAACCCGGTTCGCAGCGTTTCCATCCGCGCAATGGTACAGCGACGCGTGCCACCGCGCTCGGCGATCAGCCGCCGAACATCGAGAGATCGAACGCCGCCGAGGACGCCGTCGGACTGCGATGTCGCTTACCCATCGGTCCCGCGATCACGCGCTGACCGCATCCGACGCGCTGAATCGGCCCCACCGGGCGTCAGAGCCAGCGTCTCACCCGCGCCGCGTAGGCGGAGTATTCCTCGCCGAAGATGCGCTTCAGGACATTCTCCTCCGGCCTGATCTGGAAGCGCGTCATGTACAGGACGAAGATCACGGGGCCGGCCAAGGGCACGAGCGCCGACAGGTGAACCGCCCACGCGAGCAGAAACAGCCCCATTCCCACGTACATGGGGTTGCGCGTGACGCGATACACGCCCCCTGTGACCAGAGCCGACGCGCGCTCGGGCCTGAGCGGATTGATCGTCGTGCGAGACGCCCGGAACGCGATCAAGCCGAGCAGATCGAAGGCGATTCCGGTCACCACGAGAACAACTACCGCGATGAACCGCGGCTGCGGTGCGATCGGAATCCCGGGCCCCAGGTCGGAGACCGCCCACATGGCCGCCGCGACGAGCGCGCCGACAATGGGCGGTGGGATCCGGTTGTCGAGCGATGTCATGCGTTCTCCGTGTCAGTCGCCCTGCTGCTGCCAGATCGGCCTTCCTCTATGCAGGTAGACGAGCGCGCTTGCCGAACTCTCCTTCGCCACGACCAGACCGTCCGCCTTCAAGCGCACCGAGGGGGCGTATCCGCCGCGCCTCAATGCATCCCGGTCGCCCACGCGCCAGAAGTCGAGCCACGAAAAGTCGTCTCCGCCATTGCCGAACGGCTTTCCGGCACCGACGACAATGGGCGGCCCGTCCCGCCGAAGCAGGATCGCGATGCCTTCCTTGCCAGTGGACCTTCGCGCGACGAGAAGCGCGACGTCCGATCGGCCATCTCCGTCGAAGTCGCCGCGCCGCGCGAACGGATCGACCCGCGTAGAAATCCGAAGCCCCTCGATCTTCGCAACTGCGAGCCACTTCTTCAGAGCCCAGTTCGGCAACTGATCTTCGGGCGACGGGACTTGCGCGGCGGCGTTGCAGCCGAACAAGGCCGCAATCGCGAATGCGGCAATCGGCGCCGAGCGGCTCATCGCGCTTTCCTCCTATAGCTCGACTTCATCGGGCAGAGTCGCGAACGTACATCTGCTCATCGACCTCGCGTCCCCACTGTCGGCCTTTCGACTCATGGGCCAGGCGAAACCCGAACTTCAGGTACAGGTGCCGTGCGGCGCGCAATTCTGAAAAGGTCCAGAGATAGGTCTTGGCGAAATTCCTCGATTCGACGAATTCGATCGCAGCCGCCATGAGGCTCGCTCCGACGCCCTTCCCGCGCAAGGCGTCCGACACGATGAACCAGCGCAAATGCGCGCCTTCGGTCGTCGCTGACTTGCCGTCGATTGCCAGACTCGCGTGTACTTCTCCCGCGACGACAGAGAGCAACAGCAGGTCGCAACGCTCGTCGTAGCGACACATGAACTCGGCGAGTTCGGAAGCGACCTTTGCTTCGAAGGCCAATCCGAAGCCGGCTTCGCGGGAATAGTAGGACGCGTGCAGCGCCACCACGGCGCCTATGCAGCCCGGAAAATACCCAACATGGATGCCTGCATCGTGCATGGCTGTCGTCGCGATTCCAGGGATCGTACCGGGCATCGGTCATTCTCCGATTCGATTGTCGAACCACTTGCGCCCCACCGATGTCGACCGCGACGCGAGCAACCGTTCGTCTCATCGCGACGGCTCGGCTCGCTCGGGCCGAGTCGTCGACAGGCACAGCTGAGGACGAACGCGATTCGGCCGACCCTCTATCGGCGCCGCCCGTTCGCCGACCCTCAGGGCGCCGCAACTGATGTAGAAAGGCTCCGCGCCTGGTTCGGAGTCGATATGAAGAGTCGCGACGCGGACTCCAGCGAGGTACCTTGCGGCGTGTTCGAGCAGCGCCCGGCCAATGCCGCGGCGCATGAACTCAGGGCGCACCCACAGGTGCCCGAGTTCAACGGGCTGCGCTTTCATGTCGATCTGATAGAAGCCCGCCACCCTGCCATGCACATCGGCGACGTAGGTCGGCTGGGTACGCAATGACCCGGCCGTGGGCGTGAGCGCTTCACGCCACGATTCAAGCGTAGGCGCGCGGTACCCCCAGGAGGCCTTCGCGTCCCAGGCAATCGCCGCCAGCGTCTCCCGTTCTTCGGATCTCGCGCGACGTATCTGCGCGAGTGACTCGACGTCCAGCACGAGCGGCGCGCGCCCCGAGCGTTGCTCGAGGCAGCGCGCGGTTGGCTCGTGGTGCCTGCTCACACCCGCTCCAGCCGCCGATGCGGCTGCAATGGCAATTCGACGGCGATCGCGTCGCCGGCCGACACGATGCCGCCCGCTTCGACCACTCCCATGACGCCCGCCTTGAGGACGAGCGCCCCCTGCGCGTTGCGCTCGATCAAGGCCGACATCAGCCCCGGCCGAAACTGATCGAGCTGCACGCAAGGGTTGCGAAGACCCGTGACTCGAACGACGGCCGACGCCCCGAGGCGAAGAAGCGCGCCAACCGGAAGCGCCAGGAGATCGACTCCCCTTGTCGTGACGTTCTCGCCAAGTTCCCCGGGACGCACGTGAAAACCCTTGAGCTCGAGCTCCTCGAACAACTCCGCGGGAATCAGATGGACCTGCCGCAGATTGGGTTGTGAAGGGTCTTGCGCGACGCGTGACCGGTGCTTCACCGTGACCCCACAATGCGCATCGTTCGCCACGCCGAACCCCTCGAGCAGGGTGACCTGCGAAACACACGGTTTCGAGAAGGAATGCGACGGGCTTTCCGAAACGGAAACGATCTGACTGGACATCTGCGGCGCGACCTCGAGGTTGAGTGAAGAGTCCGGCATCGGGAGTGACTGCAAGCATCAGCACCTCGGCGCCCGATCAAGGCCCTTCGAACGCATGCGAACGTCCGTCCTTGGGCGTCTCCAATGGCGTTCGGACTTCCCATGAGTCCAGGCACGGCTCAACGCACGCCCAGCGCGGCAAGTATGAACTCCGACTTGGCGTCCGTGTAGGCCTCACGGTCAGCCCGATGCAGAGCCGCAAGGCGCAACTTCAACTCGGCGTACTGCGCAGCAAGCTCGGCGTTCGCTCTCAAGGCGTTTCGAAATGCCAGGCGTTCGGACCAGAGCACACCGCCGTACGGCAGGAGATGAAGGTGATGCGTTCGCAGCGCGGGCGCAGGCTTGCAGAACCAGTGCATCTGCTCGGGCTTGTACGGAAAGTGCTGATAGCCCAGACGGCGCAAGGCCTCGATGGCCGGGCGCGACGCCTCGAGCGAAGCCACCGGTGCGGCGATGTCGATGATCGGCTTGGCAAGGAGTCCGGGAACCGCCGTGCTGCCCACGTGCTCGACGGGCGCAACGAGCCAGGGACTCAGGATCTCGGCCAGAAGCGCCTGCTCCTCCAGGAATCGGTGCGGCCAAGAGGAATCGTAAGGGACGACTTCTACCGGTGCGTCGGAGCCGGCGTCGGAAGTTCGCATGGGCTTGCCGGTGCTGCCTGAGCTTCGCGCCAATCGCAGTGCCAGACGCGCGTGTACTACGCCGGCCCACAGGCGCGCGGCATGAGCACCCGCTCGGTGGAAGCGGGATACTGGGCCAACTTCGCCCGTGGGCGAATCGGCCGCGGTACCAATTCGCCTCCGCAGTTCGGGCACAAGCCGTTCAGCTTTGTTGTCACGCATTGCTCGCAGAAAGTGCATTCGAACGAGCAAATCCTCGCTCGCGTCGACTCCGGCGGAAGATCAACGTCGCAGCACTCGCAGGACGGTCGAAGTTGCAGCACGGTAAAGGCTCCTGATCTTGCCCGAGTCCACAGTCTAGCCAAAGCAGCAGATCCGCACCTGCGTCAGATGACTACGCATACCCGGGAGTACTGTCGTACGTGATCGGCTCCTCGAACCAATAGAGCCCCTAATCACCCGGAGCGTGGCTGCGCCTATCCTGGGATGTCGGGTTCGACGAGCGTCGCCAGTTGCGCGAGCGACTCCTGCCAACCGAGGTAGCACATCTCCAGTGGAATGGCGTCGGGAATGCCGCTTTGGGTGATGCTCAACTCGACTCCGCCCAGCACGGGCTTGAGGGACACGGTCACCTCGAGCACACCCGGCAGGTTGGGGTCGTCGAACTCGTCCGTGTACCGAATCCGCTCGTTCGGAACCAGTTCGAGGTACTCACCGCCGAACGAGTGGCCATTGCCGCTCGAGAAGTTTTGGAACGTCATTCGGAACGTGCCTCCGACGCGGGCGTCCATCTGGTGCACCGTGCAGGTGAATCCGTAGGGCGGGATCCACTTCGCCATCGCAGCGCTTTCGAGGAACGCGCGATAGACCTTCTCGGGCCTGGCACGAAGCACTCGATGGAGGCGGACAGTGCGGTCGGACATGCGTTGACTCCTTCGCCGGCGGCGCCGACCTATGTCTGGGACGCCGCCTACGCGGTGCCTGACTTGGGACCAAGCGCGCGACGACCGCAGGGCACTGCGGTAGCGCGCAGGAACTCCAGCGAGCGCTTCCATGAGGCAGCCGCCGCCTTCTTGTTGAAGGCCTGCGGTCTATCGCTCTCGAAGAACCAGTGCGTCGTTCCGGGATACACGTGGTAGCTCGCGTCCTTGCCAGCAAGTTCCATGCTCCTCTTGAGCTTCCTGATGCTCGCGGCGGAAACCCAATCGTCAACCTCCGCGAAGTGAAAGAGAAACCGCGACCCGCTTTGCCTGAAGTCGCCGTTCCTTGCCGCGTAGAACACTACCGTCGCGTCGATCGGGAGCTCGGGGCGCTGAGCCAGCCACAGTGCCCAATGCCCGCCCATGGAGAAACCCACGACGGCAATGCGCGGGCTCGCTACCGACTCGAGGCGGGACAGGTGCCCGATTGCCGAAGTGAGCATCTTGTATGCGGGCTCCCTGCGAGACGCGGTCGCTCGAGCGCGCAAGTCCTTTGCCGCCGCCTCGGTGGACGCGATCTTGCCGTCGTAGAGATCCGGCGCCAGAGCGACGAAGCCGGCATTGGCGAGCCGGTCGCAAACACGTTTGAAGAAGGGGTTCAGACCCCACCAGGCGTGCAGGACCAGAACGCCCGGTCCGGAGCCGGACTTCGGGGAAGCGAGATAGTACGGGGGTGTTTCCACGGTGCCTTGCTCGTGAGTTCGCCCGACGTCAGATGCGGTCGGCTTGCGCAGCGGGGTGGGTGTCAACTATCGGCGGTCACCTATTGACCCGCCGGCGGATGAACGCGCAGAAGAAATTCGATTGCCTTCTTCGTCGCGGCCTGCGCGTCGGCCAGCATGTAGCCGGGCGTGGCCTTGACGTCGAACGCATGGCCGGAGTCGGGAAACGACACGAACTCGAATGGAGCTTGCTTTGGCGTTGACGCCAGGAGTTGCATCGTTCCGGCGTGGCAGCAAACGGCGTCCCTCTCTGCGGCGAGCACCAACACGGGAACCCTGAACTGCGCCGCGAGGCCCGGTACGTCGGAGCCGAGAGGCTTCAGGTTCGGATACAGGACGACGGCGGCGGCGATATCGTCCGGTGTCGACGCAGCGTGCTTGAGTGCAGCGCCACCGCCGATGGCAAAGCCAACGACTGCCGCTTTTCCGGGCCGAGCCTGCGCCGCCGATTGAGCGTCCGAAACGATGCGCCGGAGTTCACTGGCACCGTTCGCGCCACGGAAGTCTCCACCGCCGAGGGCAATGAGAAAGTCGCGGCCGTCCGCGAGCACCACGTAGTATCCGGCGGCAGCGAGCTGTTGGGCGAAATCCCGTTGGGCAGAAGGGCCAAAGTTGCTCGAAAGGACGACAGCGATCGCGCCCTTGCCGGTGTTCGGGACCAGCACCTCGGTCTTGACCTGCTGACCCATGGCGCCGGGACTGAAGGCCGCGAAGGAGAGCGCAAGAGCTACTTGTAGCGAGCAATGGAATGGGCTCACGATTCCTCCAGGCAAGTGCTGGGTCCACCCGCATCGCGCGTACTTCTGCCTACCGCGCGGCTCGAACCACTCCCACCACCTCGAAGCCAAAACGCTTGTAGAGCGGAATGTTCGCCCGATTGGTCGCCTCGAGCTAGGCAAAGTACAACAAGGCCAGCCCCACCGAGGCTGGGATGGCCTGGATGAACAATATCTTCCTGCTCGCCGTCGCGGCACCGTAGAGCCCGGCCACCAGAATGCACGCGAGGAAGAATACCTTCACCTGCAGGCCTGCCGCGCCAAGGTACAAGCCCCAGGCCAGACCCGCAGCGAGAAAGCCGTTGTATAGACCCTGATTCGCCGCCAATGTCTTGGTCTGCGATGCGAACTCCCGCGTCAGCCCGAAGGCCCTCATTCCTCTCGACTTGTCCCACAGGAACATCTCGAGAACAAGGATATAGAGATGCAGGACGGCGATGAGAAAAACGACGATGTCTGCTGCGGTTGCGACCATTCCGACCTCCTCCGGCGCGTTGATGTCCAGTCATGCGGGCCCGCGTCAGCGAAGGGGAAAGCGTCACTGGTGAGTACCATGCACATGCTCTGCGGTGTACCCACGCAAGGCGATGTACCGAGCCACCTGCCCTGAACTGAGCAACGCCGTCTGCTCGAGATGTGCCAGGAGATGAGCGCTACGAACTTTGGCTCGATGCGCGGCCACCTGCTCTACCGCAAGCGACAGAGAACCAGCAGTGACCTGCCGCGACCGGAATAGCGTTTCGAGATCGCGCTCGGCTCGAACGAGCTCCGCTCCATGCGCCTTCGCGGACGCTTCCATACGAGAGAAGATGGCTC
>JAHDXY010000016.1:14589-16423 GCA_023384005.1 Burkholderiaceae bacterium | reverse complement strand
TCTGGTTTCAGAAATCTGCTCAGCCGATAGAGCAAGCTCGTCGCTCAGCTCCAGTACGTGCGCCGGACCCGGGTAGCCATTGAGCTCGGCGGACCTGGCGAAGCCCAAGCCTTTCCCGCCAAGCAGGCCATCGACTTCAGCCGGGGCCAACGCCTTGATTCCCCTGGTTTCCTCGCCCACGTAGGCAGAGCGCCCTACAGTCTGCGTTGAGCAAGCGTTGAGCACCAGCGTGGCGGCAAAGCTTAGAAGCAAGTTCTTCATGGTCGGGATCCCGAGAGCGGCAAGTTCGTGACGTCGTAGGTCCGAGCTAAGCGGGCGACGAGCGCAAGCCGTAGACCTTGCCGGCTCGGAACAACCACTCCGCCCGAATCACCGGCTCGCTCTGATCGGTCAGCGTGTAGCCCACGACCTGAATCATCTCGCCCTGGGTCAGGGGCGCGACTTGCCAGGCCTGCATCCGCGTGAGCGGCGCCAGTTCGATCGTCCAGACTCGATCCTTGCGCGCAGGCAGTTTGACGATGGCGAGAAGGGCCGCGGCGTCAATCCCCGCCGTCTGCGCGGGCACGCTGCGCGCCGCCAGGTCGGCTGGCAGCCGCAGCTCGGCCGCCACCTCGATGTCGACCTCGGCGTGCGGATTGCGCCAGCGCACTGCCCTCACCCTGCCCTCGGTAAACAATGGCGCACTCGGGTTGAAACTCGACCAGCCGTGGTGCGCGAACGCTGCCGGCACGACGGCACCGGCCGGAATCGCGGCCAGTGCCTGCATCAGTTGACGCCTGTTCATTCGACCTCCAGAGAATAGATTGACGACACCACTCGCCGCCTAGACGTAGGCGATCGCACGGCCGCTCGCGAGCACCGCCACCCAGACCGCGAGCGACACCAGCACCTGCGCGCGCGCGACCCGATCCCGCCGGGCGAGCGAGCCGCGGCGATGAAACCAGACGGCGTTCACGCCGGCAACGAGCACCAGCGCTATCTTGATCCGAAAAGCCGGATTCGGCAGCAACTCCCACGGCTGCGTCGCGAACATCAACGCCCCCGAAAGCGCAGCCAGGGCGAAGCCGCCCAGGGCGATGGGCAGCGCGAGGCGCGCCAATGGCTGGATCTCGATCGCGGCACCCAAGCCCAACAGCCGAAGCTCGAACAAGACCAGATTGCCCAGCAGCATCGCCACGCCGAGCAGATGAAAGACCTCTACCACCGGGTAGCCCCAGGCCGAGGTCGACAATGCCTCGAGCGGGTTCACCGCCGCGCGCTCGACGAAGGGGCGATCACGCTTGCCAGCTGCGCGAGGAGCCAGGCCGTGGCGCTGTGTTCATTGCTGCCGAGCTTGAGCTTCATACCCTCGTGCGACGCGACGAAACCAAGGCTCTCGTAGAACCGTATCGCTTCGGGCCTTTAGCTGTCCGACCTGAGCTGATGCATATGACAGCCCTTGTCCGTGGCACGAACGATCGCCCAATCCCGTACTGCAGCCAGCATGGCCTGCGCGGCGTGAAATCCCATATGGGACAAGGAATGCCCGCCGACGAGTACAGCCGCCCCGACAAATACCATGGCGACGCTGCGTGGCCCAAGTCCCGGCGTCTCCAACTTGCCCCGGGCGTTGTTCGCACGAACTACTTCGGCGATTCCTCCGGGATTGCGCCTAGTTGCTGCATCATCACAAGTTGGTCAGACACACCCCAGTGCTCCAGCGCCCGCCCATCATCACCAAAACGAATGATGTCGATGAGTTTGACATCGATCCGCTTTCCGGTTGCGGCCATTCCCATGAACGGGCCCTCGTGCGTCCCGGTCATCCGCGCCCGCGCGACGGCCTTGTCGCCGC
>JAHDXY010000016.1:0-14579 GCA_023384005.1 Burkholderiaceae bacterium | reverse complement strand
AAGAACTGTATCGTGCCGGCCTTGTTCGGCGCAAAGCCTGGCATGTCTTCACGCTCGACGAAGTCCTCGGCGAGTTGGCGGCCGAAGCCGTCGATGTCTCCGGCATTGATTCGGTCGTAGAAACGTCGCATCGTGGGCGTGTGATCCATCGATTCCTCCCGGGTAGAGATGTTGTCCTCCTGAACGCGTTGCATCCCATGCTACGAACCCTTCAGCATACCGGGGCGCAGTCGTCGCGTCGCTCGGGCGCCCTCGATCGCGAATCCCTTGCTCCACGGCCAAGAAGCTCCAGGCGCACGTGGCGAGCTTGTTCGCAGGGCGCTTCGGTCGCACGACGAGATCGCCGCCGCAGTTCGGACATCGGCCATCGAGCACGCCCTGCGCGCAACACTCGCAAGACGGTCGAATCTGGAGCATCGGGATTCCCCGGTTCTGGCGCCGCGCGTACTTGGGCGCACTACCGTTGAACGCCTGAAACCTGTTCGGTCGCGAAGCCCGCCAGTTCGCGCGTGAGAACCGATGCCGATACTTCCTTGCAGCCGCTCACGTTCTGCCCTGCCCACAGCGACGAGAACTCGCCACTGCCTGCGGCCTCCGCCTTGGCGCGAATCGGCAGCACCGCGGCTGCAGCCAGCGGGAATTCCGGCGCCACGTCGCTCAGCGGCCCCAGCTCGCGCATGAACCGGTTCACGATCCCGCGGGCGGGGCGGCCCGTGAACAGGTTGGTCAATGCAGTGTGCGCTGCCTCTTCGCTCCTGAGCGCCGCGCGGTGGATCGGTGTGGTCGTCGCCTCGGGGCAAAGAAGGTACGCGGTTCCGACCTGCACGCCGGCTGCGCCGAGCTCGATCGCGGCGCGGACTGCGCGCGCGTCGGCGATGCCACCGGCGGCAACCACTGGCAGGCGAATCGCGCGCACGAGCTGCGGAACGAGCGCGAGCGTGCCGAGCTGCGCGGTCAGATCGCGCGACAGGAACATTCCCCGATGCCCTCCCGCCTCGAGGCCCTGTGCGACCACGATGTCCGCGCCATGTACTTCGAGCCATCGCCCCTCATCGACCGTCGTCGCCGAGGAGATCACCGTCGCCCCCCACGAACGCACGCGCGCCAGCAGCTCTGCCGATGGAAGCCCGAAATGAAAACTCACCACCGGGGGGCGGAACTCGCCCAGCAACTCCGCGGCCGCAGCGTCGAACGCGGCGCGACCCTGGCCGCCCGCAACGCCGCCAGGATCGATTCCGAACTCCTTGTAGTACGCGCCCAGCGACTTCTTCCAGGCGGCTTCGCGCGCGGGATCCTCAGAAGGAACCGCGTGGCAGAAGAAGTTCACGTTGAAGGGCTTGTCGGTGCCCTCGCGAATCGCGGCGAGTTCCCTGCGAGTCGCCTCCAGGCTCAAGAGCGCGCAAGGCAGCGAACCGAGCCCGCCGGCGTTGGAAACGGCGATGGCGAGGGCACTCCCTTGCACACCGGCCATCGGCGCCTGGATGATCGGGAGTTCGATTCCAAGGATCTCGGTCAGTTTCATCGTCGGCCTCGCCGTCATTCTCGCTCAAGTGCGCAACGCCGCCCCGGTTCGCAAGTAGTGATTGATGCGCGACTCCCAGTCGCGCATCAAGCCGCGATAGTGATCGTCGGTGAAGGAGGCGACGAATGAGTCACCTTGCGCGCCTAGGCTCGTGTGCGAGTAGGTCACTTCGGCCTCCGACCCGCCAGGCGCCGCGCGAAGCTGGATCGTCAGCCGGCACGCCGTGACGCCCGGCGTGATCTTGAGCATCTCGATGAAGCCCGTTTCGGGCTCGTGGCGCGTGACGTACCAGATCGCATCGTTGGGCGACGCTGCGGTGATGAAAACACAATCCCTCTCGGCGACGCCGGAGGACGAAACGACCAGCGTTGGATTCCATCCGTCGATCCACTCCGCCTCGCGCACCGGGCACAGCAGGGGAAAGACGACATCGGGTGCCGCCACTAGGCGCTGCGTGTAGCTGCGGGTCGCGCGATCGGGCTTGACGATATCCATGCGTTCGACGGATTCGGTTCGGATGTCAGATGATCGATGTCGTGGTGCGCAAGCCCCGGGCCGCCGATCGCGGCCGGGGTGTACTGCACCGATGGTAGATCTGGACGCATACTTGTCCAAGAACATACTTCCCCAAGAATATCGAACATGCAGATCGAAACCTTCTTCGACCCCGCCACGTCGAGCTTCAGCTACCTGATCTTCGACGCCGAAACCCGGCACTGCGCGTTGCTCGACACCGTGCTCGACTTCGATTCGAGTTCGGGCCGCACCGGCACCGCCAACGCCGACCGCCTGATCTCTCGAGTGCGCGAGCTCGGCGCGCGCGTTCAGTGGCTTCTCGAAACCCACGTGCACGCGGACCATCTATCGGCCTCGGCCTATTTGAAACGCGAACTCGGCGGACAGTCGGCGATCGGCGCGAAGGTCACGACCGTGCAGGAGACCTTCGCCAGCTTGTTCAACGCTGGCGCGGGGTTCGCGCGTGACGGCAGCCAGTTCGACCGCCTGTTTGACGACGGCGACAGCTTCCTGATTGGAGGAATTCGCGTGCGAGCCATGCACACGCCCGGACATACGCCGGCGTGCCTGACTTACGTGCTCGAGGACGCGAGCGAACGCGTCGCCTTCGTCGGCGACACGCTGTTCATGCCCGGCTACGGCACCGCCCGATGCGATTTCCCCGGAGGAGACGCCACCGCCCTGTACCGCTCGATCCGCAAGATCCTGAGCCTCCCGCCCGACACGCTCCTGTACATGTGCCACGATTACCCGCCTGAGGGAAAACCGCCGCAGCAGGTGAATACCGTCGCGCAACAGCGGGCGAGCAACGTCCACGTCAAGGACGGCGTCGACGAAGCCGAGTTCGTCGCCATGCGCACCGCGCGCGATGCGACGCTGGATGTGCCCGCGCTGATCCTGCCGGCGGTGCAGGTCAACATGCGCGCCGGGCGCTTCCCGCCAGCCGAGAGCAACGGCACGAGCTACCTCAAGATTCCCCTGGACGCTTTCTGAGCACGCGCGCCCGACCGGGTCCGGAGCGGGGTGCCGGAAGCGGCAATGGCCAGCGTCGTGAACAACCCGACTGGTCCCGTCGGCGGCAGGCCGTCGGCGATGCGCCCGAGCGAATGCTCAGGCATCGCCCGCGCTCGACACCATGACAGGGTTCGCATACCTGGAGGGACGTTCAGGCACTCCCTCTTTTGTCATACGCGCTTCGTTGAAGCAATCGATTCCGGACGGCAGAGCGACGCCTGATTGCGCAGATCTGGTCCAGATGTTTGCGGTGATCGCGGCGGCGTTCGGATTGTCGTAGCAGCCGCGTGAGATCGCTCGCAGCTCTGGCCAGCGTTCGAACGTCAACCCGAGAGTCGTACCGCAGTCTGCGCAGAACTCGACGTAGACCGCTTTTCCGCTTCCGTCTGATGTGTGCTCATACTTGCGCGGCCTCCCACCCTCGAACTCGACCGCCGCGATCGGGAACAAGGACTCCGCGTAGAACGAGGAGCCGGTCATGCGCTGGCAAAACGTGCAATGGCAAACGAGCGTGCGCAGCGGAGCCTGGGTTGCACGAAAGCGGATCTTCGCGCAAAGGCAGCCTCCTTCAAGAACAGTCGACATGGGACATCTCCGGTAATGGATTGATGAGCGTCGCCGCAGTCGGAAAACTGCGATGCTCGACGTTCGAGCTGAACCGCGCGCGGAGCCGGACTAGAACATCCCGTTGGTGTGCTTCGCCTCCGAGGGGACGACTTGCAGGACATCCCAGTGTTCGACGACCTTTCCCTCGCCGTCGAAGCGAAAGATGTCGATGCCTGCCCAGTCCTTGTTCGTATCGGTAGGCCACACCTGGTGGCAATGCAGCACGACGAAATCGCCCTCGGCCACCGTGCGCTTGAACTGCACCCGCTTGCCCGGATACTCGCTGGCCATGCGCTCGAAGTACTCGATGAAGGCCTGCTTTCCGTGGTAGGAGTTGGCGCTGCGCTCTAGCGAGAGGTCGGGCCTCACCGGGCGGCGTGCCCCGTCTTGTACTCATAGCTCGGTCACGGGGATGCAGATCTCACAGGAGAACGCCTGCGCGCTTTGTCCATCGGCGCGGTCGGCCGGGTAGTATTCAAAGCACGGGCGCTCGTCCATCTGCATGCCGCTCGATGGCAACCAGTCGCGCAGGAGGCATGTCCACGCTTCCCCGATTTCCTCTGGGCTTCCCTTGAAGTACATCGTCGCGTAACGGCCACCGGGCAGGATCGCGCGCTGTGCATGTCCGCTGAGCGCCATGCTCGCCGGCACTTCGACGCAAGCATCGTATCTGCACTTCCCTGCGTCGGTGACGCTGGGGTCGTCATGGCTGATGCCGTAGCGCCCTGCGTTCATGAGCCCGTTCGCCTTCATCCAGGGCGCGACTTCCGTGATCCAGAACTCGGCTATCGGCGCGCCGTACGGGCCGATGTGGCGGAGGTAGGCAATCTCGGCGGGTTCGAGCGATTTCAGTTGAACATCCATGATCGGCTCCTTCAGTGGGTTGCGGTGATTCCCATCCTGAAGAACTGGTTCGACGGATACCTGATCCGGATTGCTTTCGTGCTGATCCATCTTGGCGTTTTGCAGCCGCTGGTTGCGTTGCAGGGTACGCCAGACGCTTGGCGACTCCGCGAAGCGCAGTTTGAAGCTCCTCGAGAACGCTTCTGACGATCCGAATCCCACGGAAAGGGCCACTTCGAGGACGGTAGAGGCTGGCTGTGTGACCAAGCGAATCGCGGCGACCTCCAATCGCCTTCTGCGAACGTAGTCGCCAACTCGCTCTCCTGTCCATGCCGCGAATAGCCGATGAAAGTGAAAAGCCGAGAAGTTGGCAACGCTTGCCAACTCCGCGAGCTCGAGCGGTGCGGCAAGGTTGTCGTCAACGTAGCGCAGCACTCGATGCATTCGAGTCTCGTACCTTGTTCGACTGAGGGACACTTGGAACGTGACGCCTAATGCTCGAGCCAAGCGGCGACCGAAAGCGTCCGCGGCACGCTGACGGGCGTCCGATCGACCGAGTGCTCAGGCGTCATCTCGCCCCGGCTACACCAAGGCCGAGGCCATCATCGCCAGGCCCGCGAAGCCGATGGTCCAGACGACTGTTCGAAGGTATGGAATCCCGGCGTAGTAGATGGCGACATAGGCGAGTCTCGACCAGAAGAAGATCTCCGCGCCAGAAAGAACGCGTGGCGAATCGATTGCCGAGGCGTGTGCAACAAGAGCGAGCGCCGCAAACAGGACGAAGCCCTCGAGCGTGTTCCTTGCGGTTCTATCCGCGCGCCCTGAAAACGGCGTTGCATCCGGGAGGTCGTCGCGATTTCCCATCGCGATCTTCATGCCCTGCAGGTTCCACCCCTTGGCTCGAATGAGGCTTGCCGCCAGTAGCAAGAGCCAGGTAATTCCTGCCATGTACACGACCAACGAGAGTAGATGAGTCACATCATTCTCCAGGGTTCACGGTGACATGCGATCTTGACATGAGCCGGAACGAAGTGGGCCTCGGCCGCATGCTGGTGCGGGTCCGCTCGAGCGATGGATCAGGCATCACCGCGCTTCGCGACCATGAGTACTTCGGCCGCGGAGTACAGGTCCTCGACGACAGCCACCACTCGTGCACCCAGTACCTTTGAGTACACGCGTTGGGCTTCATTGTCTGCGCGGGTAGAAACAAGGATAGACCTTATGGACTGGCCTGTGGCGGCGAGTTCCGCTCCAACCAGTGACAGCGATTCGCGAATCAGCCGTTCGCCCAGGCCATGGCGTCGAAGTCCGGGAACGACGGCAATCTGATCGAGCTCGATGACAGCTTCTGGCCGAATGCCCGACTTCTGCCCCCAGAAAATGTACCCGGCAAGTTCGCCGTCATGGACGACAACGTAGACAAGAAATCTCGGTGCTGCCGCCAAGGTTGCGGTGACCCAGTGAACCGAGTCGCGCTGTCGCGGGAAGGCTCGGCGATGGATTTCAGCCATTTGCCCGGTGTCGTCTGACTGCGCTCGACGTACGACGGTGGTCATCGTGGCGCCTGAGGTTGGAGCCAAGCGTGCGCCGCCGGTGTGGCGCCCGGCTCGAGCGAGGGGTGAGGCATCAGTGCGCGAGGTAGCGCTCGACCGCTTCTTCGTTCCATTCGATTCCCGTCCCAGGCGACTCGGGGATGCTCGCCTTTCCGTCCTTGATCTCGATCGGTTGCGCCAGAATGCCCGTGGCCCAGTCGACGTACTCGAGCCAGTGACGTGTCGGCGTGGCGGCCATGAGATGAAGACTGATTTCCGGGAACAGGTAGGTGGAGACGGGCATCCCTGCGGCGTCCGCAAGGGCCGCCGAGTGCATCCAGCCACTGACCCCGGCGATCGTCATCGCGTCGGGCATGCCGAGGTCTGACGCCCCGAAGTCGAGAAGTACGGCCCGAACTGCGATGCTACCAACACAGCAATACACGGCCGTGTACCGCGCCAGAAATTGCGCCGGCAACAAGTATGGCCGAGGCTACCAAGGTCGCCCATCAGCGCTACCGCGACTACAAAAGGGGTCGCCCAAGTCGGGGACCCGCAGAGATCGAGCTCGATCGCCGAGATCGGCGTGGATCTCATCTTGACCTCGCGAGGGCGTTGGCCGGAGGCCTCACGTGGAAGCCAAGCGGCATGCGAAAGAAGGCGAAACCGCTCTCCCTCACGTCTGTTCGGACGACCGCACAGGCGCCAACCCACCGACTCCGGAAGATGAAGAAGACAGCTCCGAGTATGCACGAACCAGCCCACAGGTAATCGAGCTTGAGTGGCTCCTTGAGGTACAAGATCGCGAAAGGCACGAAGACAGACAGTGTGATGACCTCCTGGAGTATCTTGAGCTGCGCCACGGAAAGAACCGTGTAGCCAATGCGGTTGCCAGGCACCTGAAGCATGTACTCGAAGAAGGCGATGCCCCAACTGACGAGCGCGGCCATCAGCCACGGCCTGTGGCTCAGCTCCTTCAGGTGGGCATACCAGGCGAAGGTCATGAAGACGTTGCTGAGCGCAAGCAGCAAGACGGAAAGCAGGACGGGACGAATTTCGTGTGGCGCCTAAGGTTTGAGCGAGCCGGCACGCACCGGCAGGACGACACCGGGCCCGGATGAAACGATGCCCGGTGGCGGCATCCCGGTGCGTGTCCGGATGAGCAAAGGGTTAGGCCGCAGGTTCGCCACCGGCAGAAGTGTATTGATCAATGACTTGCTGTTCAGTGAGCATTCGCGTCGTATTCGCGAAAGCGTAGTACGCAGGCTTCTTGTCTATGTAGATCTGGCTGGAAAGCTCGAAGTCGTTGGATTCGAACACGCCAGCAGGCACGAAATACTCGCCGGTAGCCAACAGCTTGTAGTACAGATGGCTGCCGCACACTTTGCAGAAGGCACGCTCTGCCCACTCCGACGAGGCATACGTGGTGATCTGATCGGTGCTCGTGAACTTCACGTCGCGCCCACAGTGGACCGCCAGCAAGGGCCCGCCGCCCCATCGGCGACAAAAGCCGCAATGGCATGCGCCGATCTCCTTCGTGTCCGGGGACGTGAAAGTGACTGCACCACAAAGACAATGACCGTTCATCGAAGTAATCTCCTGAGAAATGCAATGGCCTGTGTGCCTGCGGCCCAACGCTCGGGTTCATCGGCTGCGCGCGCGCCGCCCGATCAAACCCGTTGTCGGGCCGCTCTGCGGCTGCTTCAGTCGCGCGAGCAGCTTCCTGCCACGACTCTTCATCGCCGGGCTTCCGGTTCGGCTCAGCTTCCCCAGTCGCTCGATGATCGGAGCGCGCAGATCAGAATCCTGCGCCGCGATGTCCGCCAACGCCTGCATCGCAAAGGTCTTCACGATCCTGCTTGTATCGGTGAGGTACTCGGTCAGCATCTCCACGACCTGCCGACGCTCCGGCGCGTCGAACTCAAAGCGGGAGAGGAGCTGGGCCAAGTGCCAGCGAACCTCCTTTTGCTCGGCCACGGCCACCAACCGCATCACGCGCTTCTTGTACGGGGCGAGGTACTCCGGATGGGCGGCAGTGATCTTCTCAACGGCGTCGGCACACCGCATTCGGACCAGGGGATCAGCATCGCGCATTCCGTCGAACACAACCGCGAAGAGGACGGGATCGGCTATGACCTGGTCCACGACATCCGCAACACCGCGTATCGAACGTCGGTCGCCGCCCTCGAGCTGTCGGAGAAGATTCCTCATCCAGCGCTACTCGAAGTGCCGGCCGCTGAGCCGACAACTACCATCAGGCTCTTGAACATCTCCACGGGATGTACCGGTTGGCAATCCTTTCCCATCAGCGGTACCGCGACGACGAACGGGATGCCCCGAGTCACGAACCCGTACAGGAGGAGCTTGATCGTCGAGATCGGCTTGGATTTCATCCTGGCCTCGCAAGGGCATCGGCCGGCAGCCTAACGTTGGAGTCAACCGGCACGGATCAGCGGGACGACACCGGGCCAGGATGAAGATATGCCCGGTGGCGGCACGCCGGTGCGCGTCCGGTTGAGCGAAGGGTTAGACCGCATTCGCCCGGACCTCACCCCAACAGCCCGGGGTTGAGCCGCCAAGTTGAGAGCGTGAGCGCCGCTGCGAACGACACCCACGCGAGGTATGGCATGAGCAACGCCCCTGCGATACGGTCGACTCGCCAAAACAAGGCAGTCGTGACAAGGATCAGGACCCAGAGCACCAGGATCTCGGCGAACGCCAACCCACCCAGGCGCCAGACAAAGAACAACCAGGTCCAGAGGGCGTTGGCGGCCAACTGAACGATGAAGACGAGCAACTCCTGGCGGGCACCCTCAAAGCCGCGCGCCCGCCAGACCAACCATGCAGCGATACCCATGAACGCATACAGAACCGACCAGACGGGGCCAAAGAGCCACCCCGGAGGCGCCCACGACGGCCGAACGAGCTCACGATAGAACTCACCCGAGTTTGCTGACGCGAGTCCACCGGCGGCGGCCGCAGCAAACGCCAACAGCAACCAGCCGACGAGGCCGATGGCTTGCTGTGGAACTGATGGGGGCAGCGGGCGCGACATATGCAGTCTAAGGTTTGAGCCAAGCGGGAGCCGACAGAGGGCCGCGCGAAAGGGAGAATGACAAAGCCCTGTAGCGCGGCCCGTTGTCGGTCTTTCGCTTGAGCGAAGGGTTGGGTATCACAGGGTGACTATGCACGAACATACCGGGAAACGTGGGCGCCGGTGCTGGCTCTGGCGGTCGACTCCAGCGTGAAAGGGACCGCCTTTCCGCTGTGTGCAAAGATCGTCTTTCCTGCGCTTGGAGTGATTGGTTCAATCGTGAGCAGCAACTCATCGACGAGGTCGGCGTACATGCCCCCCATAACGACTGGATCGAAGTACTTCATCGACCATCGGCCGTGAGTGAAGCCACCGTCGGTGTCCTCCCTCGCACCGCCTGGAGCTTGTACGACGCCGTCGAGGCTGATGAACTCGGTGACCAGCGTTTTCATGAAGTCTCGTGTATCCCTGAGTCCGTGGAAGCAGGAACGCCGGTGTCGTGATGCCCAACGCCCGATGCGAGCGGCGTGCCGATGGCGTGCCCGCTTCACGGAAACGTTCGGCCCATTACTCATGCGTCGAACTCACGCTACGTCGTCATACAGCTCGTCTGCGCACAAGTCTTCGACGACCGAATGCATTTCGATGCGAAACCACCTCTTGAAGGTTGCCAGCGTGCGATTCTTCGGCCAACGCGATTCGTCCGTATGCCACCCGTCCAGTTCACGCTCGAATACCTCGGAGAAGACCGCCTTGAGAACCCTTGCCGCCCCATGATCATCGTCAAACCCGGGGATCAAGTACACGGTCTGCTCTTCCTCCGCGTCGGGCGCGATGCCTGATTCATCCAGGCTCAACGCCCATTCGACGTAAGGCTGGGCTGGGCGAACGATCAAGACTCCGCGATTCAGCACTGCGCGATCCTTGTTGGCCTAACGTTTGAGCCAACGGGCATGCGCCGGCAGGACGACACCGGGCCAGAACGAAATGATGCCCGGCGGCGGCATGCCGGTGCGTGTCCGGTTGGGCGAAGGGTCAGGCGTCGATGCGCTAGCCGGCCAACAGCAGCCAAGCTATGAACGCCTGCGCAAAGAAGCCCACCGCGAACGAGAGCGTGCGCACCCATGGCACGCCAAGCGTGTACGCAGCCGCATGCACGACCCGAGCCCAAAAGTACACGATTGCTGCGGTACCGAGACCTGTTCCCGAAATGCCCAGAACCTGTGCCAGGAGCACTAGAGGCGCGAAGACGACCAGATTCTCGACGGCGTTCGCGTGAGCCTTCATCAGCCGCTGTGCCCATGCTGATTGAGGTTTCGGCTTCTCCGGGTAGCCAACGGCATCCATCAGACCACGAACTGCTATGCGATCGAGGATGTACGGAACCCACAAGATGCCGGTCAGCGCCGTGACGAGCGCCAGGTAAAAGAGTTCAGTCTTCATATATGACTCCTTCCTGAAACGCGCGAGTGGAGAGGCCGTCTACGGGGACGTATAGCGTTTGAGCAAAGCCCAGGTCAATGGCCGGGCGGCAGGCCCGTCCTTGGCGCTGCGCCTGAGCGAGGGGTTGGGCGACCTTCGCAGGTTTGCACTGAATCCTGAATCGTTCGACCAGCATAGCTCCGTCCTCCTTTCGTGCGCGGAAGTGAAAAGGAGTCACCCAATGCTCCGCGCTCAATTGGGTGACGGTCAATGCACGTGTCGCGTCCACCGACCGAAGGGAGAGAGGATAAGCGCCATGTCAGGTCTTGTAGTAGTGCTTGAGTTCAGGACTTGGTTCGCGCTCGCAATAGATGTAGAGAAACACGCCGTTTGGATCGAGGACCGCAAAACCACGTTGAAGCCCTTGTTGGATTTGCTCTATTGCGTCACACCAAAGAGGATCGCGTTAATTATTCTCGCCGCCAGACTGAACTCGGCCGTCGTTTCAACAGTCCTCGGAAGACGTGGCTCGTGAATCATTAGGGATTTCTCGGCGCTTTTCACTGAGATAGTCGCTTTCCTCAAAAAACTGGCGTAATCCTGATCCCAGTTGTCTCGTATGCTGAACTTTACTCCACCAGACAAACCCCCTATCAAATCCCGCTTCGGTTCGAATTCGCACCTCAGGGTTCCAATGTAATACACCGCTCCATTTGCGGGAATACGAAAAGCTATTTGCGGGGCAACGAAGTAGTTTCCCGACCATGGATCGCGATAGGCCATCTTGTGCAATAGGTATGTGCCCGCCCCCAAAGACCAGGTAAATTGACCGCCTTCACTGACCTCTCCAACAACACGGGTCTTGTCTTCCATTCGCATCAAGTGCGGCGACACTGACATAGCCATTAACCCTTTTCCGATCTTCTTCTTCTCTCCCTTCTCAAACCATTCGATTTGTCCAAAGACTATTGACGTGTTTCCGTTAGCCTGACTCATTTCCGATGAAGACTCGATATTCTTGGCGCTTGTCGCGCATCCGCTGAAAACGAACGCGAGCCACACCAGAATAGGAAAGCGCGCAAGCTTAGTTTGAAATGATTCGGTCACCGGCTTCTCCTTATGCAACTCTAGCGTTCGAGGTGAGGCGCCCGCAGCGGCATGGGCCGCGGAAGCTTCGACGGACCACTGGCGCTTGAGCGGCCGATGCCGTTGCGGGTCGCCTCGACGGAGGGCTGCCTGCCGCAATGCGTCCGGTTGAACGAAGGGTTAGGCCCCGCTGCTCTTCGACTCATGAGGTGTGTCGAACTCGGCAAGTTGGATTTGATACCGATCCAGTACTTCCTGAAACTGAAGTCGCTTCTGACCAGCGGAGACGGCCATAACCTTTGCTAGTACTTCGCTGAAATCACCTCTTGAAATGCCTTGCTTCTTGCATTCCATCATGTAGAAGCGCTGGCATGGAAGGCAGTTCACTGCCATGGCAGCGGCAAGACCTACAAGAAGACCCTCTCGTTTCGAGAGATATTCGTTCTCCCTGGTCGAGTTGTAGAACTCTGCGTAGGTTTCTTGGTGTCTCGCAGTAAGACCATCAAGCATGTCGATCTCCAACCTGGCGTGTTGTGCTCGTATGGTAGCCGAGCGCCGCAGGAGACCTGGCGCAGCGCAGCCGGTGGCGCGGGTGAACGGCCTAACGTTGGAGGCAAGAAGCGGCGTGCCGCAGGCACGCCCGCTTGAGCGATGGGTTAGGCTTCACGACGCCACTCGCTGCTGAAGCGCCTCCTGCGCCAGCGTGTTGATGCTCTTGCCCTCGGCCTGCGCAACGATAGCAACGCGCTCGTGCAACTCCGGCGAAATGCGCAGATTGAACTTCCCGGAAAAGCTTCGCCGCGGCTCGATCCCCTTCTCTTTGCAAACTTCAAGAAAGACTCGAAGCGACTTCCTGAACTCCGCACGGAGTTCCTTCGGATTCCGCCCGTAGAAGTCAGCACCACCGGTCAGACCGAGAATCTCCCCTCGAAACAGGTCGGTGTCCGGGTCGAACTCAATCTTTGCCTCGTATCCCTCAACTGCCATTACGTTCATGGCAACACTCCATGTTGTTCAAGCCATCTGCGAGCGCTCGCCACGGCCCATTTATCCGTATGAGCAGAAGGATGCGGACGATGGAAGACCCGAACCTCCCTGAACAGAACTATCGCCACGCGGCTGCCTTCCCGTTCGGTAGCTTCGCCCCAAGAGCCTTGAACAATGCCTCGACGTCATTCCAAGGAATGTTCGCACTCACCGGATGGGCGAAAAGCGCCTCGAGAGTGCGTTGGTGCGAACGCTTCATGAGCATATGGTACTAGTTTCTAGTACCATAATCAACGGGTGCGTATTGTAGTACGATGCCCAACGTCTGAGTTCAGCGGCTGTCGGAGGCAGTCCGCTGGAACAATGGGTTAGGCGTCGTTGATGCCTTCGGCGGCGTGGCAGGCGACGCAGAACTTGTTGCCGTCTGGATCTCGGAAGTAGGCACCGTAGTAGTCGTCGTGATACTCGGGACGGAGTCCAGGCGGCCCCTCACAAGTCCCGCCGTGCGATAGCGCCGCCGCATATGCTTGACGGACGGCCTCACGAGAGTGGGTGGCAAACGCCATCATCTGACCATTTCCTGGATGATGCGCGCGTCCGTCATACGGGTGGCAGATCACGAAGTACGGACGCGGACCATCTTCGCTCTCCCATCCGGCCCACGGTCGTGCCGGATCATTCCACCGAAGCTTGATGCCCAGCGCGTTCATCACCGCGCTGTGAAAGCGAAAGCCACGCTCAAAGTCTGTCACGCTCACGAATACGTGCGAAAACATTCGCCGCTCACCGTTGGTGTTGTCTATGAAGCCTAGCGTTCGAGCTAAGCGGGCGCCAGCGGCATGCCGTTGGCGCTTCGCTTGAGCGAGGGGTCGGGCATCAGTGCAACTGTCACTTGATGGCATCAAGGTAAGTGCTGAGTAGATCGCTCCATAGATTGGGATGAGCGATTACAGAGTGGCCGCTGTTTTGCCCTGGTACCCAATAGGGCTCGAATCGACCTCTTCCGCCGGCCGAGAGGAAGGCTTCGAAGTTGGCCTTGCTGTGAGAGAGCGAGTAGAAGGGGTCCTGATCGCCATAGAGCCAGAGCGTCGGTCGTTTGAAGGCTGCACCTCGTCGAAAGGTGGTCGAGTTGATGGTTGCAGCATTGGAGCATCGATCACCCATCCAACCACCTACGAAGTTGATCACGCCAAGGAACATGTCCGGACGTTCTCCCGCATACGCAATCGCGAGAATTCCGCCGCGTGACTGGCCACCGATTAGCATACGAGTAGTCACGACGTCGGATCGGGCCCGAACATGTTCCATCACCGCATCTAAGTCTTCTATTGCCCTTGAAACCCCGGCGAGCGACAGGTCTGTCACACACGAGTAGCGGCTTCTGTCCGGCTCGAACCCTTCGTCATAGAGTCCGTCAGATCCGCCGCGGCCCCGACGCTGCGGAAAAATGACCATCCAGCCCTTGTCTTGGAAGTACTTGCCGAGCGTTGAGCTAGACCAACTTCGACGAAACAGGTCGGGATTGTCACCCCGACCAGTTGATCCATGATTGAAGATCACGGTCGGGAATGGTCCTGGGCCGCTCGGCCTACTGATCAACAACTCGAGCCGAACGAGCTTGCCGCCCTCTACCAAAGAAGTGGTGAAGACTTCACGCGAAGCGTCTTGTGCGGCAACCTGCCCGAGGAGTGCTGTGGCGAAGAATAGCGCAATGAGAGATCGTGACATTCGCATGCTAGAAGTCCGGTGAATGTCGGTCTGATGCCTAACGTTCGAGCTAAGCGGGAGCCGACGGTAGGACGGCAGGCCCGGGCTGGCGAGAATGTACCGCGTACCGCCAGACCGGGCCTGGTGGCCTGCCGTTGGCGCTCCGCTTGAGCGAATACGAAGGGACTTCCCCAGTCCATAACCGGTGTCGAGGCACCAAGATTGACGGTGTGTTGGAAGTCAATCTGCAACTGCAAAGGGGAAGTCCCATGGTGGAGATTACACGTCGTTTGATCGCTCGGGTAGGGGT
>JAHDXY010000373.1 GCA_023384005.1 Burkholderiaceae bacterium | reverse complement strand
GCGACCTCGTGCTCGCGGCCGACTTCGTCACGCCCGAGGCGATCAACTTCATGGCTCGCCACGCCCGCGGCCTGATCTGCCTGACGCTCACGCGCGAGCGCTGCCGGCGCCTGAGCCTGCCGATGATGACAACGCGAAACGGCACGCGCACCGGAACGAACTTCACCGTTTCGATCGAGGCTGCCGAGGGTGTCACGACCGGGATCTCGGCGGCCGACCGGGCGCGAACGGTTCAGGTCGCAGTAGCGCGCGACGCCAGCGCGAACGACATCGTCCAGCCCGGGCACATCTTCCCGATCATGGCGCAGGACGGAGGCGTGCTGATGCGCGCCGGCCACACCGAGGCGGGGTGCGACCTCGGGGCGATGGCCGGGCTGACCCCGGCCGCCGTGATCTGCGAGATCATGAAGGACGACGGCACGATGGCGCGCCTGCCCGATCTCGAGCTGTTCGCGCGCGAGCACGGATTGAAGATCGGCACGATCGCCGACCTCATCCACCATCGCAGTTCGAACGAGAGCCTGATCGAGCGCATCGGCAGTCGCGAGGTCGCCACCGTGCACGGCCCGTTCGCTCTGCACGCCTACCGCGACACGCCAAGCGGGTCGCCGCACCTGGCGTTGGTGCGCGGGCAGATCGACGCGCGGGCCGAGACGCTGGTCAGGGTGCACGAGCCGCTCACGATCCTGGACATGCTCGAGATCGACCGCAGCACGCATACCTGGAGCGTGAACCGGGCGCTCGAGTTGATCGCCGCGCGAGGAGCGGGTGTCGTGGTGCTGCTCAACTGCGCGCAGGGCGCCGACGCGCAACTCGCGCAACTCGACGCGCTGGCGCGCATCGACGGCGGCAGCGGCGCATCGCGCGAGTCCGAACGCAGCGGCAAGATCGACCTGCGCACCTACGGCATCGGCGCGCAGATCCTCAAGGACCTCGGCGTCGGGCGGATGCGCCTGCTGGCGCAACCGCGCAAGATGCCGAGCATGACCGGTTTCGATCTTGAAGTGGTCGGGTTCGAACCCGGCCCGTGAGGAAGAAGACGTGACAGTCGAGATATTCGACGCTGACCTCGAAGGCGAGGGGCTGCGTATCGGGGTGGTGCAGGCGCGCTTCAACGAGCCCGTGTGCGAGGCGTTGTGCGAGGCGTGCATCGACGAGTTGAGCGCGCTCGGCGTCGCCGACGAGGACATCTTCGTGTGCACCGTTGCCGGAGCACTCGAGATCCCGCTGGCGTTGCAGCGCCTCGCGCTGACCGGCGAGTTCGACGCGCTCGTGGCGATCGGCGCGGTGATCCGCGGCGAGACCTATCACTTCGAGGTGGTCTCCAACGAGAGCGCGGCGGCGATCTCGCGCGTCGCGCTCGACACGTCGATCCCGATCGCCAACGCAGTGCTCACCACCGACAGCGACGAGCAGGCGCTTGCGCGCGCGGCGATCAAGGGCGCCGACGCCGCGCGCGTTGCGGTCGAGATGGCCAACCTGCTGGCCTCGATCGACTCCCTTTCCTCGCACGGCGGCTCCGACGCCGATGGGGGTTGACGGTGGACCAGGCCGGCGCGGGCGACACGCCCAAGCTGCGCGGCGCACCGACCCGTTCCGGCGTGGGGTCGCGCTCGGCCCGAAGGCGCGCGCGCGAATTGGCGCTGCAGGGCGTCTATCAGTGGCTGGTCGCGAAGCAGGACGTCGGGCTGATCGCGGCCCACCTGGCCGAATCGCCGGCATACGAAAAGGCCGACAAGGAGCATTTCTCCGCGCTGCTGCGCGGATCGATCGGGCAGGTCGAGACGCTGCAGGCGGCGATCGCGCCGCACCTCGACCGCGGAATCGACGAACTCAGTCCGGTCGAGCACGCGCTGCTGCTCACCGCGACCTACGAACTGTCGAACCGCGCCGAGATTCCGTACCGGGTCGTGATCAACGAAGCGGTCGAGATCGCCAAGACCTTCGGCGGCACCGACGGCTACAAGTTCGTCAACGGCGTGCTCGATCGGGTTGCCGGGCGCCTCAGGCCGCTCGAGGCGACGGGGACACGCGGAGGCTGAGGTGGGTGGCGCGAGATCGGACCGCCCGGCCACCAGCGCGAAGCGAGCGGCGATCGGCGAGTTCGAACTGATCAGGCGTTTCTTCGATCGCGGGCCGGCGCGACGGGTCGAGCTGGGGATCGGAGACGACTGCGCGCTGATCGCGCCGCGCGCCGGACGCACGATGGCGGTCTCGACCGACATGCTGGTGAGCGGCAGGCACTTCCTGCCCGATGCCGATCCGCGATCGCTCGGGCACAAGGCGCTGGCGGTGAACCTGTCAGACCTCGCGGCGATGGGTGCGGACCCGTATGCGTTCACGCTCGCGATCGCGCTTGCGCGAGTCGACGAGCGCTGGCTCGAGGGTTTCGCCTCCGGGCTGTTCGAAATCGCCGACCGATTCCGCTGCGAGCTGATCGGAGGCGACACGACCGCCGGCCCGCTCACGATCTCGATCACGGTCCTGGGAGACTTGCCGGGCGCGGTCGCATTGCGGCGCGACCGCGCCGAACCGGGCGACGACCTCTGGTTGTCCGGCGAGATCGGCGGCGCGGCCTACGCTCTTCACCGCCGGCTGGCGGGCGACGCGCTTGCGCCCGACGACCCGTCGGCGCTGCGACTCGATCGTCCCGAACCGCGCGTAGCGCTGGGCATCGGGCTTCGCCACCTCGCGCGTGCGGCGATCGACCTGTCCGACGGACTGATCGGGGACCTCGGCCACATCTGCGAGCGATCGCGCGTCGGCGCGCGGATCGAGTTGGCGCGGCTCCCGATCGCCGCGGCGCTCGCGCGATCCCCCGCCGTGGACCCGGTGCGCGAAGCGCTCGCCGGCGGCGACGACTACGAACTGCTGTTCTGCGCTGCCGCGGAGGATCGCACGGCGATCTCGGCGCTTGGTTCGTCGCTTTCGTTGCCGCTCACCCGAATCGGCGCGATCGTCGCGGGCCAGGGCATCGTCCTGCACGACGCGCGCGGCGCGCCGGTGGCGATCGACACGAAGGGGTTCGATCATTTCGGCTGACGCGCCGCTCGCGCGCGCACCCGTCGCGCGGCCGAGCTGGGCGTTCATGCGTGTGCGCGCCTCGCGATGGATCGCGCTCGGCTTCGGCAGCGGGCTGTCGCCCTGGGCGCCGGGCACCGTCGGAACCCTCTGGGCCTGGGCGGTGTGGCACCTGATCGGATCGGCATTCGCCGTCACGCTTTCGCCCGCGGCGATGTTCGCGCTGCTCGCCGGCGCGTTCGCGATCGGCGTCGTCGCCTGCGAGCGCACCGGACGCGACCTCGGCGTGCCGGATCACGCGGCGATGGTATGGGACGAGGCGCTCGCGTTCTGGGTCGTGCTGGCGCTCGTGCCGGGAGGGGTGGTCGACGAGATCGCGGCGTTCGTCCTGTTTCGCTTCTTCGACATCGTCAAGCCGCCGCCGATCCGCCAGGCCGACGCCAGGCTAAAGGGCGGCTTCGGGGTGATGTTCGACGATCTGCTCGCCGCGGCCTACACGCTGCTGCCCTTCGCGCTCTGGAGCGCCCTGGCGTGAGCGCCGCGCAGCCGGTCTACCCCGCGTCGGAGGTGAGCGCCGCCGCGACCGAACTCGGCCGGCGCCTGCGCGCCGCCGGCGCGATCGTGGGAACGGCCGAGTCCTGCACCGGCGGCCTGATCGCGGCGGCGCTGACCGAAGCCGCAGGGTCGAGCGGCTG
>JAHDXY010000372.1 GCA_023384005.1 Burkholderiaceae bacterium | reverse complement strand
CGCCTCCCCCGAAGCAGCCACCCCGATCACACGCACCACCACCTACGCCTACACCGCCATCAACGGCCGAAGCCTCCTCACCCAGATCGACGGGCCGCTGCCCAATGGGCCGAATGGCGATCCGAACGACTCGGACATCACGCGCTTCGACTGGGATGCGAGGGGCAATCGCGTCGTGCGTGTCACGCATCCGATGGCGCTCGTCGAGACACTCGAGTACGCGCTCGACGGAGTCAACCCGACCGGGCTCCTCACCGCGCGGACCGATGTCTCGGGGGTGCGGACCGAGTTGCGCTGGGCTGAGAGCGCTGTGCGCATCGCGTTGGTGCATCGCGCGGGCGTCACCCTGAACTTCGAACACGATACCCTCGGCCGCACCCGGGCGATGTCGCGCAACGACGGTGCGCGCGTTGCGGTGGAATACGACAACACCACGGTGCGCTATACCCTGCCCGACGGCGAGATGCGCGAGTTCGATCTGGACACCGAATCTCGCCCAGTGGTCGAGCGCTGGCTCGATGCCGAGCAGCGTGTGTTGTTCGATCGACAACGCATCGAGTATGACGCATCCCATAAACCTGAAATCCGCTTCACCGATGCGGCCGGTATCATCACCCGCGTCCGCGACGATCCGACCGCGGACGAGCGCATGATCGCGCGCGGCCATGGCGCGGCTCGCCTGACGCAGACCGCTCGTTTCGATCCCGTCCAGCACTTGCTGCGCATCGAGCGCAACGAGACGATCACCGAAGTTCGCAGCGATCCCGAGCAAGCCGAGCGCAGCCTGCGCCTGCCCAATGGGGCTACGCACCGTTTCTGGCGCGATGACTTCGGACGCACGGTGCGCATCGAACACCCGGACAGCGGGGCGCACGTGGCCACCTATGACGAGGCGGACCGGCTGATCGAGCGACGCGATCCCCTGCGCTCGAGCAGCGCCCGTTACGACGCACTGGGCCGTCTGATCCAGTTGCGCCACGCCACCGACGGCAGCGGCACCATCGTGGCGCGTGCGGCCGCCGGGCCAGAAGAGCACGTCCAGTGGCACTACGAGGGCGCATCGCTGGTGCGGCATGTCTCGAACCAGCAGGACTCACGCTATGCCTACGATGCAAACGCTCGACTGAGCGAAACCCAATTGCGCCTGCGTCGGCAAACCACGAGCACCACGCCCGCCGCCCATGGCTTTGGCAGCGCCGATCGTCTGGAATGGTTGCCAGAACTCGTCACCCGCTACGAGCGCGACAATTTCGGGCGCATCGTCCGTGTGGATTTACCCGAAGGGGCTGTGCTCACACAGCGTTACGATGCCCGCGGGCACGTCGAAGCCCTCGCGCTGCAGGCGCCTGCCACCGGCTGGTGGCAGAAACTCCTGCGTCTGGTATGGGCCAAACACGGCACCCAGGATCTCATCTCCGACATCGAGCACAGCAGCAGCCTGGGTCCGCAGGGTTATCGACACGGCAACGGATTCATCGCCCAAGCCGAGCACGATGCGACCGGCCGGATGGTGTCATGGCAGGACGGGCCGCTCCGCACTCGACTGCAGCATAACGAACACGCTCAGCTGAGCATACTGACAACCGAATCGCCCAAGCAACTCGGCCCGGCCAGAGCAACTGTCCAAGCCCTCAGAAGCCGGGAACAACACCTCTCCTATGACCCATTCGGGCGGCTGCGCCAGATCGGCGAGGGTGAGCACATCCGTGCGATCGACTACGACGATAACGGTAATCGTGTGAGCCAGCGCACCACGGCGCTGGGCAGCGTGCGCTACGTGCTCGCCGAGCACAGCGACCGGCTCCTCGCCATCAAACCGACCCAAGGCCAGCCTCAACGGCGTTATGAGCACAACCGCGTCGGGGAACCAATCCGCATCGAAACCAGAACCGGTTCGACCCACAGCGTGCGCTACGACCCTCAGGGCCAGATCGCCGCCGTCGAGCGCGACGGCCACTTGCTGGCGCATTACGCCTATAACGGTGCACGCCAGCGCGTCGCCAAGACCGTCTTTCATGGCAACAAGAAAACCACTTCCTATTTCACCTGGTACGGCGGTCTGCTCGACGCCGAACTCGACGACCACGGCCGTGTCGAGCGGCGCACAATCTACCTGAATCTACGTCCGGTGGCGCTGCTGGCGTACGACTATGGAGCCGACGAACAGAGAACCCCTACAAGGGCCCGGCACCTGGCCATCCACGGCGATCACCTGGGAACACCGTTGGCGATCACAGACAGCCAACAGCGCGTCATCTGGCTGGCCGACTACGACGCCTTCGGACGGGCGCAGGTTCGAAGCTTGCCGCGTAACTTGCTGACGCCGAAGGCCTCCGGAACAAGCTTGATCGGAACCGCGCACGCCACGAGCCCCGATCGACCGTTCGAGTTCCACCTGCGCTTTGCCGGGCAGTATGAAGATATCGAGACCGGATGGCATTACAACTGGCATCGCTATTACGATCCTGAGACAGGGCGGTATCTCACCCCGGATCCGATCGGGATCCGGGGAGGGAATAACAGCTACGCGTATGTCGGAAACGATCCGTTCGGGGCTGTGGATCCGGATGGATTGATTGTCATAATATCCGGCCATTCTGCCGCCGGCATTCTTGGTAGCATTACAAGCCCTGACTCATACCACCTATCCATTGTCATTATTCCAGATAACCCTGACGACTTTATTGGAGGATTGAACTGGCGCACTTGGAATCATGGTAACTGGGGTGGTTCCGGTGTCAATCACACAATCTATCAGACAATTGGCGGGCAACCGCAAGGGCCGAGCGCGTCTAGACCGCCAATTGGAAACTTGATAACGGCGAAAAACTATGACGGCGATGGTCCGGAGGCAAGCACCTTCTGTCAGGTAGTGCAGCCACCGAACGGCATGACCGACACAGAGTTCATCCGTGCACTCGTTGAGTCATCCGAAAAGTACAGCAACGATCAAAGATATTCATTTCCAGACATCTTCTTCAATGGACATATGCCTGAAGGTTGGTACAACAGCAACTCCTACGTGGCCGGCCTGCTGGCAGATGTCATAGGTTTGGCACCCACTCTTAACATCCCAGGAAGGTGGGTAAGCAGATTAGGCGTACAGACTTGGGTTTATGATTTTCAAACGCCGGGCTACCAGAACCCACTACCGATGCGATAGGAGCCGAGGTGATCGATTACATTTTGACAATTGCTTTCTTACTGTTCATTTTCGGAATCTCCGCCACGAGCGGGATTCTCTCACACCATCTATTCTCAAAGAGGCAAGGAAAATGGATCTATTTTTTTTCAGGAATTACTCCGCTAATTTCCGTTTTGCTAGTTTATTTCGAAGTCGCCGGAGCCGGTACATATAATCTATTTATAGATACGATAATTTGCATCGCATGGATTTTTATCACGAATCTATTGTTTTATCTATTGTGCAAACAACACCATGAATCTGCCTACAGGGCGTGGCTAGCATTAGTCTTGTTTAGCCCAATTGTCATCAGACTGAGTGTAGCGAATGTGTTTTCGTGAATATACTAGCGTGGAGATCATAGGATTTATCCGGTGCGCCGCCACACACGCCATCGCTTTCGCACCCCGCCTTGTCCGCGCGCTCGCCCGTATGCTTACCCGCACTCTGGCCCTGATCGGCGCGCTGCTGCTCAGCGCCCCGCTCCTTGCGCAGATGAGCAGCGTGCCGCTCGACTGCGGCGCCAACGGCGGC
>JAHDXY010000371.1 GCA_023384005.1 Burkholderiaceae bacterium | reverse complement strand
GCGACGACGATGGCGGGCGTCGATCCTGACTGGCTTCGCGCGCAGCCGCTGGCGCTCGCGCCGGGCGGCGCCTCGTCGTTGCGGTTGCGACCCGGCCCCGATGCGCGCCGGCGCACCTTGAAGAACCTCTACCAGGAGCGTGGCGTGCCGGGCTGGCTGCGCCCGAGCCTGCCGCTGGTATTCGCCGGCGGGCGCCTGCTCTACGCGAGCGCGCTGGGCATGGACCACGACCCCGCGCGCGCAGGTGCAGGGTCGCGTGTCGCGCTGCGCTGGCTGCCCGCGAGGCGCGACGATCCGCGCGCCCGCTGGTGCCCGCCGACCTGAGAGGGCGATCCGAGCCGGGCGCCGTTTGCTGCGGCGCGTCACGTATAATTTCCCGCTTTGCCCATGCCCTCTCGCGGGCGGATTCGCGCAATGTCCCTGATCGTTCACAAGTACGGCGGCACGTCGATGGGCTCGACCGAGCGCATCATGAACGTCGCGCGCCGCGTGGCCAAGTGGCACGCCGCCGGCCACCAGATGGTGGTCGTGCCTTCGGCGATGGCGGGCGAGACCAACCGGCTGATCGCGCTCGCGAAGGAGATCCAGCCGCAACCCGATCCGCGCGAACTCGACATGATCGCCGCCACAGGCGAACAGGTCTCGGTCGGGCTGCTGGCGATGGCGCTCAAGACGATCGGCGTGGACGCGGTCAGCTACGCCGGCTGGCAGGTGGCGGTGCGCACCGACGAGGCCTACACGAAGGCGCGGATCGTCTCGATCGACGACGCCAAGGTGCGCGCCGACCTCGCCGCCGGGCGCGTGGTGATCGTGACCGGTTTCCAGGGCGTCGACCCGGCGGGCAACATCACGACGCTGGGGCGCGGGGGCTCGGACACCTCGGCGGTGGCGGTCGCCGCTGCGCTGTCGGCCGTGGAGTGCCTGATCTACACCGACGTCGACGGCGTCTACACGACGGACCCTCGCATCGTTCCCGAGGCGCGCCGGCTGTCGAAGATCACCTTCGAAGAGATGCTCGAGATGGCGAGCCTGGGCTCGAAGGTGCTGCAGAGCCGCTCGGTCGAGTTCGCGGGGAAGTACAAGGTCAAGACGCGTGTGCTGTCGAGCCTCACGCCGCCCGACATCCCCGTTGCCGAGGAAGCTGCGTCGGGAACGCTGATCACCTTCGAGGAAGAGCAAATGGAACAGGCCGTCATCTCCGGGATCGCGTTCAATCGCGACGAAGCCAAGATCACGATCAACAACGTCCCCGACCGACCCGGAATCGCGTACCAGATCCTCGGCCCGGTGGCCGAAGCGAACGTCGACGTCGACATGATCATCCAGAACGCCGGCTCTTCCGGGATGACCGACTTCTCGTTCACCACGCACCGCAACGAGTACGACAAGGCGTTGGCGGTGCTCAACGCCAGGGTGAAGGATCAGGTCAAGGCGGGAACGATCACTGGCGATCCGAAGATCGCGAAGGTCTCGGTCGTCGGGATCGGGATGAAGTCGCACGTAGGAGTCGCGAGCCTGATGTTCAGGACGCTCTCGGAAGAGGGCATCAACATACAGATGATCTCCACCAGCGAGATCAAGATCTCTGTAGTGATCGACGACAAGTACCTCGAGCTCGCCGTGCGCGCGCTGCACAAGGCTTTCGGGCTGGACGTGGTCGCCGCTGCCTGAGGCCGATCGAAGGGCCGCGCCGGCGGTCACGTAGCCGGCCTCGGCGCCGGTGTAGCCCGACGATCAGTTCGGAGGCGCGCGCTTCGAGCGTCGCCATGTCGACGGTCCACTGCGTGGCTTCGTGCACCGCATCGGCGACTTCGGCGCGCATGATTTCGCCTGAGAGCCGGATGGCGGTGGTGTGCGCGTTGACGATGGTGGATACGCCCAGGCGGGCGTAGATCGAGGCGCCGGGTGCGGGTTTCATGCCCGAAAGCTCACTCGCAGCGGCGCCCGGTCCGGCCCGCTGGATCCGGGCGCGTCGCGTCCGGCATGCGAGCGGTTTTTCAGACGCGTGGTAGGCTGATCGATCGAGGGCGACGCGCCGGATTCGGTACAATGCAACCTGAGCCGGCATCGAGGACGAAAGTTATCGAAGCCCGGAGACGTGGCCGAGTGGTCGAAGGCACTCCCCTGCTAAGGGAGCATCTGGGCAAAACCTGGATCAAGGGTTCGAATCCCTTCGTCTCCGCCAACGCTGCATCCGATGAGAAACGAAGCCGCCCGATGAGGCGGCTTTTTTGTTCGATCAGCCGCCGGTTGCGCGCAGCCAAACCGTCAACACGGTGATGGTCAGGAACGAGAGTGCCGTCGACAGCAGGATGGCGCTGGCGACCCGGTCGACGTTGCCGCTGTTGCGCTCCACGAACAGGAACGCCGTGCCGGCCGCCGGAAGCGCGGCCACTACGGTCACCACGGCCAGCGTCTCGCGATCCAAATCCAGGACCCACGCGCCGACGAGCCACATCAGCAGCGGGTGCAACAGGAGCTTCACCGCGATCAGCCACCAACTCGCGACATCCGGGCGCACGGGGCCGGGCCGGTAGACGAACACACCAATGGCGAACAGTGCGACCGGCCCTGCCGACGATGCGAGCAGCCGCAGGAACTCGTCGATCGGCCCGGGAATCCTCACCTGCAGCAATGACATGGCCAGGCCGCTCGCGATCGCGATGAACAGCGGATTGTGGGCCACGGCCTTCAATCCCACTGCAAGCGCGCCCAGGCCGCCCGTGGCGTGCTGGCGCGAGGCGACCAGAAGGGCGAGCGGCATCAGCACCAGCAGATCCATGATGCCGGCCGCGATCATGGTGGCGATTGCCCGCTCGCCGAACAGCGCCGGCATCAGCCCGAAGCCCATGTAGCCCCAGTTCGGCCAGGCGGCGGCGAGCGCCCCGTATCCGGTGTCGATCCAATCGCTGCGTGCGCAGGTGCGCAGCACGATCGCAGCCAGCGCGTAGGCGAGCAGCCCGCAGGCGGTGTAGCCGAGTGCGACCCGCAAGTCGACGATCGTGTCGACAGGCGTCTGCGCCACGAAGCGAAACAGCATCGCCGGCAGCGCAAACCAGAGCACGAATCCGTTGAGCGGGGCCACCGAATCGGCTGAAAGCCGGCGCGTACGGGCCGCGATCCAGCCACACAGAACCAGCGCGAAGAACGGGAGGGTGGTGAGGGCAATGTCGAGCACGGGGGCGATGATCCCACGATCCTCGATCGTCGCCCCGCAGCGTGTTCGAGAAATCCAAGCAGAGGTTGCGTGCCGAGGAGCGAGCGACGTCGCGGCGCCCGGTTTCCCTTCGACTCCCCGGCCGGCGCACCGCTCAGGTGCCCACCCTCAAACATCCCGTCGCCTTGCGCAGCAGCGCGATCACGCTTTGCGCGACGATGCGCCCGGTCTTCGGGTTCTCGGACGGAATGCTCTCGATCGTCATCGTGAAACGCGCCGAGTCCGAGTCCACCGTGATCGAGTGCGTGTTGCGGGTGACGCCCGGGTCCGCGTAGAGCTCGATCGTGGTGCGCTCGGGGCCGACCCCGGCTAACGCGAGTGCGGCGGCGAGCATCGCGTCCAGGCCGATCAGCGCGCCGGTGGGCACGAGGATCGCGCCGCCGCTTTCGCGGGCCAGTTCGATCAGCTCGGGGCGGTGCAGGATGGCGCCCACCGACAGCACGATCGCCTTCTTGCGCTTGCGCAGGAACGGCCCGACGATCTGCTCGAGCAGCGCGGCCGGTGCGCACTCGATGACGAGGT
>JAHDXY010000370.1:1114-3752 GCA_023384005.1 Burkholderiaceae bacterium | reverse complement strand
CATTAACCGCCATACTCGGCGCAATAAGGTGATCGAGGTCAACCTGAGCGGCGCGTTTCACGTCGCACGCGCGGCGGTGCGCGCGCTCAGGGCGGCCAGGGGCAGCGTCGTGCTGATCGCCTCGCGCGCCGGGCGGGTCGGCTACGCGGCGCTCGATCCCTCGCCCGCGGGAACGAAACCGCATTACTGCGCGTCCAAGGCCGGCGTGATGTCGCTCGCCCGCTCGCTCGCGATCGAACTCGCGCCCGACGGCGTGCGGGTCAACTGCGTAGCGCCCGGTTCGATCGAGGGAGAGATGATCGCGCGCGAGCGCTGGCCGCAGATCGCCGCGCGCGTTCCGCTGGGGCGGATGGGTCGCCCGCAGGAGATCGCCGACGCCTGCTGGTTCCTCTGCTCGCCGCAGGCGTCGTACATCACCGGACACGTTCTCGACGTGAACGGTGGAACCTGGATGGGCTGAACGCCCCCGAACCGGTCATCGCCCGAGGTCGACACGAATGCTCGCACCGCACAAGACACTGCTGACCGAAGACGAGATCGCCACCTTCGATCGCGACGGGCTGGTGATCCCTAACTACAGGATTCCCGACGAGATGCTCGCGCGGATGCGCGCCGAGGTCGACGACCTGATCGCGCGCCATCCCGACGTCAGGCCGGAGACGCTTTCGGGTCCGCACAATCCGTGGGGGCAGTCGGCGAAGGTGCTCGGAAGCTGGAACTGGCTGGAGTTCTGCGTGTTCCCCGAGATCCTCGACATGGTCGAGCAGCTGATCGGCCCCGACATCGCTCTATGGGGCAGCCAGCTATTCTGCAAACCCGCAGGGGACGGGATGTCGGTGCCATGGCACCAGGACGGCCAGTACTGGCCGATCGATCCGCTGGCGACCGTGACGGTGCGCATCGCGATCGAGGATTCGCTGCCCGAGAACGCGTGCATGCGCTACGTGCCCGGCTCGCATCGCGCGCGCAGGCTCGAGCTGCACGAGATCGTCGATCGCTCCGACGTCGCGATCAGGCAGCGGATGTCGCTGGTCGACGAAGCGCAGGCGCGCGACGACGTGCTCTACGCAGGGCAGATATCGATCCACGACGTCTACCTGGTTCACGGATCGGCCGAGAACAAGTCGGACAAGCGCCGTGCCGACTACGCGATCCGATACATGCCCACCAGTTCGCGCTACGTGCGCGACCCCGCTTTCCCTGCCAACGCGTGGGCGGCGGAGAAGTCACCGCTGATGAACTACACGAAGCGTCCGTTGTGGCTGTTGCGAGGAAAGGATCGCGCCGGCAACGATTTCGACATCGGTCACGGTCCGCCACGTGCGTGACGGACCGTGACCGCGAGCAACCGCACTATCCAACCGAAGGAAGACCTGCCATGAAAACCATAGCCGCCCTGTTCGCCGGATGCGTGATCACCTCCGTTGCGGGAGTTGTTGCAGCCGCCGAATTCCCGACCAAAGCGATGAGCATCGTGGTGCCCTTCGGCGCCGGCGGCTCGACCGACCTGATGACCCGCGCGCTGGCGATCGAAATGGGCAAGTCGCTCGGACAAGAGGTGGTGGTCGTGAACAAGGCCGGCGCCGGAGGCACGATCGGCACGGCCGAAGTGGCGGCGGCGAAGAACGACGGCTACACGATCGGCATGCTGCCGGTGGGGCCGTTGACGACGCAGCCCAACCTGCGCCGCCTGCCCTACGGCGCGGATTCGTTCGAATACGTCTGCCTCGTCTACTCGAATCCGCAGGCGCTGCTGGTGCGCAAGGATGCGCCGTTTCGCAACGTCCTCGACCTGGTCGCGTACGCGAAGAAGAACCCGGGCATGAAGTACGGCTCGAGCGGCGCCGGATCGGTGCCGCACATGGCGGTGGTCGCGTTCGCGCAGGCGACCGGTATCGACGTCGTGCACGTGCCGCACAAGGGCGATTCGGACAACCTGACCAGCGTTCTCGGCGGGCACATCACGACCTTCGTCACGCACACCGCCTTCGTCGCGTCCAATGCCGATTCGGTTCGTGCGCTCGGCCTGATGGCGCCCAAGCGCCTGAAGGAGGTGCCCGACCTGCCGACCTTCGCCGAGCAGGGCGCGCCGGCGCTGAATTTCCAGGTCTGGGGCGGGCTCGCCGTGCCCAAGGGCACGGCCGCCCCGGTCGTCGCCCGGCTCGAGAAGGCGTGCCAGGCAGCCGTCGCATCGGATGCGTTTCGCGGGCAGTTGGCCAAGCTCAACACGCCGGAGGCCTACATGGGTAGCAAGGAGTTCGGCGCCTTCGTCCTCGCCGAGTTCGACCGCAACCGCGACCTGCTGCTCAAGGCCGGCATGAAGAAGGAGTGACCGGGTGGGTACACGCAGCCAGGACCTGATCAGCGCCGCGGTCTTCCTGGCTGCGGCCGCTGCGATGGCCTGGGAGTCGAGCTCGGAGCTTTACAGCCAGGCCGGCGCGAGCATCGCGCACGACCCGGTGTTCTATCCGCGCATCCTGCTCGTCGCGGTCGCGATCCTCGCGGTGTCGCTGATCGTGTCGGCCTTGCGCCGCAAGTACGAGCCGGTGCCGATCGTGTCGCTGCGCTGGCGTGCCGCGGGCACGCTGATGGTCGCGGCGACGCTCTACGTCGCCGCGATGCCGTGGCTGGGTTTCGT
>JAHDXY010000370.1:0-1104 GCA_023384005.1 Burkholderiaceae bacterium | reverse complement strand
ATCGACCACCGTATTCGTCACGGTCGCTCCGGTGCTGCTCGGCTTTCGGCGCTGGCTCGCGCTCGCGCTGGTCGCGGTGCTGGTGCCGCTCGTTTGCTGGCTGGTCTTCGTGCGCCTGATCCGCATTCCCCTGCCCGCTGCAACGGTGCTCGGGCTGGGCTGAGGCAGGCGGCGTGCTCGAGAACCTGGTCGCGGCCGGTGCGCTGATCGCCAGCCCCGGCGCGATCGTCGCGATGCTGGTCGGCGCCGCGGTCGGGATCGTCGTCGGCGCCTTGCCGGGTCTGGGCTCGGTCGTGGGCATCACGATGGTGCTGCCGTTCACGATCACGATGCCACAGATCCCGAGCGTCGCGCTGATGCTGGGCATCTACTGCGGCTCGATCTACGGAGGGTCGATCAGCGCGATCCTGATCAACACACCCGGCACACCGGCCTCGGCGGCGACCTGCCTCGACGGCTATCCGATGGCGCGTCGCGGCGAAGCCGACCTCGCGATCGGATGGGCGACGCTCGCCTCGTTCATCGGAGGCGTGTTCTCGATCGCCGTGCTGATCCTGGCCGCGCCGCAACTGGCCGCGTTCGCGGTGCGTTTCGGCCCGATCGAGTACTTCGCGCTGATGGTGTTCGCGCTCACCTGCATCGCGACGGTTTCGCAGGGCAGCCTGGTCAAGGGCCTGCTGATGGGATTCCTCGGCCTGTTCATCGGCGTCGTCGGGCCCGACCCGGTGACCGGGGACATCCGCTTCGACTTCGGCGTGTTCGAACTGTCGGCAGGCATCGGGCTGATACCGGTCGTGGTCGGCGCGTTCGCGCTGTCCGAAGTGTTCTACCGCGCGGCCGAGATGGGGGCGGGCGCCGAGCCGGTCGCGGCCGGCACCGGATTTCGCCTCGCGCCGCTGGCGCAATGGCTGGCACGATGGAAAACGCTGCTCAAGGCGTCGGTGATCGGCTCGTTCATCGGCGTGCTGCCCGGAACCGGCGCGGCGACGGCTTCGTTCATCAGCTACGCGGAAGTCAAGCGCAGCTCGCCCCGGCGCGAAGAGATGGGCAAGGGCGAACCCGACGGCATCATCGCCTCGGAGGCGGCGAACAACGCGGTGACAG
>JAHDXY010000369.1 GCA_023384005.1 Burkholderiaceae bacterium | reverse complement strand
CGCGATCGGCGGCGGCAACGTGCTGTGCACGATCTGCGACTTCACGATCGCCTCGGAGAAGGCAGTGTTCGGGCAGGTGGGGCCGAAGATGGGGTCGGTCGATCCGGGCTACGGAACGGCTTTCCTCGCGCGCGTGGTCGGCGAGAAGAAGGCACGCGAAATGTGGTACATGTGCCGCCGCTACCCGGCTGCGGAGGCGCTCGCGATGGGCCTCGTCAACGCGGTGGTCGCGCACGACCGGCTCGACGCCGAAGTGCAGAGCTGGTGCGACGAAATCGCCGAAAGAAGCCCGACCGCGCTCGCGATCGCGAAGCGTTCGTTCAACATGGATACCGCGCACCAGGCCGGAATCGCGGGAATGGGGCTGTACGCGCTGAAGATGTACTACGAAACCGAAGAGTCGCGCGAAGGCGTCAGGGCTTTCCAGGAGAAGCGGAAACCGGATTTCCGGAAGTTCGCGAAATAGACGCCGGGAACAGGCGGGGCGAATCGCCGCGGCGTCCGGGAAGGGCGCACGGCACAACTTACCAAGGGAGAAACACGATGGGACTCAAATTGACTGGTATCGGGCTGGCGGCACTTGTGGCGAGCGCAATCCTGGCTGCGCCGGTCGCGGCGCAGGAACCGATTCGCATCGGCTACGCGGCCGACATGTCGGGCGTGTGCGGCTCGCTCGTCGACGGCGCGACCAAGGCGTTTCGCATGGGCGTCGAGGAACTGAACAAGTCCGGTGGACTGCTCGGTCGCAAGATCGAGGTGATCGAGCGCGACACGAAGACCCGACCCGATGAGGGCGCCAAGGAAGTGCGCGACCTGATCGTCAATCACAAGGTCGACCTCATCACCGGCGTTTGCTCCTCCGGGGTGCTTCTGGCCGAGACCGCAGTGTCGGCCGAGTTCAAGGTGCCCTTCTACACCGGCATCGGCGCGACGCAGACCGCGAACATCGAGAAGTGGCAGCCCTATTACTGGCAGGTCGGGCCGAACGCTCTGATGGAGGCGGTTGCGGCTGCCGAGTACGTGGCGAAAAAGCGCAACTGGAAGAAAGTGGTTCCGCTCGCCTATGACTACGAGTGGGGCCACACCTCGGTCAAGGCATTTTCGGATCACCTGAAGAAGCTTCGCCCCGACATGGAGATCACCGCGACCGTCCCGGTGAAGCTCGGCGAGACCAACCTCACGTCATACGTCACCGCAGTGCTGGCGCATAAACCCGACGCGGTGTACGGCGCCATCTTCGGCGGAGGGCTGGTGAACCTGGTCAAGCAGGGCAAGACTTTCGGGTTCTTCCAGCAAACCAATCTCGTCACGCTGACCACGGTCGATTTCCTTCAAACCCTGGGCGACGAGATGCCGACGACCGGAATGCACGGCTTCGCGCGTGCGCCGTTCTTCCTCATGCTCGATAACCCCAAGGCCAAGGCCTTCGCCGCCGCGTACAAGGCGCGCTACAACAAGGACCCGGACGACTGGGCGATGCTCGCCTACGACGGGCTGATGTTCTACGCCGAAGCGGTCAAGCACGCCAAGAGCACGAAGGCCGACGACGTCATGAAGTCGGTCGCCACGGTGAAGTATTCGGGTCTGCGCGGCAACATGACGGTGCGCGGGCTCGACGGCCAGATGAACGCGCCGTCGTGGGTCGGCACGATCGGCAAGGATCCGGCGTACCCGTACATGGTGATCAAGGACGCGACCCGCGTCGAAGGCGAGCAGACGATGCCCACCGAGGCGGCGGTCAAGGCCGGGCGCGCGGCAGCCAAATAAGCAAGGCAGGGGACCCCGGCGATGCTCGCGGTGCCGATCCTCAACGGGCTGATGGAGGGGATGATGCTGTTTCTCATCGCCTCCGGCCTGACGCTGATATTCGGCATCACCCGGATCGTGAATTTCGCGCACGGTTCGTTCTACATGCTGGGCGCGTTTCTTGCTTTTCAGGTGATGCCGTATCTGATGCCGGGGACCATTGCCGGGTTCGCCCTGTCGGTGCTGGTCGCTGCGGTTTGCGTCGCGCTGCTCGGCTTGCTGTTCGAGGTGCTGGTGCTGCGGCGCATCTACGGGGCGGACGATCTGCTGCAACTGATCATCACGGTTGCGCTCGTGTTGATCATTCGCGATCTCGTTCGGGCAATCTGGGGCCGCAACGACGTCACCGTGCCGATGCCCTCCGACCTGTCGGGCGCCTTGCAGATCGGCGGGTTGTATTTTCCGGTGTTCCAGATGGCCGTGTTCTGCGTCGGCCTCGCGGTGGTGATCCTGATGATCGCCACGATTCGCTTCACCCGGGCCGGAATCCTGCTGCGCGCGGCGACCGACGATCGCGGCATGGTCGCGCTGCTCGGCATCAATCAGGCGCGCATCTTCACCGGGGTCTTCACGGCTGGATCGTTTCTCGCGGGTCTGGCCGGAGGGCTCGCCGCGCCCTTTGGCAACGTCAACTACCTGCTCGACACCACGGTGATCGTGATGGCGTTCATCGTGGTGGTGATCGGCGGACTTGGCAATCTTTACGGCGCGCTCGCCGCGGCCCTTGCCGTGGGCGTGATGAAGGGAATCGGCGTGCTGTACTTCCCGCGCCTGTCGATGATTCTGATCTTCCTGATCATGGCAGGAGTGCTCGTGATGCGTTCGCTCGGACGCGCCGAGGTGGGCCGGTGAGCGGCGGCGCCCTCATGGGCATTCGCTGGCCTGCTCTTGCCGCGGTCGCGCTCACGCTCGCGCTGCTCGTCGTGATCGGGCCGGGCGGCGCGCTGGTCGTGACCGAGGTTCTCATCATGGTGTTGTTCGCTTCGAGCCTGAACCTGCTGATGAGCTACGGCGGCATGGTTTCGTTCGGGCATGCCGCCTACTTCGGGCTCGGCGCCTACGGGCTCGCGCTCACGGTCGCCAAGCTCGGCCTGCCGGTCTGGCTCGGGCTCGCGGCCGGGCCGCTGCTCGCCGCGCTGGCGGCACTGGTCTATGGCGCTCTGTGCGTGCGGCTTACGCACATCTATTTCGCGATGCTCACGCTTGCCTGCAGCGAAATCACCTTCACGGTGCTGTTCCAGGCCTACGACTACACTGGCGGCGACAACGGAATCACCGGCTTCATGGCGCCGCGCCTGAGCCTGGAGCCGTGGCTCTACGGCGTGCTGGTGCTCGCGGTCGTCTCTGCCTGCCTGGCCTGGCTATGGCGCGTGGTCAATTCGCCGCTTGGACTGGCGATTCAGGCCGTCGGCGAGGAAGCGCACCGCGCCGCTGCGCTCGGATACAACCCGCGCCAGGTGCAGCACCTGGCCTTCGTCATCGCGGGAACGCTGGCGGGAATCGCGGGCACGCTGTTCGCGGTGTTCCACGGCAACGCATTTCCCGACTACACCGGGCTCGGCTTCACCGTGGATGCGCTCGTCATGGTCGTGATCGGCGGGCTGCGAAGTTTCGCGGGCGGGATCTACGGCGCGGTGATCTACACGCTGTTGAAGACCTTCGCGTCGCGCTATATCGCCGACTGGGAACTCGTCGTCGGCGTGATCCTCCTGGGCGTGGTTCTCGCTTCGCCTTCGGGTTTCGCCGGAATGGTGCAGCGCCTGGGCCTGCGCGCGAGGAGCGCGTCATGAGCGCGGCGCCGATCCTCGTCGCGAGAAAGGTCAGCAAGAGCTTCGGCAAGTTCGTCGCGCTCGCGGGCGTCGACTTCGAACTGCGCCCGGGCGAGCGTCGCGCGCTGATCGGACCGAACGGCGCGGGCAAGACCACTTTCGTGAGCATCATCGGCGGACAGCAGGCCT
>JAHDXY010000368.1 GCA_023384005.1 Burkholderiaceae bacterium | reverse complement strand
GTTCTTCGAGCGCGACGACCTCGACGTGCGCTTTCGCCCGTCGTACTTTCCGTTCACCGAACCGTCGGCGGAGATCGACATGCGCTTTCACGACGGTCCGCTCGCGGGCCGCTGGCTCGAGGTGTCGGGTTCGGGCGAGGTGCACCCGAACGTGATCAGGAACATCGGTCTCGACCCGGAGCGCTACATCGGATTTGCGTTCGGCTCGGGAATCGAACGACTGGCGATGCTGCGCTACGGCGTGGCCGATCTGCGGCTGTTCTACGAGAACGACCTGCGCTTTCTGGCGCAGTTCAACCCCTGATGCCCGGCGCGCCGGCGCGGGAGCGCCAGCGTGAAGGTTCATCGCCGAGGACGAGCGAACGATGAAGTTTCCCGAGAGCTGGCTGCGCAGTTTCTGCGACCCCGACTGGAGCAGCGACGAACTTGCCGAACGGCTGACGATGGCCGGGCTGGAGGTCGAGCAGATCGACACCGTCGCGCCGTCGTTCGCGAAGGTGGTGGTCGCGCTGGTGCGCTCGGTCGCGCCGCACCCGCAAGCGGACAAATTGACGGTGTGCGAGGTCGATTCCGGATCGGGGGTGCTGTCGATCGTGTGCGGTGCGCCCAACGTCGCGGCCGGTGCGCGCGTGCCCTGCGCGTTGCCCGGAGCGGTTCTTCCCGGCGGTTTCGAGATCAAGCCGGTGACGATGCGCGGAGTGGCCAGCGAGGGGATGCTGTGCTCGGCGCGCGAACTCGGCCTGTCGGACGATCACGCCGGCCTGTTGCTGCTCGCGCCCGACGCGCCGATCGGCGCCGACATCCGCTCGTATCTGCGGCTCGACGAACGCGTGATGCTGCTCAAGCTCACGCCGAACCTCGTCTACGGGATCGCCCGCGAAGTCGCCGCGGTGAGCGGAGCCGCGCTCGCGATTCCGGAGTACCCGGCGGTCGACGCCGCGATCGACGATCGCCTCGCGGTGACGGTGCGAGACGCCGACCTGTGCGGGCGTTTCTCCGGGCGGGTGATTCGCGGCGTGAACGCGCGCGCGGCGACGCCGCGGTGGATGCGCTCGCGACTCGAGCGCGCGGGGCAGCGTTCGATCTCGGCGTTGGTCGACATCTCCAACTACGTGATGCTCGAGCTCGGGCGACCGTCGCACGTATTCGACCTCGACAGGATCCACGGCGCGCTCGAGGTGCGCTGGGCGCGCGCCGGGGAGTCGCTCGAGTTGCTCAACGGGCAGGTGGTCGAGCTCGACGAGAGCGTCGGCGTGATCGCGGACGAGAACCAGGTCGAGAGCCTGGCCGGCGTCATGGGCGGCGAGAGCACGGCGGTTACGCTCGACACCCGCGACATCTACCTCGAGGCCGCGTTCTGGTGGCCCGAGTCGATCGCCGGTCGCGCGCGGCGCTTCAACTTCTCCACCGACGCGTCCCAGCGCTTCGAGCGCGGCGTGGATCCGTCGACGACGGTCGAGCACATCGAGTATCTGACGCGGCTGATTCTCGACATCTGCGGCGGGCGGGCGGGCCCGGTCGACGACATCGTCACCGGGGTTCCGCGGCGCGCGCAAGTGCGCCTGCGCCCTGCGCGCGCGCGCAGGGTGATCGGCGTGCAGATCGCCGACGACGAGATCGCCGACGCGTTCACGCGGCTGCGCCTGCCATTCGTGCGCGACGGCGGGGATTTCCTCGTCACGCCGCCCGCCTACCGTTTCGACCTCGCGATCGAGGAGGACCTGATCGAGGAGGTGGTGCGCATCTGGGGATACGAGCGTTTGCCGGTGCGCGCGCCGCAGGCCGCCTGTGCGATGCGCGAACAACCGGAAGGCCGGCGCAGCGTTGCGTCGCTCAAGCGCGCGGCGGCGGCGCGCGACTACCAGGAGGTCGTCAATTACAGCTTCGTCGACTCCAGGCTCGATGCGCCTCTGGGTGCGCGCACGGCGATCGCCCTGCGCAACCCGATCTCCGCGCAGATGGACGTGATGCGCACCACGTTGTGGGGCGGATTGGTCGAGACGTTGCGTGCGAACCTCAACCGCAAGGCGTCGCGCGTGCGCCTGTTCGAAGTCGGACGCGTGTTCGAGGCGGATGCCTCGGTCGCGCCGGGCGAACTCGCGGTCAAGGGGGTTCGCCAGCCGGTCGTGCTGGGCGCGCTGGCCTACGGGCCGCCGGTCGAAGAGCAATGGGGGGTGCGCACCCGCGCAGTGGACTTCTTCGACGTGAAGGCCGACCTGCAGGCCCTTATCGGCACGCGGCGCGTGCTGTTCGCGGCCGACGCGCACCCGGCGCTGCACCCCGGTCGCTGCGCCCGGCTCTCGATCGACGCCACGCCGATCGGATGGATCGGCGAGCTTCACCCGGCCGTGCAGGCCGAATTCGGGCTCGCACAGCCGCCGGTTGTGTTCGAGGTGCTGCTCGACGCGCTGCGCGATCGTCAGGTTCCGGTGTTCCGCGAAGTCTCGAAGTTCCCGCCGGTGATCCGCGACCTCGCGCTGGTTGTCGATGCCTCGGTTCCGGCGCAGCGCCTGCTCGACGCGAGCTGGTCGGCACTCGCGCAACGGCCCGATGGAGTACTCGTGAAAAACGTCAGAATCTTTGACGAATATCGCGGTAAGGGCTTGGAAAATAAGGAAAAAAGCCTTGCCATCCGTTTGTGGATGCAAGATACTCAACGCACCTTGAACGAGGTGGAAGTCAACGATCTGATCGCCGCCTTGGTGGCAAATCTTGGCTCGACGCTCGGGGTTCGCCTGCGCGCGGGGGCATGAGAAATCACCTTCATCGATGAATCGAGCCGGACAGTCTTTTCTCGCGCAGCTGCACGATCAGGACGCTGAACGATCCGACCCGGATGCGTTCGGTTCCGAAAACGGCAGCTATACGCTCACCAAGGCCGAGCTCGCCGAAATGCTGTTCGAGCAGGTCGGGCTGAACAAGCGCGAAGCCAAGGACATGGTCGAGACCTTCTTCGATGAGATCCGCGAGGCGCTCGAGCGCGGCGAGGCGGTCAAGCTCTCGGGTTTCGGCAATTTCCAGCTGCGCGACAAGCCGCAGCGCCCTGGGCGCAATCCGAAGACCGGCGAGGAGATTCCGATCTCGGCGCGACGCGTCGTGACCTTTCACGCCAGCCAGAAACTGAAGTCGCAGATCGAGGACCAGCCGGGCTGACGCGCGAGAGCGCGAAATGCCCGCCTGCTCGCCGCAACCGTCGATGCACTCCAAAGCCGACACCAAGGTCGTGCTGCCGCCGATCCCGGCGAAGCGCTACTTCACGATCGGCGAGGTGAGCGAGTTGTGCGGAGTCAAACCGCACGTGCTGCGCTACTGGGAGCAGGAGTTCACCCAGCTTCGCCCGATGAAGCGGCGCGGCAACCGCCGTTATTACCAGCACCACGAGGTGCTCCTGGTGCGTCGCATTCGCGAACTCCTCTACGAAGAGGGCTTCACGATCAGCGGCGCGCGCAACCGCCTGGGCGACGCCGCGCACAACGGCCGCACCAAGGCTGGCGCGCCGGCGGTAGCGACGGCGACGACGGGCGTCGCGCCTGCGGCTGGCGACCCGGCGCAGGGTCGGTTCGACTTCGACAGCGACGCGCTGGAAGCCGTGCGCGGCGATTTGCGCGACGCGCTCGCGCTGTTGCGCTGAACGCCGCGCGGTTCGCTCGAATCGCTGTCTCGTGCGCCCCGGCGCAGCGTGCGGAGCGCGGGGCGCCTGCTGCTATAATTCGCCGCTTCGGGGCGTAGCGCAGCCTGGTAGCGCACTTGCATGGGGTGCAAGGGGTC